>DASYAU010000074.1:0-9095 GCA_036501185.1 Candidatus Korobacter sp. | reverse complement strand
CACCTCCGCGGAGGTGGCGCACGGACAATATATAGCCCTCCGCAACGCTTTCTGTCACGCGAACGGAACGGCAAATTTGAACTCCAGTCCCTTCAATCTGACCGGAGAGTTCAGCCGGGTGTTCCAGTTTCAGAACAAATTTTTGGGATTGTGTGTGCTTGCTATGGGCCGTGGAGAATGGTGGCCCGGAGAATTCCACGAGCCATGACCCGATCCGAGCAATTAAGAAAGCTGCATCGCCGCCTTCACTGCGTCGAAAAAGCAATCACCGCCCTGCTCACCCTTGACCGCGAAGACCCATTGAATTCCAAGGCCCGCGATCGTCGAAATGCCATCGAAAATGTCGCTATTCCGCGATCGCGGAAAGAAGAACGCCCTCCCTCGTCTCCGATTTACAACATTTTGGAGTTCCGTGCCAAAGGTCGCGGGATGGCAGGAATGAAGGAGAGCATCGTTTCTGGGCTGGAGCCGCAGCTTTAGGCTCTGAAACTACGCCGCTGACGTCTTTCTTTTTCGCTGGGCCCATCGAAGCTTCATCGCCTTCGAGATGCGGGCACGCGCTTCCGCGCTCATGTGCCGGCGACCTCTGCGTCCTCTGCCCGGGCCCTTGCGAGCTCCGCCTAAACCTTCTAGCGCGGAAATCGCTTGTTCGATCCGGTCACGTTCTTGCTTTAGTTCAGCGAGTAGGTTTTGAATATCCAAGTGTGAGCTCCCTTTCGAGCCGAAATTTTTCTGTAACTCTTTACGGAAGACGACCAAGGTATTTTACTTAGACTCCCGCAATTCGCAAGCAAAACAGAATCGTTTCCCCACGTTTCGTAAGCTCTTCTTTTCCTTCCGACTCACGCTTTGTTCTGAATCGAACCCCTACGCTCCTTCATCTCACCACTGCGGTCCGCGCGAAACCAAGTGTCCGGAAGCGAACACAACGCCTCGGTCGTGAACACTTCCTCGGCGTCGTGCGCGGCTGCAACTCACTGTGCCCCAAGTGTTTTCTCGAGCGCTTGCGCTGGCGTCCTACGTGCATATTCCCTTTGCGACCGTCGCATGAACACCGCCGCCCAACCCGCTCGCATCCTGATCGGTGAAGACCAGCAGGACGTCCAGGATGCTCTCTACCTCCTGCTAAAAGGTGCGGGCTACTCCGCGGACGGCGCGACGACTCCCGACGCCATCCTCACGAAACTCGACTCCAATTCTTACGACTTAGTTTTAATGGATTTGAACTATCGCCGCGACACTACCTCGGGAAGCGAGGGGTTGGAGATTTTGGGCATGCTTCGCAAACTACCCTCTCCACCCCCCGTAATTGTGATGACCGCGTGGGGCAGCATCGAACTTGCCGTGCAGGCCATGCATATGGGTGCCCGCGATTTCATCCAGAAGCCCTGGGACAACAATCACCTTCTCCATCTCGCCGAAAAACATATTGGCGCGCATCGCGCCGAATTGCTGCACAAGTTCAAAGCGGATCACGAGATGAACGAAGCCGTCGCCGTGCAACGTCGACTCATGCCTTCCGCTCTTCCCGTCATTCCAGGCGCCGACCTCGCTGGTGCCTGCCGTCCGGCCGGTTCTGTCGCCGGCGATTACTTCGATGTCCTGCAACTCGGCGACAAGCTTGGCCTCTGTATCGCGGACGTCATCGGCAAAGGTCTCCCCGCTGCGCTCATGATGAGCAACCTCCAGGCCGCCGTAAAAGTGACTGCCGCCGATTGGGTAAAGCCCTCCGAACTCAACCGCCGCGTGAACGCTCTTGCCTGCCGCAATGGTGCCAGCGATAAGTTCATTTCGTTCTTCTACGCACTCTACGATCCCGAATCGCGCAAGTTCGCCTACTCCAACGCCGGACACAACGCGCCCATCCTCGTTCGCGAAAACGGCGAAGCTTTCCCGCTCGATACACCAGACATGGTCCTGGGACAAATGCCCGAGTGGCAGTATCACGATGCCGAGCATGTCCTCCAACCCGGCGATCGCGTTGTCTTCTATACTGATGGCATTACCGAAGCTGGCGGCGACAGCGTCGATGAGTTTGGCGAAGAGCGCTTAGTGCAATTCATCCGCGACCACAAAGACCTCTGCGCCAAACAACTACTCGATTCGCTCATGAACACTGTGACCGCACACTGCAACAATAGCTTCTCCGACGACGCCACCTGCCTCATCCTCTCCGTCCAGTAGGGTCGACGCGCTCGTCACATCGCAATCAACCCTTCGCGATAGCCCCGCGCAACCGCTTCCGTCCGTGTAGTCGCTCCCATTTTGTTGAGAATCGAGCTCACGTGGAATTTCACGGTATGCTCCGATAGACCCAGGCGGGCTGCGATCTCCTTGTTGGCGGCCCCGTCGGCCAGCATCGCCAGCACCTCAGCCTCACGTGCAGTCAGCGGCTCTCCTGCGGGCAGTTCATCGTCCAAGGCCGCCTCGTGCGCCACTGGAAGAAGCACATCCAGAATCTCGGGTGAAATGACCGCCAACCCGTTGGCCACCGCGCGAATGGCAGCCACAATTTCGGCGGCTCCAACATCTCGCATCAGGATCGCCCGAATCCCGTCGTGAAGAAGCCGCTGCAATTCCGCCCGGCGGGTCGTAGTCACCAAGGCCACAACCGCGGGCGATTCCAATTCGACAAGTTGCACCCGGGCGAAGCCTTCGACGTCGAGCAGCACCACATCCGGTACGGCTTCGCGTACAGCATCGCAAAAATCCGCGAGGCGCTTCTCGAGCCCCACGAGTTGCAGGTCTGGCTCGGCTTGGACGATGCTCTGCAGCCCAGTCCGCACCACCGCCGACTTCGACCACACCAGCACTCGCGTCACTCTGTCTCCGCTAGCCCTTCTTTTCTCAAGAATCGCCACACCCGATCCGATGTCACCGCGCAGCCAAGGCCGTTCAGAACCATGCTGTTCACACCCACAACATAACCTCGTGCATCTGCCAACGGACCTCCCGAATTTCCCGGCGCTAATCGGATGTCCGCAACGATCAGCGCTCCGTCTCCGACCGGAGCATGCACCAACCCAGCACTCAGAGCCCCTTCTCCATCCCGCGGATTGCCAACCGCGACCACCAATTCGCCACGCACTTCGAGTTGCGGCTGCAACCAGCTTCGACGTGCCAACCTGTAGTGCCGCCAGGTCCGACCGTGCGTCCCGAGCCAGCAATCGTCCGGTCAAAGTCCGCCCATCCGGCAACTCCACTTCATGCACATCGGCAGTGGCTACGTGCGCATTCGTAACGATCAGCCCATCCGCGCGCCAGATCACCCCCGATCCCTGCGCGCCGTGACCGCTCGAAATTCGCACCGTAATCCGCCGCAGCCACTCGCCAACCGAAGCCAGTGCGCTTCCGATACTGATGCTCGACGATGTACTTGGATTCACCGCCGTGGCCATGGCTAATTCTCCTCCCGATCGCCGACCACCACTGCGACTTTCACCAGCTTCCCGCCGCGCACCACTTCCAGCTGTACGCTCTTCCCCACGTTTTCCGGATCGAGGACCGGCTGCAAACTGCGCACGCTGTGCACCGCCGCGCCTTCAATGGTCACAAGAATGTCTCCCAGCAACACGCCAGCCCGCTCAGCGGAGCTGCCTTGCGCAACATTCAGTACCAGCAGGCCGCGGTTCGTGCCAAGTTTGAGCTCCTGCACCGTGTTCTCAGGAAAGCCCACCGCCTGCACTCCCACCCCCAGGAAACCGCGCTTCACGCGTCCTCCTTTCAGCAGCTGTTCCACCACGCGGTTCACGGTCGAGGTTGGAATCATCACCACCGAACGCCGCGGACCCGACGTCGCCATGCCCACGATCTCGGCACGTGCGTTTACGATCGGCCCACCTGAAAATCCCGTGAATGGATTCAGGTCTAACCGGAACCAGCGGTCAACGCGTGCGCCTTGCCAGGTCCGCCACGCCCCAGATGTCGCACTCACAATCCCATGCGTCGTCGCCACGCCCGCAGTTCCACGCCGCGCAACCGAAAGTACGATTTCGCCCACGCGCAGCTGCGCGTCATCGCCAAGAGTACCGGCCGCGACTGCCTCCTGGATCTTGAGCGCTGCAATATCCGTGCCGGGGTCTCGCCCAATCACTTCCGCGGTCGTTTGCTCACCCGACGGCAGCACCACGGTCACACTCGATCGTCCGCGAAGCGTATGCTCCGCGGTCACCGCGATCCCGCTACGCCACACTGTCCCGCTCACGCCTTCGCGTCCACCTTCAAGCACACCTACAATTGACTGCCCGGCTCGCTCCACCACGCCGGCAAGATCATTCGAAAATTCCACCAAGGAACTGCTCATCTGTTGCTCCTGCGGCCAATTGCCGCAACCCTAGACTGCGTCAGGAAGCGCGAACGCACATCCGCCAATCCGGCAGCAGACACCTGCCCATCCGGCTAGATTGCCTGATATCGCTTTTTGCCTTGTATCAGGGCAGCGTTTCGGCGCTGCCGAAAGCACCTGGAATAAGACGGGCTTTTGCCCCGCACGACGCTACACACGCGAGCCGCCACACCCCGCAAATCTTGCGAGCAAAAAAAATCCCAGCATTCGCCGGGATCTTGCACAGCCGTATTTCTATCCGATCAACTTACTTCGCCGGGCAGCTTCCCGTACCTTTGCCGATCTTGGTCACGTCAATCGCGCCCGACTTCACATCGCCCGCCACCTGCACCGATTCGCCGACATGTGAAGTGAGCCGGGTCCCGTCCGCGCCCGCCGGAAGATTCAGCTTATAAGACTTCCCGGAAGCGTCCGTGATGGTGAAATTCGGATTGGTACCCCCGAGGCAGCCCTCGGTCACAGATCCGTTCATGCTTTGCCCCGCAGCCCCGGCCTGCGGCGTAGCCTGGGGAGCACTCTGCTCAGGCGTGCTTGGCGTCGCCGACGGCGACTGGCTCGGCATTTGCGAGCTCGGCGAAGTGGCCTGCGACCCGCTCTGCGCCGGCATGTCATTGGGTTGCTGTGCCCCCGCCCATACCAGCGCGGACAGCATAAAGGCAGCGAAAATCATCGACTTTTTCATTGATGGAATTCCTCCACAGGATCTTGCGCTGCCCACAACATCCCCCTCACTCCAGGTCGCGGCACTCGCGCATCGTTCCTTAGAGCACGGATGTGCGTCCCGTGTTTGCTCAAAAACACGTCAATTTCGAGGTACTCACGTCGTCCCGCATGGACCTCCGCATTTTCGCGGCAACCTTTCGCGAATTTCGAAAGTAGTATCGCAGCGCGGCCAACTCCGCCGGCTGCCCTATTCGACGGCTTCGCTCTGTCGGCGGGCACCCCTAGCGCCATTCAAAATTGGATCGACAATGGCGAGAGGGAGCGCGTGGAAGTGAACAGGCTGTCTTTACGGCAGCGCAAACGCAAACAATCCCGAACCCGCTGGAATCACGACGTATTGTTTGCCGTCCACCTCAAACGTAATCGCGGCTGAATAGACCGCCGCGCCGAGTTGTATGTGCCAAAGATCTCTTCCGCTGCGTGCGTCCAGCGCGATGAAGTTTCCGTCCGAGTCTCCTCCGAACACCACGCCTCCACCGGTTGAAAGAGTACCGCCGTTGGGATTGCTGAAATACGGAAAGGACCACTTCTCTTCCCCGGTAAGAGCATCAAGAGCTTTCAGAGCTCCGGTCGGTCGTTCCACCGGGTCGGGAACGTACACACTGCCCAGGAAATCGTGACCCGCGCGATAGGGTTGCGGTCCACTCGTGAAGATATCGCACTCGTTGGAGGTCGCGACGTAAAGCATCCCCGTCTCGGGGTTGTAGGAAGGCGAGTACCAATTCGTCATGCCAAGTGCGCCGGGGCACACCCGCGTGCCCTCCGGGCTGCTCTTCAGGTCCGTGTTGACGATCGGCTTTCCGTCAGATGTGATTCCCTTCGCCCACGTAACTGCGCCGAAGGCTTTCGCCGAGAGAAATTTTCCGTTCGTGCGGTCCAGCACGTAATAGAAGCCGTTGCGGTTCACCTGGATGAGCAGTTTGCGCGGCTGCCCTTCCCAATCCGCATCGAGAAGAACGGGGACTTGGGTGGCATCGTAGTCGTAGAGGTCGTGCGGCGTGAATTGGTAATACCACTTCAGCTTTCCCGTGTCCGCGTCGAGCGCCAGCATGGAATTGCTGTAGAGGTTATCGCCATCGCGATCTCCGCCGTAGTTGCTCGGCGCTGGATTCCCCGTTGGCCAATAAATCAGATTCAATTCCGGATCGTAGCTGCCCGTGATCCATGCGGGTGCACCGCCGGTATTCCACGAATCACCGTTCCAGGTCTCGTGACCCGCCTCGCCTGGGCCTGGAACAGTGTCGAAACGCCAAAGGCGCTTGCCGGTTGGGGCGTCGTACGCATCCACGAAGCCACGAACGCCATATTCGCCACCCGAAACACCGACGATCACTTCGTTCTTCACCGCGAGCGGCGCAACCGTGAAGGTATAGGCCTTGTGGTAATCGGCAGCAACAGTGTCCCAAATAAGGTTGCCGGTTTTCGCGTCCAGGGCGATCACGTGGGCATCGAGGGTGGCCATGAACAAACGATCACCCAGCATGGCGAAGCCACGATTGACCGTCCCGCAGCACGGCTGGAGTTTGTCAGGAAGATTCCGTTGGTACCGCCAGAGGGAGCGGCCCGTGTGCGTATCGATCGCAAACGCGCGGTTGTTTTGCCCGGTTCCGTAAAGGATTCCATCCACCACGATTGGCGTGGTCTCGAATTGCCCGAGATCGCCGGTCTGAAACGCCCATTGCAAGGTCAACCTCGAAACGTTGCCGGCATTCACCTGCTTGAGAGTGCTGTAGCGCCATCCGTCATAGCGTCCCGAATACATGAGCCAGTTCTGTGGTTCCTGCGGCGCTTTCAACAGATGCTCTGGCGTGACTTGCGCGACCGCGGCGGATGCGAGCAACACCAGCACAGAGATGGCGTGTCTCATCGAGCATCTCCTCCGCGCAAAGTCGAGAGGTACGCCACGATATCTTCGAGCTCCGCCTGACTCAATGCATCGGCTGTGTAGGGTGGCATGAGGGATGCGTGTTCGTGCGAGACCTTCACGTCTTTTTTGAGAAAGAAGTGAAGCTTTTGTTCTGTGTCCATGAGCTGCAAAGAATAGGTATCCTCGTTGCGCGCCACGCCAACGACTTTTTTGCCGTCCGAAAGCACGACGGTCACGGTGTCGTACACGAGCGGCAAACCGTAGCGATTGTTCGGATCCACCATCCCGGAACTAAGCTCCTTGTCAGGTTCTCGTATGGATTCCACAAGATATTTCGCTGAACGTGCGGCACCGACCCGCGACAGATCCGGGCCGAGCGCTCCGCCTCGACCGCTCGCCATGTGGCATGTGGAACATGCGGCGCGCCCAAAGAAGAGCAGCTTGCCATTCGCCGCATTGCCGGGCAGCACTTCATTCTTGGGCGGAGCCAGCGAGCGGAGGTATGCAATGATCGACCAGATTTCGGAATCTTCAAATGCATTGGCCGGCATCTCTGTACCGGGAACTCCTTGGCTGATCGTGCGGAAGATCTCGTCATCGGTCGAACCGTGTGTCCATCGCCCGGAAGTGAGATCAGGACCACGTCCGCCACCGCGCGCCCCGAGTCCGTGGCACGGCGAGCAATTCGCACGAAACAGCGACGCGCCCTCTTTTGCGTCTGCAGGACTCACATGGCTCTGCGATCCTGTTTGGGCGAACGCAGTCAGAATCAGCCCGAGCAAAACACCAGAAAATACCAGGAAAGCACGCAGTGCAGTCGAGTCTTTCAAAGCGATATCCTGATCAGAAGTGCGCACGAATTTAATACGCGCTTCCGAGGGCGTCAACTGCAACGCGGCTTTTCGCGGCCGGTAGCCTAAATTGCTTCTTGAATTTTTGAAGATGAAATGGTCGGGACGGCCAGATTTGAACTGGCGACCCCTCGCACCCCAAGCGAGTGCTCTACCAGGCTGAGCCACGTCCCGACACGTTTTCTTCTCTGGCGAGAAGAAGGGGTTACACCACTGATTCTACACGACTACTGCGACGGCGGCACATACTCCTTCGGCGCTTCCGAACCTTCGCCGAAGAAAAATGCTTCCATTTGCTGCACCAAAAACTCCTGGTGATCTTTTTTCCATGGCTGCAAACGGTATTCATTCAAAAGCATTTTCTGGTGCTCAGTCCACTGCCGCCACGCTTCCGCCGAAACATTGTTATAAATTTTCTGGCCGAGTTCGCTGTCAAAGGGCGGCTCATCAAGCCCTTCCGCCTCGCGTCCCAGCTTCACGCATTGAACCATGTGTGCCATGTCTCGATTGTAAATCAGCGCGGCCGCCGATGCCGCTTCTCCGCACGACTCGGCTCGTCTTCCACGATGGCAAACTGCAACTTCCGCTGCATCCGATCGATCCGATCCAGGATCACCCGCACCCGATCGCCCAGCGAGTACGTCTTCCGGCTGCGCTCCCCGATGATCTGCTTCGTGTTCTCGTGATAATTAAACTGATCGCCCATGAGCGTCGCCAGGGGTACGAGTCCCTCGATGAATAAATCCGTCAGCTCCACGAATAGCCCGTATTTGGTTACGCTCACGATCAGTCCCGCGAACTCTTCACCAACGCGGTCCTGCATGAACTTGATCTTCTTCCACTCCAGTAATTCGCGCTCAGCATCGTCCGCCCGACGCTCGGCCTGGCTGCTTTCTTCCGCGATCTGTTTCAATTGCTCTTCGGGAATCGGCCCACCCAGCGGCGCACGGCTTTCATCCTTTTTCTTTCCGCGCTTCTCAGGTGCATCGCCTTTACTCCAGGGTGAGGGCGCGCCACTTTCATTTACCGCTCCGCCCAGGCCCACCGGGACGCCATCATCGCGCTTCTCCGCCTGATCTTTTAGAACTTGTTTCAAGATGCGGTGAACGATCAAATCCGGATACCGCCGGATCGGCGATGTGAAATGCGTGTAGCTCGCTGCCGCCAGCGCGAAGTGCCCTTCATTCTGCTCGGAGTAACGCGCCTGTTTCAACGACCGCAACATCAGGTAGCTCAGGATGCGTTCTTCCGGCTTGCCCTCGATCTTCGCCACGAGATGCTGATACGCCTTCGAAGAGAGCTTGATCTC
>DASYAU010000073.1:0-1621 GCA_036501185.1 Candidatus Korobacter sp. | reverse complement strand
CTAATCGACGAAGCACCGGGAGACGATGAGCAATTACACACACGAAACGGTCCCGACACAGTTTGTTGAGACCAATGGCATCCGTTACGCCTACCGCCGATTCGGCAAATCGGGCACGATTCCGCTGCTCTTTCTGGAGTACTTCAACTCCAACATGGACGGCTGGGACCCGGACGCAATCAACAGCCTCGCGGCGGATCATGAGGTGATTCTCTTTGACAATGCAGGCGTTGGCGCTTCCGGAGGAAAAACTCCGCATACGGTCGCGGAGATGACGAGACATTGCGTTGCTTTCTGCCGAGCCCTTAGCTTAAAGCAGATTCATGTGGTGGGCTTCTCGCTGGGCGGCATGATTGCGCAACAGTTAGCGCTTGAGCATCCTCAACTCGTCGGGCGGCTGATTCTCTTGGGGACAGGTCCGCGTGGCGGAGAGGACATGACCTTCACCGAACTATCGCCGGAAGAGCAAGCTGATCCGGTGGCGTTCTTGTTGGCCGCGTTCTTCTCTCCCTCTGAAGCCAGCCAGGCTGCTGGACACGAATATCTGAAGCGAATCGAGTCTCGCAAAAATGATCGTGATCTTCCAGTATCCAGGGACTCGGCAATCGCCCAGCTTGCGGCGATCAGGGAATGGGGAACGATACCAGCCACCGGACGTTACGCCACCTTGAAAAGCATCACACATCCGACGCTCATTGTTCACGGCAACAAAGACATCGTAGTGACACCCATCAACGCTTTCATACTGGCTGAGCATCTGCCTAACGCTCAGCTCATCATGTACCCGGATGCGAACCACGCTGCATATTCGCAGTATGCAGAGAACTTCCTGGGAAATGCGAGGCAGTTTCTCTGTGGGTAGGGCGCGCGGCGGCGCGGATTGCAGTTTTGGTGACAAGGGCACCTCTTCATCGCTTCACTTATTGTCGCGAAACTCCGCCGTGCGACTGTCGGCCCTAATGAGCAGGGCTTCGTCGACGCGTTTCAACCCGCCCAGATGTTGCCGTACCCCAGAGTGGTTGACCCTAGAGCAGTTCCGAACGTGACTTCAAGACGCAATCAACATAACAGGAGAATAGCCATGTCCAACGTCAATCTCAATGAAACCGCGCCGACCCAATTCCAGGATATCGGCGGTGTGAGCCTCGCCTACCGGCATTTTGGCAAGGAAGGCGCCCCGCCGGTGGTGTGCTTTCAGCATTTCACTGGCACGATGAACAATTTCGATCCGATCCACACAAACCGCTTGGCGCAAGACCGCCCGGTGATCCTGGTCGATTATCGCGGCGTCGGTCGTTCGGGTGGCGAGATGCCGGACTCGATTCCCGCTACCGCGGCCGACCTCATCGCGTTCGTCAAGGCACTCGGTCTGGAGGAGATCGATCTGTTCGCTTTCTCGATCGGCGGCATGATCGCGCAGCAGTTCGTGCTTGACGCGCCGGGACTGGTGCGGCGCATCCTCCTCGTGGGCACCGGCCCTTCGGGCGGCGAAGGCATGCAGGAATTTTCGCGCGAGGTTATGGACATCGTCAATCGTCCGAACAGCACCATCCAGGGCCGCACGCTGGACCTGTTCTTTTCGAAGAGCCCGGCGAGTTACGCGGCGGGCAAGGCCTGGCTC
>DASYAU010000072.1:0-31263 GCA_036501185.1 Candidatus Korobacter sp. | reverse complement strand
CATTCTCAATTTCCGGCTCCGCGGCATCCCAGAATCTGAACTAGCCTCCGTCCACGCCCGCGTCATCGAGCAAGTCACTCACGACGGCCAGCGCTGGATCTCGCAAACCATCGTGAACGGACGCAGCGTCCTTCGCATGATGATCATCAGCTATCTCACCACCGAATCTCATGTCCGCGACCTCCAGCACGCGCTCCTCGCGGCTGCTCGCGATGTGCGCTCCGCCGCGGCCCAGCATTAGTTATTAGTCCCCAGCCATTCGCTCCTCCGCAACCCGCATCATCGCACTGCGAACTATCGAAGAGCGAAGCGTTAACAGCTAACAGTCCCCCGCAATAAATCAATGAACTGTAATATTCCGCGGAGAACGTCCTGCTGGCGCTCGTCCGGCGTTACACTGTCCTCGACTTTCCCAGGAGGGATCGCAATGGCTACCGCAGCTCCGCCGCGTGGATTCGTCGCGCACAACATGGTCACCACCGCCTTCGAACTCGACGAATTCACCATCGTCAAGAATCTTGGCGTCGTCCGCGGTATTGTCGTCCGCTCGCGCTCCATCTTCGGCAACATCGGTGCCAGCCTCCAGACGCTGGTCGGTGGCAACATCACCATCCTCACCGAGCTCTGCGAGCGCACCCGCAACGAGGCCTTCGACCTCATGACCCAACACGCCGCCGCCCTCGGCGCGAATGCCGTCATTGGCGCCCGTTACGACGCCACCGAAGTCATGCAAGGCGTAACCGAGGTCCTGGCCTACGGTACCGCCGTCTTCGTGGTCCCCAAACAACAATAGATTTTTGGGTTTAGGTGCCCCGTCCTTATCTCCTGTTTTGGAGATAGGGCGGGGACTTCGATTTCTGCAGCCTAAGAACGCGAAATGTTTTCGCTGCAGCCATCCTCCGCAGCACGTGAACTCGAAGGACTCTACTTCCGCAATACTGCTAATACTTCTCCCGCCGCCCTCATCCCCGTCGCCATCGCCCCATGCACCGTCGCATGATGCCCATCCGCTTCCGTCGCCTCTCCCGCGAAAAACAGAACATCCCGCACTGGAGCCCCTAATGCCTCCTGCGCCCCCATCCCACCCGCCTTCACATAGCTATAAGCCCCGCGGGAATATGGGTCAGCCTGCCAATCATGAAAATATCCGTCGACGAATGTCTCTCGAATCTCCTCCGTATAAAACGGCAGCGCCTGCTCCAACGACCTCCGCGCTTGCTCTACAATTTCCTCGCGCGATTTCCCATCCAGCGCCTCCGCGCACACATCCGGAGCCCATCCCGTCAGCAGCGGCGTCTCCAACGGATGCGTCGTCCACCACGTCGGAAAGTAATGGTCGTCCGCCATCAGGAAATGCAACTTCTTCAGGTCTGGCATTCCCTCCTTCCGCGAAGTCCAGAATCGTTTGCGAAACCGCAGCGTAACCCGCAGCACTTTCCCCATCACCAACTGGTCGGCCGCCGCTTTCTTCTCAGGCAGCTCCGGCTCGAATCTCACATCCCCCGACTGCACCACAGACAGCGGCAGCGTGATCACCGCTTTGCTTGCCTTGTAGTAGTGCCTGACTCGGTCCTTCACCACGCCAACGTTTACGTCGTCTTTGTTCCATGCAAGTCCGAACACTCGTGTATTTAACTCAATAGGCACGCCGGCAAGTCGTTTCTCATACCACGCAATCAGCGGCCCGTAGCCATGTTGCCCCCGAAATCCTCGGTCACCGTCGATCTTCTCCTCCGCCTCACTCTCGCGCACCATTGCATGCACGCTGATCAGCCCTGGATTCGCCGCATGAAATCCCCGCACGTACCTCAGCGCCCATTGCAGTTTCTCCGGATCTTCTTCCCCAATGTGTTCCCGCACAAACTCCGTAAACGGACGATCCGGTCCCTTATCGCTCATCTTGTGGAGCACCGACTCGCTCTTGCGAAAGAAATCGAACTTCTTCACCGTCATTCCATCCGACGTGAAGTTCTCCCCGCCGAGTTCCACTAAATCGAGCCCCGCTCGCTCCGCTACCGAAAAAATCTCCGGCGGACGCCCATGAATGAACTCCGCCCCCAGCTCAATCGCCGTCCCCTCTTCCTCAAGCGTCCACACCCGTCCGCCGACGCGATCGCGCGCCTCGAGCACACGCACCCGCACCCCAGCCTCGTGCAGCCGCGCAGCCGCGGCCAATCCTGCCACGCCTGCGCCCAAAATCAGCACATCGTCGTGCGAATTCATTTCTAGTGAGATGCCGTCCAGAACCCGTGTCACTGTCAGCGGAGCATCCGGATATCGATCCGGATTCGCAGTCGAAGCACTTGCGGTATGCGGTCTATTTGTAGATCGAGTACTGCTCGCCCGGCGGGTTCAGCTTGATCACGATTCTCTTCTGCGGCTCGTTGAACTCAAAATCTTCGCCATAGGTTTGGAACCCCGGCGCAATCACCTGGATCCGCACTTTTCCATACGGCACCGTGATCTGCGTGTTCCCATCCTTGTCCGTCTTCAGTTCCGACCCGCGCCGCGACTGGTTCCCATCTTTCCCCACCGGATGCAGGATCACCGCCGCATTGCGCACCGGCTTCCCGCCATCCTTCTTCACAACCTGGAACGTCACATCCGACGTCTGTGTTTCATCCTTCTTGTCTTTCGAGGCAAACACCGCCAACGGCAGCAACAACGCGAGGATCATCAGCAACAGCAGCTTCTTCATGGCACGTTTATTGTACCTCCGGACCGGCCCATCGCATCGAGACTCCACCCCACTCTCCCCCGCAACCTCTCTCTCTTGTCACCCTGAGGAGCGTAGCGACGAAGGACCTGCTTTTCGCGTTAGGAAGAAGAAAGCCCCGCACCCGCGAGGCTCCCCTAATCACTAACCACTAATTACTAATCACTCCCGCGTTTCAACACCGGCGGCCCATCGTCCTCCGCCGCGCTCTTCCGCAGCACCGGCTTATTACTCACCGGGTCCGCCAGCACATGATGGTTCACCAGCGCCTGCACCCGCTCTTTCACATCGCTGAATTCGCTGGTGGTCACCACGTAATCTTCTTTCGCCGGAAGCATCACTTCCATCTCCTCTTGCGCTCTCTTCACCCGCTCTTCCGTCATCGGATGCGTATCGAACGTCCGCGCCAAAAATCCCTTCTTATGTTTCTCCTGCGCCTCGATCTTCTCGAAGAAGCTCACAATCGCCGCCGGATCATATCCCGCCGCATACGCATATTGCATGCCGAGCAAATCCGCTTCACGTTCCGCATCGCGCGAGAACTTCATCATCTCTGCCGGCAGCGCCATATCCGCAATCTCGCGGATCGCCATCCCCGCCGGCCCAGCCACGAACACTGCCGGAATCGTGCACAGGTTAAACAAGTCCCTACGGCTCATGTTGTGGGTCGCATGTCGCGCCGCCACGTGGGCGATCTCGTGCGACATCACTCCCGCCAGCTCGGCCTCGCTGTCTGCCGCCATAATCAGCCCCGTGTTCACATAAAAGAAGCCGCCCGGCAGCGCCATCGCGTTCACCTCCGGATCGTCCACCACCTTGATCGTGAACGGTACTTTCGCATCCGAATTCCGCACCAGGTTCTGCCCCAACCGGTTCACATATTCCGTCACCACCGGATCGTGTACCAGCTTCAGCGACAAATCCATCTCCTCCGACAGCTCCCGCCCCATTTCCACTTCTTTGTCCGGAGAATAAAAGTTCAGACCCTTGCCGACCTTGCGTTCGCCAATCTTCCGCACGTCATACTTCACCGCCAGCTTTTCCATCTCCTTCGTCAGCCGCTTGTTTCCCAGCGGCACCGCCACCGGAGGCTTCACCACCGGCATCATCACCATTGGCAATTTCGCCGGCAGCGCCGCCACGTCCTCCGCCATCAAATCGGCGTTAATCGTCAGCAACGACGTCTTCGCATCCTTAACATTTTCTGAGAATGAATAAGAGGAGAGAGAGATCAGTACGGCCAATCCCAGCATTACCGCCACTGGTTGAAGCCTCTTCACGGGAGCTTGCACCGTTCACCTCGGGGCCGAGCGATTTCTCGCTGCGAGACCACGGGCCGGTGCAATGCGACCTCGCAGCGAGTTAGAGAAGCAGGAAGCAACTCCCGTTGCCAGACTAGGTACCAAGCCCGCCGCCCCTCGCCCATCCCAAGTCACTGCCGTTCAGCACCTTGGAACCGGCGTGCGGCGCCGCCTTCGACCTCCGTACAGTCTTGGTCCGACTCGAAAGCCCCGGCGTGCCTTCCGCTTCCGCCCGGCCTCCCGACCCATCCCGCTATCCATTCCCTCCCTTCGGCCTCGCTCCTCTGAACCTTTAGAATTCTCCAATAACCTCATTAGAATCAGCTAATAATCTGGGTACCCCAGCCTTCCCGAAAGGAGGGTGGGTAGCGGCGATTTTTTAACATTGAGTGAATCCGGCTCATATTCTCGTTCCCCTCGCTTGACATCGCCCCACGATTCCTCCTAGAATTGGCACTCGTGAGTAGTGAGTGCTAACCGCCCTCCCGCTCTTCAGCAATCCTCAAGTTTCCGCGACGTCCAATCGTCGCACCCCTAAATTCCATATCTCGAAAGGAGTCCCAAGCATGGCTACTGCAACCGCAACCAAACTGGTTCCCCTCTACGACCGCATTGTCATTCGTCGCGTCGAAGAAGCCCAGACCACCCGTGGCGGCATCATCATTCCCGATTCCGCCAAGGACAAGCCGCAGGAAGGCGAAGTCATCTCCGTCGGCAAAGGCAAGCAGAACGAAAAAGGTGAGACCACCCCACTGCAAGTGAAGGCCGGTAACCGCATCCTCTTCGGCAAGTACGCCGGTACCGAAATCAAAATCGACGGCGAAGAGTTCCTCATCATGCGCGAGGAAGAAGTCCTCGGCATCCTCGAGTAACTCCGCCCCGCGACAACACTGTTGAAGTGTGGTCATCCTGAGCGGAGTTTCGCGACGCGAAACGGAGTCGAAGGACCCTACCCGCTCCCAGGATCTCGCGGTTCAAGTTCCGGGGCACAGCCCCACAGCTTTTCGATAGGAGAATTCGAAACATGGCAAAGCAAATCGTCCACGGCGAAGAATCCCGCCAGTCGATTCTGCGCGGCGTAAACGTCCTCGCCGACGCAGTCAAAGTCACCCTCGGCCCCAAAGGCCGCAACGTCGTCATCGACAAAAAATTCGGCTCCCCCCTCATCACCAAGGACGGCGTCACCGTCGCCAAGGAAATTGAGCTGAAAGACACCATGGAGAACATGGGCGCCCAGATGGTGAAGGAAGTCGCCAGCAAGACCAGCGACATCGCCGGCGACGGCACCACCACCGCCACCGTTCTCGCCCAGGCCATCTACCGCGAAGGCGTGAAGAACGTCGCCGCCGGTTCCAACCCCATGGCCCTCAAGCGCGGCATCGACAAGGCCGTCACCGCTGTCTGCGGCACCGTTGACAACGATGGCCACCGCAGCGGCAGCGCCCTCGACAAGTTCAGCAAGCCCGTCACCGGCGAGATGATCGCCCAGGTCGGCACCATCTCCGCCAACAACGACGAGACCATCGGCAAGATCATCGCGGAAGCCATGAAGAAGGTCGGCAAAGACGGCGTCATCACCGTCGAAGAGTCGAAGACCATGGAGACCCAGCTCGAAGTCGTCGAAGGCATGCAGTTCGACCGCGGCTATCTCTCTCCCTACTTCGTCACCGACCCCGAGCGCATGGAAGCCGTGCTCGAGAACCCCTACATCCTCATCCACGAAAAGAAAGTTTCTTCGATGAAGGACCTGCTCCCGTTGCTCGAGCAGATCGCCAAGGGCGGCCGTCCGCTCGTGATCATCGCGGAAGACGTGGAAGGTGAAGCGCTCGCTACGTTGGTCGTCAACAAGCTGCGCGGCACGCTCAACGTTGCTGCCGTCAAGGCGCCTGGCTTCGGCGATCGCCGCAAGGCCATGCTCCAGGACATCGCCATCCTCACCGGTGGCAAGGCCATCACCGAAGACCTCGGCATCAAGCTCGAGAACGTCCAAATGGACGACCTCGGCTCTGCCAAGAAGGTCACCATCGACAAGGACAACACCACCATCGTCGAAGGTAAAGGCAAGAGCAGCGACATCGAAGGCCGCGTGATGGAAATTCGCAGCCAGATCGACAAGACCACCAGCGACTACGACCGCGAGAAGCTCCAGGAACGCCTGGCGAAGCTCGTCGGCGGCGTTGCCGTGATCAAAGTCGGCGCAGCCACCGAAACCGAAATGAAGGAAAAGAAAGCCCGCGTCGAAGACGCCATGCACGCCACCCGCGCTGCCGTTGAAGAAGGCATCGTCCCGGGCGGCGGCGTTGCGCTCGTCCGCTGCGTCGAAGCCGTTGATGCCCTCAAGCTCACCGGCGACGAAGGCATCGGCGCCAACATCATCAAGCGCGCGCTCGAAGAGCCCCTGCGCCAGATCGTCGGCAACGCTGGCGAAGAAGGCGCGATTGTGGTCGGCAAGATCCGCGACCACAAAGACAGCCACTTCGGCTACAACGCCCAGACCGGCGAATACGGCGACCTGGTCAAGGCCGGCGTAATCGACCCGACCAAGGTAACCCGCACCGCCCTGCAAAATGCCGGCTCCATCGCTGGCCTCATGCTGACCACGGAAGCCCTCATCTCCGAGATCCCCGAAGAGAAGAAGGCCGAAGCAGGCGGCGGTGGCCACGGCGGCGGCATGGGCGGCATGTACTAAACCCAAGTCGTAGCTAAACTACAAAAGCCCTTGCGCAAGCGAGGGCTTTTGTAGTTAGTTTTTCCACTCATGCAAGCTACAATGATAGCTACCCCATTCTAGCTTTTCGCCGAACTACCGCGAAGCTTTGGAATGGGCCCCTCCGAAATCGAGAATTGCTATGGTGGTCCACCCGCCATCCATGAAAGCGCACCGATATCTCCGCAAAATCACAGTTCCGAATCGTCCGGTTATTACCGCATTCAGGTAAACCTATTTTCGGCAGCGTCTCACTGAGAGTGTCAGTACCTTTCCCAGCCCATTTCGGGAGATGCATAGCTTAACTGTGAGCTCTAACAGAACCGAGCGTCTAAACTAAAGTCATGAGCACTACAACCTGACGCACAACGGGTGCACCCTTCATACCCGCGAGGAGTATCCCGGAACCGGCAGGGGGTTGGCGATTGCCAAACGAATCGTGGAGCGCCACGGCGGTTCCATCTGGGTCGAATCCCAGCTCAAGCAAGGCGCGACCTTTAAGTTCCGCATCCCGCTACAGCAACTGGCTAACGAGGAGCCGACAGAATATGTCCAACACGCCACAGCCCATTGAGATTCTTCTCGTCGAAGACAACCCCGGCGACGCCTATCTCACTACCGACTTGCTCGAGAAAAGCCACGTTCTCAATCGCATGACCACGGTCCGCGATGGCGAAGAGGCGATCAATTTCCTGCGCCGCAAGCGGCCCTACGAGAATGCCCCCAACCCGGACCTCATCCTTCTCGATCTCAACCTTCCCAAGAAGGACGGCCGTCAAGTTCTCGCCGAGATCAAACAAGATCCCTTCCTCAAAGTCATCCCCGTCGTAATCCTCACCAGCTCCGAGGCCGAGCAGGACGTCTTGCGCAGTTACGAGCTCCATGCCAATTCCTATATCTCCAAACCGGTGAAGCTCGAAAGCTTCATCGAGGTCATTCACCAGATCGAGAGCTTCTGGCTCTCCATCGTAAAATTACCGAGGCAACATGCAGATCAGCGCGGAACCGATAAACGTACTGCTCGTTGAAGACAACCCCGGTGATGCGGAACTGATTTCCGATTTCCTCTCCGTCGGCAACCATAGGCAATTTCGGGTTCGCATTGCCGATCGTCTCTCCGACGCCATCAAACTTCGCGATCAAGAGGCAGCCGATGTCATTCTCCTCGACCTGAATCTACCCGACAGCAATGGTTTCGATACCGTTGAGGCGATGCTCGCGCACGCTCCCGGCGTTCCCATCATCGTGCTTACCGGCCTTGAAAGCGATCTCGGCTCCCGGGCCATGCGCAAAGGCTGCCAGGACTATCTCGTAAAAGGCACCGTGGACTCACGTTCGCTAGCTCGCGCTATCGAGTACGCCGTGGAGCGCCGCATCTTTCACGAGCGCATGGAAGAGGCCCAAAAGATGGAGGCCATTGGGACACTCGCGGGCGGCATCGCCCACGATTTCAACAATATTCTCCTTCTCATTCGCAGCCATCTGGAACTCGCCCTCACCGATCCTGCTGTCGCCCGCTCGCCCGAACTGGCCCGGCGTATCTCGCATTCCATCAAAGCCACCGAACGGGCCGCGAGCCTCACGCATCAACTGCTGGCCTTTGGACGCAAACAGGTCGTTCGGCCCAAGGCACTCAATGCGAATGCCGCCTTGCAAGACCTGGAGCCCATGCTGCGCTCCTTGCTTCCCGCCTATATCGATATGCGCATCGATACTGCAGCCACCCAGCCCAATGTCTTTATTGACCCGGTGCAACTGGAACAGATCGTTCTGAACCTGGCGTTGAATGCCCGCGATGCAATGCCCCATGGTGGCAAGTTCACCGTCGAAACCAGCAACGTCCGGTTCGAGGATGAGCTCATCGATAGCCGCCTCGAGATGGCTCCCGGCCCATACGTTTTGCTTGCCCTCACGGATACCGGCTGCGGCATCGCTCCGGCCGAGCTGAAACACATCTTCAATCCATTTTTCACCACCAAGCCGAAGGGGAAGGGAACGGGCTTGGGGCTCTCCACCGTATACGGCATCGTGAAGCAGAACCGCGGGTACATCTCGGTTTACAGTGAGCTCGGGACGGGCACGAGCTTCAAGATCTACCTGCCCCTTTGCCAGACGGAAGTCATCGCCGAGCCGCATGCTCCTAAGTCTGCGGAACCGGTTTCGCCTGCCGATGCTCGAATCCTCCTCGTGGAAGACGAGGAAGCGAATCGCTGTTTGCTCGCCGAGTACCTCACGCGCCAAGGCTTCCGGGTGTTCACCGCCGGCTCCGCCGAGGATGCCCTGCTGGTTGCGCGAGAGCGGTCTCCGATCGATCTGCTGGTTACGGACATGATCCTGCCCGGCATGAACGGAAAGAAACTCGCAGAATGTCTCACCGCCCTCTCACCGCAAATGGCCGTCCTCTACATCTCCGGCTACACGGAAAATGCATTCCACCACCAGGAGGTCCTCCCACCAGGCACCGCGTTCCTCCAGAAGCCGTTCATGCTCGCCGACCTGAAACGCCGCGCCACGGCATTAATCGTCGCGCTCAAGAATGTAACGGTCTCCTCGTAATCGCTGACACCAAATGGCGCCCCGCAGGACTCTACCCTGGGGCAAACCGGGGACAGACGGAACTGTCCCCGTTGTTAACAACTGCCGGCGGATCACCCCGTTCTGCGCCCTTCACTTCAACAAAACAAAGATCACGAAGTTCATTGCAATAAACAGCAGGTCGTAGTGCCAGCCCTGGTCGCCTTTTCCCCAGAACCCGGGGCCCCCAGCGCAGCGCCGCACTCGCGTGGCGGTGGCCCACATCTCTCGTAAGTTAGAGGCCCGTTGGCCCGGGGACCCTGTCCCTCGCACTCCCCATTTTCTGCCACAATTTCAGCTTCCCTGCTTCCGCACTTCTGGGCTATCATCGCGCTCCCACACCGGCCCACTGCTGTCCCTACATCCAAGGAGAACCAACGTGAAGAAGATCACGGTTTCCTGGGCCCTCCTGTTGTTCGCTTCGCTGACGATCTCGTCCCAAAGTCTGCTCGCGCAGTCTCTTTCTTCCGGACTGGGTGCTACCAAGCTCGATGGCCTCGACAAACTGACAGCCTGCCAGAGCAAGATCTTCGGACATCGCGAGCACCTCATCGCCGATCGCCTGGACGCGCGCCTGTCGATGAACACCACGCTCACTCCCGAAGAGCGCGCTATCTGGGTCTCGGAAATCCAAGCGCTGCGGGCCACAACGCCAACCGCTGCTTATAAGGCTCCGGACGACAAAAATCCGCAGCGGTACTTCCTGGGGCTCACGGACAAGGAGCAGCAGTCCATCAACACCATGCACCAGCGTTATGCGGACGAGGTGAACCTCGATTGCGAGAAAAAGTATGGCGGCATGCTGCGCTACTCGCCAGACGCGGACCAATCGGGCCAAGCCCGCTACGAGCAGCAACTCAAAGACAAGATGACGACCCCCATCGACATCGCCACCATCCCGGTGACGCCGATCCCCAGCCCCTATCCGAAGACGCTGCAACAAATGCACGATGAGCGGCGGGCCGCACGGCAAGCACAACGCCAACAAATGGCGCAGACCGAAACCAACTGCATGGACGCGACCAAGGGACTGCGCCTCACCATCCTCGCCGACAAGATGCAGCAGAAATTCGATGCCACCAAGGGACTCTCGCCGAAGGAGCGCGCTGATTTTCTGGCCGACATCAAGGCCACCCGCGACGCCGCGGACAAAAAGCTCGACTACGCGCCGCCCGTCGACCCGAAGAACCCGAACCGCGCTTTCATGCGCTTGAGCCAGCAGGAGCAGATGGACGTCAATACCGAGTACTCCAAGCAACTAATTGCGACGGTGCAGGGCTGCGGCGCGGCGACAAGACAATCGCGGGCTGCGGCGCACTAAGACCGTCCGGCCCGCCTTCTGCCAAATTTCTCCTCAGTTTTTGCCCCTTTTCCTCCGGGTTTTGCCCGCAAAAGTGCATCAATCTAAGTGTGTTATAAACCGCTGCTTCATCTCCGAAGCGCCACTACGCCTTCGGTCATTTCAATTGGGAGCGTCGAATGGTGAATCAAGAGTCGAATCCAGCAACTTCGGGCCGCGCGAGCACCGGCATCGAGGGTCTGGACGACATCCTTAATGGTGGATTGCCGCGCAATCATCTTTACCTGCTGGAAGGCGACCCCGGCACGGGCAAAACCACCATCGCCTTACAGTTCCTCCTGGCCGGCCTCAACGCTGGAGAGAAGGTGCTGTATGTCACTCTTTCCGAATCCAAACGCGAGTTGGAGGCGGTTGCGGCATCGCACGGTTGGGACCTCAGCCAGGTTCCCATCTTCGAGATGACGCCATCCGAGGAGCAGCTCACGCCCGAAGCCCAATACACCGTTTTTCATCCCTCCGACCTCGAGCTCTCCGACACTACTAACTCCGTGTTGCAACAGGTTGAGAAGATTGGCCCTCAGCGTGTCGTCTTCGATTCCCTTTCCGAGCTGCGCATGCTGGCACGCGAGGCGCTGCGTTATCGTCGCCAGATTCTCGCCCTCAAGCAATACTTCGGCGGCCGCAACTGCACCGTGCTGCTGCTCGACGATCGCACCGCCGGCGAACACGATCTGCAACTACAGAGCATCGCCCACGGCGTCATCATGATGCAGAGCCTGGATCGCGAGTTCGGCATCAAGCGGCGGCGTCTCGAAGTCCGCAAGCTGCGCGGCGCCCGTTATCGCGAAGGCTTTCACGATTTCGCAATCGAAACCGGCGGCGTGAAGGTGTATCCGCGGCTGATCGCCTCCGAACATAAACCCGGATTCGCTCGTTCGGTGGTTTGCAGCGGAATTACCCAGCTCGACCAGCTTTTCGCGGGCGGCATCCACAGTGGCACCAGCACGCTCCTTATGGGCCCGGCAGGCTGCGGTAAATCCACCATCGCCATGCAGTATGCCCGCGAGGCGGCCCAAGGCGGCCACCGCGCCGTCATCTTCAGCTTCGACGAGACCACCGAGACCATGCTCGAGCGCGCGCGCGGCCTGAACATGGAACTCGATTCCCACATCGAGAGCGGACGCGTCGTGGTTCAGCAAATCGATCCGGCTGAGATTTCTCCCGGCGAATTCGTGTCTCGCGCCCGCTCCTTCGCCGAAACCAGCGGCACCACGATCATCGTCATCGACAGCCTCAATGGCCTGCTTAACGCCATGCCCGGAGAGGAATTCCTCCTGCTCCAGTTGCACGAATTGCTTTCTTATCTCAACCAGCGCGGCGTTGCCACTCTCATGACCCTCGCGCAGGCTGGCATCGTCGGCAGTCAAATGGCCATTCCCGTGGACGTCAGCTATCTCGCCGACTCGGTGCTGCTGTTCCGCTACTTCGAAGCGGGCGGCACGGTGCGGCAAGCCCTCTCAGTGGTCAAGAAGCGGACCGGGGCTCACGAGCGCACCATCCGTGAGCTGACTTTCGCAAGCAACGGAATTGTCGTGGGACGAGCTCTGAGTGAGTTCGAAGGCATTTTGACCGGCGTTCCGCGATTTGCGGGCTCTACGGAGAAGCTGAAACCCAGTGCCTCCTGACCTCCAATCTAATCCTCCGGATGAAATGCGGGTTCTCGTCCTCGCGCCGTCGGGACGCGATTCCCTTCTCATCTGCCAATTGCTCCAAAGGGCGGGGATGCCCGCCGTGACTTGCGCCAATCTTCAGCAGATCTGCGCTGAAGTGAAGGAGGGTGCCGGCGCCCTCGTCTTGGCGGAAGAGGCGCTCATTCCCCCACTCATTTCCGGATTAAGCGATCTGCTCAACAAGCAGGAACCGTGGTCCGACTTTCCCCTCGTGCTGCTAACCGCGCCCGGCGAAGTCTCCCGCGTAAGTGAGCGCCGCCGTGAACTGCGCAAGCCGCTGGGAAACGTGCTCCTGCTGGAACGCCCGGTCCGTCCCGAGACCATGCTCAGCACTATCAGTCTCGCGCTCCGTGCGCGCAAGCGCCAGTACCAGGTCCGCGATTACATCCGCCAGCAGCGGCGCGCCGAGGAATCTCTTCGCAAATCGGAGAAGCTGGCCGTCGCCGGACGCCTCGCCGCCAGCATTGCCCATGAAATCAACAATCCTCTCGAGGCCATCGGCAATCTGCTTTACATCATGGGAACCAGCGAGTCCATCCCGGAGATCAAGGGCTGTCTCACTCTCGCCGAGGAACAATTGGCGCGCGTCTCTGAAATCGCGAAGCAGACGCTGCGCTTCCACCGGGAGACCACCCATCCTGTGCCCGTCTTGCTGTCGGAAGTCGTCGAGTCGGTTCTGGTGTTATACGCCGCGCGCCTGCGCTCGGCTCGCATTCATGTCACCAACCGCTTCCGCCCAACCGCCCCTATTCATGGTTTCGCCGGCGAGTTGCGCCAGTTGGTGGCAAACCTCGTCGGCAACGCAATGGATGCCATGCGCTCCGGAGGCACCCTCCAGATTCGCATCCGCCCGTGTTCCTTGAAGGGAAAATCCGGCGTCCGCCTCACCGTGAGCGACTCCGGTTCCGGCATCCCCGCTCCCATCCGCAGTACCTTGTTCGAACCGTTCGTCAGCACCAAAGAAAATACCGGCACTGGACTGGGCTTGTGGGTCAGTGGCCAGATCGTCCGGCGCCACTCCGGGACGATCCGCGTCAAGAGCAAGGAACGCGTCGGCACCACGTTTTCGGTGTTCCTCTCAGGCATCCACGAAGCCGTCGCCGCCGCCGATTAGCTCACGCCTGTCCGACATCCGCTCCCGTTTTCCACCACGACTCTTTCGGCCGCTTCGCCGAGGTCCTCATAGGTATACTTCCGATTCGTAACCCCACGCCCATGATCAAACGTCATCGAAGCTCTGCCCTCTTCGGATTCTTCTTCGTCTGCGCGCTCGCGACCTTCTCCTTCGCCCAATTACCCGCCACTCCTTCCCCTCGCGCCGGACTGCCGCCGTTGCCTCACGTCACCTCTCCGCGCCTCTACGTCATCGACTGCGGCACCCTGATCTTCAATCATCCAGAGGATTACAACCTGAAGCGCGAAGAAGTTGCCGACACGAATATGTCAGTGCCGTGCTTCCTTGTCATTCATCCCAAAGGTATTTTGCTGTACGATACCGGCCTCTCCGATCGCCTGGTCGGCCGGCCGATTTATGAAAACGTCCTCTACGGATATGGCCAACTGAAATTCAATACCCTCCGCGGCCAGCTCGCCGACATCGGCGTGACGCCGGAAGACATCACCTACCTCGCGCTTTCACACGCCCACTTCGACCACGTCGGCAACGCCAACGACTACTCGGGCTCAACCTGGCTCGCACAGAAGGCCGAACTCGAATCGTTCTTCGGCAAGGATGCCGACCCAGCCGCTGCTCCGAATTTTGCCCAGTTGGCGCACGCGCACACCGAAATTATCCAGGGCGATCACGATGTGTTTGGCGATGGAGCCGTCGTGCTGAAATACACGCCCGGCCACACTCCCGGACATCAGTCGCTCTATGTAAAGCTCGCCAAAACCGGTGGCGTCCTGATTTCCGGCGACCTCTATCACTACGCCGAAGAGCGCTCCCTGCATCGCCTACCCGACGACGAGAAGACCACCGGCACCGCAGCCTCGCGCGAGGCGATCGAAAAATTTTTGGTCGAGAACCATGCCCAGCTTTGGATCGGCCACAGCATCGCGTTTTTTAAGAACGCCATCAAGTCGCCGGGCTGGTACCAATAATCAGCGAGTGTCGGGGGACCGATAACTCCATCGCATTGCGACTCCCGGTTTGCCAACGACAAATTGTGCCAGTGTGCAGAACTCTTCACACCTCGCCTCGCCGCGCCAGACCCGCGAAATCGTTGAAGATTTGTTTGTGTGCAGAGCCAACCGGGCATATGATGCGCACGCTGAAAAACCCAGGTCGAATAACTCCCGCTAAAACTCAACGCACGGAGGTCAGGTCACGGCAATGAATTGCACTTGTCGCTCGGTCCTCGCCCTTTTCCTGTCGTACTCACTTCTTTCCATGGTGTGCGTTGCGCAATCGAGCGCGCGGCCGTTTGCCGAGTCGAAATATCCCACCGCGCTGCCGCATGCAGCGCAGCAATCCGTCCAGGATGTCGTCGCAGCGGCAGGCCGCGCCAGTCTAGACTTTCCCCCCGACCGCAACGACTCCGTCGCGCTGCAATGCGATCAGTTGGCCGACCACCCTTCTGACCCGCAGCGGGTCGGCGATGGTGTCGTCTTCGAAAAAATCCAAGTCGATCAAGCGCTGGCCGCATGCCAGCAGGCCGCCGAACGTCAGCCCCAGCGGCCGCGCTATCAATATCTATATGGCCGCGTTCTGAATGTAGCCGAGCGCTACGCCGATGCAGCCGTCGAGTACGCTGCCGCGGATCAGGCTGGCTACGGCCTCGGCTCCTTTGGCCTCGGAATGCTTTATCAAGATGGCGCCTCCGGGGTTCCGCAAGACCTCGGACAAGCTCAGCGCCTGTTTTTCCGCGCCGGTAACGCCGGCATCGCCGATGCGTTCACTTCAGGTGCAGAGCTCTACCTCGACGAGAATCCCCCCGAATACGAGAAGTCGATACCCTGGCTCGAACACGCCGTGCAAGGCGGCTCGGCTGATGGCTTCGACGAACTGGGATTGCTCTACGAAATGGGTTATGGCATGAACAAGGACGTGGATAAAGCGTTCAACCTCTTTAATGAGGCCGCCAAGCGCGGCAGCGTTGAAGGCTCGTATCGACTGGGCCTTACCTATTTCTACGGTCTCGGTGTTAGCAGCGATCGCTCCGCCGCTTGCCAGTGGTTCATCCGCTCCGCTGCCGGGGGTTATCCCGAGGCCGAGCGGGAAGCCGGCTTCTGTTATTACAACGGCACCGGCGTCACGCAGAACCACCAGGAAGCATTCAACTGGTTTTCTCTCGCCGGTCAGGCCCGCTTAGTCGATGCTCGCGTCATCGTCGCCGACATGCTCGACCGTGGCGATGGTCATAACCAGGACAGCAAATACGCCGTCATGTGGTACCAGGCAGCTGCCGAGCAGGGCGACGTCTATGCGATGACCGAGCTTGGCGCGCACCTGCGTCGCGGTGATGGCGTTGATTGGAGCGAAGCCCAGGCCATGCAGTGGTTCGCCAAAGCCGCGCAGATGGGGTACGCGCCGGCCCAGACTTCCCTCGCCATCGGCTATGAAAATGGCCTCGGCCAGAGTGCCGGCCAGGGCAGGCAGGACTATCAACTCGCCGCCGCCTGGTTCGATAAAGCTGGTCAACAAGGCGACGATTATGCCGAGCTCAACCTTGGCGTGATGTATGAAAACGGCTGGGGCGTCTCCCAGGACATCGAACGCGCCAAACAACTCTACGCCCGCGCCGCTGGCAGTTCGAACCCCACCGTCGCCAATCTCGGCAAGCAATACTTCGCCGATATAACCGACCGCAATCCGCGGCGCGTCGCGGCTACCTCATCGAAAGACTCCAGCAATCTCTGGTCCGTGATCATTGTCGGCACGCTTGCCGTCGGCGTCCTGGCAGCCCTCACTTCCGGTGGATCGAGTAATTCGAGTAGTACGAGTACCACTACTTCGAGCAACTACACTGGAAGTACCGGCTACACGCCTGGCGTAATTTTCTCTTCGCCTGCTCCTTCGACGAGCACCGCGCAGGGCAAGCCTTGGGAAACGCATTACACCAACAGCAACCTCATCCCGATGGGCAATATAGGGGCCCAAAACGTCGTATCAACAGGAAACCGCTGGGACAGAAGGTGGGAACGTTAATTTAGCGCCGGCAAAAGAATCTTAATTCCGCGCACAACTTTGGATAGCTATGTTTTGTAATTACTGTGGAACTCCCAACCCCGACATTTCGTCGTTCTGTAGCAAGTGTGGCAAAGCGGTAGAGCGGCCACCTGCCGCCGCACCGGCTCAAGCCAAGCCTATCGATCACATTGTGGCGACGCCATCTGCCCCAACGCCGGGCCCGTCGGCGGCAGCTGCCCGCGTTTCCCCCGCGAG
This sequence comes from Candidatus Korobacter sp., assembly GCA_036501185.1. GTDB lineage: Bacteria > Acidobacteriota > Terriglobia > Terriglobales > Acidobacteriaceae > Korobacter. The sequence goes on along the minus strand of DASYAU010000072.1, from coordinate 14,548 downwards.
GCAGGAGACGCCCGGAAAACTGGCTCCCGCGGCGAGAACGGAGTTCACTGATGGACTCATCGCCGACGTTCGCCGGCAGATCGACGACAAGTGCTATTTCGGATCCATCGCCGCTGGGATTATTACGTTGATCGCCGTCGCGCGCTTCTCTATCCCAGAGTTCGGCCAGACCTCCGGCGTAGTGTCCGCATTTGTAGCGGCTCTCGTGCTCGCCAGCATCGTCTTCAGAATTCAGAAGTCCATCCTGGAAGATAAATATCTGCGACCGATTGCAAATATCAGCGACGAAATGCTGGTGGCTCGCTACAACGAAGCGAAGGCCGATCGCAGGGCCGCACGCACGCGGACCGCTATCGGGTGGGGCGTAATCGTGATCATTGCTGTTGCCTTCTTACTCGCGTGGCTTGCCGCTCGACGCTGAGCATGAACTCGCCGGCACGGGTGTAGCAGGGCCAGCAAGGCTGTGGGCTCACTGGAACAAAAGTACCGGCGCATCGATCCGTCGAACCTATGTCAGATACGCTTGCTGCCGCTTTGGAGATTACGATGTCTTTTTGTCAGGCTTGTGGCAGCTCAGTAAACTCGGACGCACGCTTTTGCAACACCTGTGGCAAGCCGGCAAATATCTCCGTCACCGCTATTCCTTCGGGGTCGACCGCGAGTGCTGCTGTCGCTGCACCGGTTGCAACGTATGCCACGGCGCCAGTGCCTGCGACTGTGGCGTCCGCAATCCGCCCCGACAAAAAAGCGGCGCGTCGCCACCGTCCCGCAGGTGTCATCATCCTGGCGGTCCTCGCGTTCCTGGCCGCGATTCCCGCAGCTTCTCTCGGCGTAGTGCTATTTGGCTATGCCTCCAGCACCCGCGCCGAAGGCTCTCTCGCACCCATGAAGTTGCTAATGCAGTTATTCCCAACTCTCGCCAAAGGCCAGCAGGACATGGTCACTCAATCCACCGAGGCGGCATACGCCATGTTCGCGATTGCAGCATTTTGTGCAGTGCTGAGTTACGGCCTGTGGATGTTACGCAAGTGGGGACGCATCGTTGCCATAACATTTAGCTCCCTGGCCGCGCTTCGCGCAACGATCTTGATGCTGAACGCGTATGGCTTATTTTGGAACCTCTTCGTCATCGCGATAAACGTCTGGATCGTCATCTATCTCATGAAGCCCCGGGTGAAACAGGCTTTCGGCAGCGTCTAGCGGATTCGTTGCGTAAGTCCCGGCGAAATTTCGTACCTTCGATTTACACCGACGGCCGCATGCGAGTGCAACTCTGAAAAATCCGCGGTGATAGCTCCTTTTTCCGCATCCGACAATTTGCGCCAGCACCCGTTCACGGGGTATTCTTGAGAGAGGCTTCCACCAACGTGCCATACGGGCGCGTTCCGGTTGCGGGTCGGGTTCCCGCAGTCAGGTCTCGTTAATACCTGCGCTCGTTCAAGGTTCCACCCAGCGATCTTCATTCGGCGCTGTGGCCGCGCGTTCGAAACTTCTATCGAGCGCCTACGCACGATCACCTGGAAGTCCTAGTCCGTTCCCACTCTTCCCCGGGAGCACGACCGGAAAGGCGGCGCATTTGACCGTGCACCTCATCAATCCCAGCGATAATTCCTTCGGCACTGCAGTCATCACTCCGCGTTGGCTCTTCGTCCTCGCCGCCGCCACCCCGCGCACTTTCGGCACTCCCCGTTTAGTCGACGAAACTCTCGAACAGCTTGATCCCTCCACCATTCAAAGCGGCGACATCGTCGGCATCAGCGTCCACACCGGCAACGCTCTTCGCGGATACGAAGTCGGCAACCTTGCTCGCGAGCGTGGGGCATGGGTCATTTACGGTGGCATCCACGCCACGCTTTATCCCGAAGAAGCCTTCGATCGTGGCGCCGCGCACTCCGTCGTCACCGGCGACGGCGACCTCATTTGGGCCCGCGCGCTCGCCGACTGCGCCGCCGGCACTCCCGGCCACATCTATGCCGGAGGCAAAATCGAAGGCGACCAGTTCATTGCCGCCCGCTGGGACCTCATCAACCCCGACAAGTACATGTGGGCCTCCGTGCAAACCATTCGCGGATGCCCCAAGCACTGTTCCTTCTGTTCCGTGTGGCGCACCGACGGACAAAAGCCCCGCCAGCGCAACTTTCAGACCGTGATCGAAGAGATCGTCGACCTCCGCCGCCGCGGCTTCCGCTTCATCGCCCTCGCCGACGACAACTTCTATCCCGTCACCCTCACTGACCTCCGCCTCGCCAAGGCACAGAACAACACCGAGAAACTGCGCAGCCTCGAGCAAATCCGCGAGGACCGTTTCCACCTCATGTCCCAACTGGCGCGGCTTCCCAAGGACATGGTCTTCTTCACCCAGATCACCATGGAAGCCGCCGAAGACGCTGCCTTCCTCGATGCCATGCGCGAAGCCAACATCAAGGGCGCGCTCGTCGGCGTAGAAGCCGTCACCCCCGAAGGCCTCAAAGCCGTCTATAAGGATTTCAATTATTCAGGCGACCGCCTCGCCCAGCAGTTGCAGGAATTCCGGCGCCACGGCGTCCACGTCCTCGGCTCATTCATCTTCGGCCTTCCGACTGACAAGCCGGAAACCTTCGACGCCACCGTGGATCTCGCCCTCAAATCCGGCATCACCTTCGCCCAGTTCGTCATGATGACGCCCTTCCCCGGCACCGTCGATTTCTTAGCCTGGGAAAAAGAGCAACTCCTCCACCCCACCCTGGTGGACGGCATCCCTATCGTCCGCTACTGGCTCATCCCCTCCAGCGTCCGTCCGAAAATGTTCACACCGCATCCGGTCATGTCGTCGGACGAAATTCGCGATCGCACCCAGGGCGTGTGGGACAAGTTCTACACCTTCCCTGCCATCTGGAAGCGCTCGCGCTGCACCCCCACCCTGCGCGCCCGCCTCGGCTTCATCTTCCTTTCGAAGCTCTACCGCCAGATGTACGCAGGCACGGGCATCTCCACCGACAGCGCTCGCCGCCACAAAGCCAAACGCTCCGCTCGCTGGATCGCCCGCGAATGTCGCCGCCTCTTCCACGCCAAGCCCTTGCCGGAGCTCGCCGTTCCATCGTGGACAAAAATGCCGGCCACCACGGGCTCGTCGCTAACCATTCTTAATCCGGCAGGCGACTAGAGGTGTGCGTATCCCGGGTGCCTTGCGCAATCCTCTGCCTCAGTGGATCGTGAGCGCCGCCGCCACGCTTCCTTCTTGTCCCGGACGTTGCACGCTCGCGATTCTCTGCAGCAGGCTTTTCGCCAGCTCCGCCAATGGACCATTCGGTTGCTGGGTCAAAAATGCCTCCGCTTCCTCCGTGGCTTCGGGATATTGCTTCAGCCCCGCCAGCGCCGTCGCGCGAACAAAATGCAGGGGCGCCGTCAATTGCTTCTCGCCTCCCAGCGACGCTGCGCGGTTCACCGCCTCCAGCGCCGCCGCGTAATCCTGTTTTCCCAACAGAGCCTGCGCCATCTGGTAAGCGCACTGCCATGAGTTCGCCCGGTGCGTCTCCGCTCGCGCGAGCATCCGCATCGCATCGTCGTAGCGCCCCAGGTGGTTGTAGACCGTTCCCAGGTTTAGCGACGCATCCGCCTGTTCCGGATCAATCTCCAGCGCCCGCTCCAGGTCCGCTTTCGCGTCGTCCATTTCGCCCATTTGCAAACGCACAAGGCCGCGGACGGTCAGCGCATCGGCAAATTCCGGCGCTCGTTCCAAGGACGAATTCAAATCCTTCAAAGCTCCAGCCACGTCCCTCTTGGCGATCTTCGCGCACGCCTTGCGCAAGTCGTCGCGAGACTTCTCCGGCACGCGCAGCGTGTTCACCGAAATTGTCGTTTGTTGCGCGGCCGCACCGCCCGCGGTCATCACGCAAAAGAATAGAACCGCAGCCACACAGCGCCCGTATCGCCGCATCGCCAACCTCCAGAAATCCCCACTGGTTGGAGCGGTACTTTAGATGCACCTCGGCCCTACGTCAAAGGCAAAACGTCGTGCGCTGCTGACGTTTTCAAAATTTTTACAGAGTCGTTGTATTTCGCAACATCCGAACGCTCACCGGGCACAACACCGTCATCGATTGCATCATCTCCCTAACATGCCCGCAGCGAGAAAGCCGCGCAAATCCTCGGCTAAGAAGAAGTGGTCCGCCAAAGTCACCACCGACTCCACGCATCCTCCCGCAGGTCTCTTCAAAAAATCTGCCGCCGTCATCGCCCGGTCGCTCGCCTCGAAGAAAGTTTCGCCCAAAGGCCCATCCTCGGGCATGCGCATGCTGACTTTCTACCTCAACCGCGCTGGCAAAAACCTCTCCGCCGCGCGTCGACGCGAACTCCAACGCGCCAAGGAACTCCTCTCACAGCGCATTCACGCCGAGAAATCCTGACCGCTATCCTCGTTTTACGGCCCCTCCCTCGCTTCCCCAAAGCTCGCAGACCGACTAGAATGGCTCCCACCTTTCGGAGGTCCCATGAATCCCAATGAAGCCAAGACTGTCGCCAACTTCCTGCTCGCTGACTTCACGTACGAGACGCAAACCACCCTGCGCGTCTTGGCCGCTGTTCCCAACACCCATCTCGACTATCGTCCCGACGAGAAAGCCAAGACTGGTCTCGGCCTCGTCCGCCACATTGTTCTGGAAGATGAATGGATCCTGACCAGCATTGCTAACGGCGCTTTTAACCAGCCACCCGATGACTCCGACGCCTGCGGCATCATGACGCCCGCCGACGGTGTCGCCCGCTATCAGCAGCGCATCCCCGCCGCCATCGAGCGCCTCCGCGCGCTTTCCGGGGAGCAACTCCTGCAAACCCTCGATCTGCTGGGCATCGTCCAGATGCCGGCCATCAATTTCCTCGCGATGTCGACCAAGCACTCCGTTCATCACCGCGGACAGCTCAGCACCTACCTCCGCCCCATGGGCGGCACTGTTCCCGGAATCTACGGTCCAACTGCCGATACCCAGCCTGCAACCGCCGCCGCTGCGAGCTAGTCGCATCGGGTCGGATCCTATCCGCCCGAGTTGCTCCATCACGGAGTGGCTCGGGCTAAAAAATCCCCGACTATCTTTTCGGCTCATACCGCATCGCCACCGCCCCGGAACGAAACTCCAGCCGGCTCACCAGCCTCAAGTCGACCCACTTCGATAGCCCAGCGAACAGTGTCGGTCCGTGGCCCACGATTCTGGGATGCACCACGACCTCGTATTCATCGATCAATCCCAGCTCCGCCAATGCCAGCGGCAGCTTCACGCCTCCGGTAAACAATCCTCTGCCCGGCTTGCTCTTAAGCTGCTGAACCGCCTTCCCCAAATCTCCACGCACCAGCTCCGCATTCCAATCCACCCGCTCCAGCGTGTTCGACACGACATACTTCTTCGCCTTATCAATCGTCCGCGCGAACGGTTCCATCCATTCGGGCCGCGCTCCCGACTGCGACGGCCGCCGCCACGCTGCCTCCATCATTTCGTAGGTCACCCGCCCAAAAAGCAGCGCATCGGCTTGCTCAAGGTTCTCCACCGCGTGACGATGCAAGTCTTCGTCCGGGATCCCCGTGCGATGATCGCAGCACCCGTCCAATGTGACATTGATGGAATATCGAAGAGGTCTCATCGCGACAGATTATCGCCGATGGGGTAGCTCGGCAACGAGCCCGCTCCAGACCTCGGCACTATTCAAGAAAGCACTGCGATCGGCGTTCGGCGCCTCGGAGCTATGCTCTCCCCGCGAACTCCCGGCTCTCCGTCGATACCTTTACCCGCTCCCCATCCTTAATAAACAGCGGCACCCGGATCTCCACGCCGGTCTCCAGCTTCGCCGATTTCGTCACGCTCCCCGCGCCCGAATCCCGCGCCCCCGGCTCGGTGTAAGTCACCGTCAGTTCCACGAAGGTCGGCAGCTCCAGCCCAATCGGGTTGCTGTTGTACTTCGTGAGCTGCACGATCAAGCCTTCCGTCAGGAAGTCCGTCGCATCGCCAACCATCTCCTGCGGCAGCGTGTGCGTCTCGAAGGTTTCCTGGTCCATGAAGTAGAACCCGTCGGCATCGCTATATAAGAAGGATGCAGGCACCATCTCCAAATCCGGTTCCTTGAACTTATCGCTCGCCTTAAACGTCTTGTCGAACACCGCCCGCGTCAGCAGGTTGCGCATCTTCAGCCGCACCAGCGTCTGCGCCCCGCGCGCCGACGGCGTATTCACCTCCGCATCCAGGCAGTGATACGGCACGCCATCCAGTTCGAAGAACATCTTCCGCTTCACATTGATCGCGTCAATCAATCCAGCCATATATTCAGGATAACCAAAAACGGGGACAGCCGAAGCCGTCCCCGTGAAATCACCTGCATTGTCTACCAAATCTTGACTCTCTCCTCCGGCGCCAGGTACATCTTCTGCCCCGGCTTCACGTCAAACGCCGGATACCACGGATCGCTGTTCCGCACCGTCAGCGCCCGGTACATCCCCGGCGCATGCGGATCGGTCATCACCTGCTGCCGCAGCGCACCCTCGCGCGTCTTCGAAGCCCAGTTCTGCGCAAATGCCAGGTAGAACTGCTGGTCTGGCGTGAAGCCATCCTGTGTCGGAGCCTCTTGCCCCTTGAGCGACGCGTGATATCCGTCATACGCCGCTGCCAATCCAGCCACGTCCGCAATGCACTCCGCCAGCACCTGCTCGCCATTTACTGCGAGATCCGGAAATGGCTTGTACGTGCTGTACTGCTCGGCCAGTTTGGTTGTGGCTTTCTTGAAGTGCTCAAAGTCCGAAGGCGTCCACCAGTCGCGCACCCGACCTTCGGAATCGAATGTCGATCCCTCGGTGTCGAACGTGTGGCTGATCTCGTGACCAATCACCGTTCCGATCGCGCCATAATTCACTGCGGCCGGCGCCTGCGGATCGAAGAACGGCGGCTGCAATATCGCCGCCGGGAAGTTCAACGCATCCTGCAGCGGCAGGTTCACCGCATTCACCGTCTGCGGCGTCATCGACCACTCATGCCGGTCGACATCCTTCCCCAACCGGTTCACCTGCCGGTGATACTCCCACAAGCTTCCCCGCCAGGCGTTCCCAAACAAATCGTCCGCTTTGATCTCTAGTGCCGAATAGTCTTTCCACGTCTCCGGATACCCGATGCCAACATAGAGCGTATCCAGCTTCTTCAATGCTTCCTGCTTCGTCGACTCGGCCATCCACGGCAGCGCCTTCACCCGCGCGCGGAACGCATCAATGATGTTGCTCACCATTGCCTGCGCCTGCGCTTTTGCTTCCGGAGAGAAGTAACGCTGCGCATAAACCTGGCCCACTGCATCACCGAGCAGCCCATTCACAGTGAACACTGCCCGCTGCCAACGCGGCCGCTGCTGCGGAGTCCCGGTCAGCGTCTGCCCAAAGAACGCGAACCGCTCATCGGCCAACGACTTCGGCAGCACGCCCGCGTACTGCTCAATCAGGTGGAACGCCAGCCAATCCTTCCACGCCTCCAGTGGCTCGCTCTGCACCAAAGCGCTCTCGCCCGTAAACGCTGAAGGCTGCCACACGATGAACGCGTCCTGCTTCTCCAGCCCCGCGCCGCGGAAATATTCTTTCCAATCCAGCCCCGGCGCCTTCGTCGCAAAATCCGCCTGCTTCCACGGATTGTTCGCCTTGTGGATGTCATCGTTTTCCGACAGCGACCAATGCTTCTTCGCAATCGCCGCCTCGAGATCGATAATCCGCTTTGCCTTCGCGTCCGTATCGCTCAGCCCCGCGAGTTGCAGCATCTTCGCCACGTGCGTCGCATATTTCTCGCGTACTTCGGTCAAATGCTTCGAGTCCGAGAGATAATACTCGCGGTCCGGAAGCTGCAATCCCCCCTGTAGCAGGTATGGGTTGTAATGTCCCGGGTCGCTAAACCCTGGCGCGACCCACAATCCAAACAAATTGGCCGTGTGGAAGTTCGTATTGTTCAACGCATCCACGTCCGCCCGCAGCGTTTCGCCGAGCGCATGTGCCAGCTGCTTCTTGTCCTTGATCGCCTCGATCGCCGCCAGCTTCGCCTTGATCGGCTCCAGCCCGCGCTTCTCGATCGCGTCCTCGTTCATGTACGAGTTATAGAGGTCCGCCACTTTGCGCTGGTCTGACCCTGCCGCCGCGTTCGACTTCGCCATCTCCGCAATCAAATCGGCCGTGCGCTTATTCGCCAGCTCAAACAGTTCATTGAACACGCCCATGCTCGCCCGGTCCGCCGGGATGGTCGCGTTCTTGATCCAATTTCCATTCGCGTATTCGTAGAAGTTGTCGCCCGGCGCAACCGACTTATCGATGTGCGAAACTTCGATACCGTGCGTAGTCGGCGCAGCCGCTTGCTGCGCAATCCCCGGCGCCACCATCGCGCCGCAGAGTAATAGAGCAATTGCTAGTTTCATAAGGGAGTCTCGCTGTGAATTCACCAACCTTAAAGCGTAGCACGATGTTTCCCGGCTATGCAGTGCCACGCCACGCCCTATGGGAAAGACGCGAAAATACTGGGACAAACCGTGCGTCCAGCACGCGACTCACCTGTCCAATTCAGACCCAAACGTTTCGCCCGATGACTCGCTCTCAGGACCCCGACTCTTCGCCGACACTTTCCTTCACCTTCAGAATCATGCACTCCCCATCTTCATAAATCTTTTCGAATTCCCCGCTCATCATCGCGCGCATATAGAACCCACGCGGGATCGGCTTGCTCGCGAAAACATAATGGCTGCCGAATTTCGTCGCGATCGTGGCGCCCATATCGCTCGCCTGCCCACTCGCAATCTGCGCGTACAACCGCCCCAGCTCCGGATTGGCATCCGCCAGGTACATCGGATCCAGCCCCGCCACATATGCCCTCTCCGGATCGTAGTAATAAAGCTTCGGAAAATCCGCCCAGTCCACGTCGAACACCATTTGGTTTTCCGGAACATGTGTGTGCAGCCACTCCACGCCCGTGCGATACGCATCCGCCCCCACCTGCGAATGCATCTCCAACCGCGCCGCCCTCACCTGGAACGTCAAGCATCCCGCCAGCACCACCGCCGCCGCAATCACCCCGGGTGCCCCAGGTTTCGCGCTTTTCGAAACCTGGGAATCTTCACCGCCGCGCGCCGCATCCCAGGCGAAGGCCGCAAACAGCACCGCGGTCGCCGGCCAATACTCCACAAACCGTTTCGACCGCATCGTAGCCACCAGCAGCAACGTCGCCATCACCAGCAAAAACAGCGGACGCTGCAACTTCTTCCGTTCGCCCTTCGCCAGCAGCGCGCCGCTTGCCACGTATCCCACCACCATCGCCGCAAACGCCACAAACGACGACAGCAGCAGCAGCCAACTCGGCAGCGCATACCACTCCGCCCCCGCGCCCGCCGTCAACGCCGTCTTCGCCGACACATGCTCCCAAAACAGCCGCAAATCATGCGGAAAATACGGATTCACCACCAACCCCGCCACCATTCCGCCCAGCGTCCACCCCAGTGCCGCGCCCTCCACCCGACGCTCCGTCCACCACGTCACCGCCATCCATACCAGCACCATCACGCCGAGCACGACGAACAGGTTGTAGGTCCACACATACAAAAATCCGGTCAGTGCCAGCCACCCATACTTCCGCTCAAAAAGCAGAAACATCCCGACAACGATGAACACCAGCGACAAGCTCTGCGCCCGCGTCATGCTCATCCGCTCCAAAAACAACGACGACGCAGCCAGCAGCGCCCCAAACCACAACCACGCGTGCCGCAGCCTGTATCGCCACATCAGCCACCCGCACGCAAACACCGCCGCACTCCCAAACACCACGGCGGCGCACTTCGCCCCCATCGCGAGCGATCCAAACCACGTAAACGGCATCAGTAGGATGTGAAACAGAAAATGTTGGTCGGCGAAGCTCGTCGCCCCCAGCGTCGTCAGCGGCAGCCCGCGAAACTCCGGCGGAAAATGCCCGCTCCGCAGCCCTTCCCAAAGCATCCGGCTCCAGCGGATGTGGTAATACCCATCAAAATCCCCGCAGCAAATCCCCGGCGTGCTCCACTGCAACACCGCAAAAATCACCACGCTCGCAATCCCAATAAGCGCGAGCTCCAGCGCGCGTGTCTTCCCCTCAGTTTTCGGAGTCGTGTCTCTTTTCCTCACTCTCCCTTGGATACCACGGCGCTCGGCTCCAGTCCAATGGCCACCGCGTGCATGCTTCCTAATATTTCAAGCTCACCTGCAGCAGCCTCGCCATCAACACGAACCACACGTAAGAAATAGACGCCAGCACCAGCACCGTCGCATAAATCTTGGCCCATGCACCCGTGCCCCGCGTGCTCCACACGCGATACCCGTTGTACACAATCGCAATCGCCCCCACGATCCCGGCAACAAGCCCAACCTGTATCAGCCGCAGCCACGGATCCATGCCCTCCCGGAAAACCGAGAAGTCTGAGAATCCATAGATTGCAAAACTTGCAAACGCAACCAGGGCGCCAAGTTCAACCGCGCATGCGAGCTTCACCACCAATCGCAATCGCCGCTCACTCCCGCTGAGAGTCAATGGCCGCTTGTAGTGCCGTCGTAAAGACGCAGCCACCGGCCAAAGAATCAGTGTTCCCGCAAACATCACTACGATGAACCCAAGCACAAACCGCACAAAGTTCTTATTTTTTTCCCACGGCACCCGTTGTTCAATTTCCGTAGGGTCTTCCGTCACCATGATCGTGTCGCCCAGCGGGCCCTTCTTAAACACCAGCAAATCCTGGCCGCCCACCTCGCGATAGGTCCCGTTTCCGGTTCCGCGCCAACGTTTCGTATTTCCCGCGAGGTCCTTCATCTGGTCCACTTCGATCGTGCCATCGCCCGCGTCCGATACGATCTGCTCGGCCGCCATGAGCCACAACGCTTTCAGGATCGTAGTTTCTTCACGCCGGCTCGTCAGGTAGCTCCCGGCCACCGTTTCTCCTCCCGCCGCGCCGCCCGCTGCCGTCTGCGGTTCGCTATACGGAAAATAGCGGTCGAGAAATCCATGCCACAGTGACGAGCGCACATCCGAGCCGCTGCCTACACTGTTGTAAGAAACAAAAAATCCCACCCCTCGCTCCGGGATCAAGTGCATGTCGCTATGGAAATACTGCAAGTCGCCACCGTGAGAAATAATGCGTACTCCGTTCCGGCTCTCCTCGTAAAACCCTAAGCACATCCCATTCACCGCCGGATCCATTCCAAACTGCCGTGCATGCATCAGCTCCGCCGTCTGCGGCTCCAGGATCTGCGCGCTCCCATACTTGCCGTTCTGCAAATGCGCAATCATCCATCGCGCCATGTCCGCCCCCGACACCGACATGCTTCCGTCCGGCGCCACCTTTGGTGGTACCAACTCAAACGGCTTTGGGTCCTGCGATGCCACCTGGTATCCCTCCGACATCATCGGCTTCAGCGCATCCGGCAGCGGCTCCCGGAACGTCGCCTCGGTCATCCCCAGTGGCTTGAAAATCTTCTCCTCAACGTATTCCTCGAACGGCATCCCCGACACTCGTTGCACGATGTAGCCCGCAAGGTCCGCTCCATAATTTGAGTACGCCGGAATCGTGCCCGGCACATAAATTTGCTTCGGCTGGTGCGCCTTCACAAACGCTCCCAGCGGAGTTAACTGGCTCGCGTCCGGCACAGCGTTGTCTTTCACGAACTCTTCGAACCCGGCCGTATGCGTCATCAGGTTTCGCAGCGTCACCGGCTTGCCGAACGTGCGCGGCACCGTGAAATCGAGATACGCATTCACGTCCTGGTCGAGGTTCAGCTTCCCCTCTTCCACCAGTTGCATCACCGCCGTCCACGTAAATGTCTTCGAAATCGATCCCGGCCGAAACAGCGTCCTATCCGGCGATACCGGCACTTTCTTCTTTACGTCCGCGTATCCATATCCCTTACTGAACAGAACTTTGCCATCTTTCACCACTACAACCACCGCCCCGGCAATGTCCTCGCGCTGGAGCTGCAACGGAACCATCCCATCGAGGAACGCCTCCATGTCGCTCGCCGTCATCTCGTGCCCCGTTTCCGGCGATCTTGCCGTCGTCACTTCGGGCGTCTTTTTTGCCTCGCTAGGTTTAAGAACCTGCGACCACAGCGACCCACAGCACATCGCCAGCACGCACAAAATCGTCACTCTCTCCCCGATCATTCGCACCCCTCTATCCACAAACCTCTCCTCAATGTTCACCAAGCGAGCCCTCTTTCGTCGTCGCACTGTACCGCAGATACTCTCCGAGCTCCGCAAAGCTGCGCAATTTTTGGGATGAGTTTCCGCTTGCCTGATTGGCGAGCTGTTATTGCTTTGAGGCGCGAGTTCGGCCGGATCGCTTAGAGACCGCCCTCTTCGGCAATCGCGGAACGACCTGAACCCCCGCCCAAAGCGTGGCGATCGTTTGCTCGACAACGAGAGCCTGGTCAGGCAAGTCAGGCACAACCCCTTGGATGACCATGAGCGTGGCGAGGCCGAAGATCGTGTACCACCAGGTGTGGGCTATCACTGTGTCATCCCTGTTTGGTAGTCCTTCAGCCTTGGCGACCTCGAAAAAGAGCTGTACGAAACGTTGGAATAAAGGCGCGCCAATGTCATTGATATATTGCCCAGCGCGGATGCCATTGCGGTTCTCCGGGCCGAAGAAGACGTTGCGGAATTGTTGGGGATGGGCGGTGCAGAATTGAATCAAGCCCCGTGAAGTCGCAAAAAGACGCTCTTTCGCTGCAGGATGTTGGGCGGCAATCGCGTCGAAGTTCTTAATCAGCTGCCCAATCGTCTCCCTGCTCAACTCGGCAAGAATGTGCCCTTTGTCAGGAAAATGCTGGTAGATCACGGCGTGGGTATAGCCGATTTCTTTCGCGATCGCGCGGAGCGTCACGGCTTCGTAACCGCGATCGGCAAACATTTTGCTCGCAGCCGCAAGGATCTCGGCCCGCAGCCTTTCCTTGCGCTCTACCCGGCGACTTGGTGATGTGGATTTCACTTCCATAGCTTAGTCGCTCTTCACGGCTTTTGCGACCACTTGTTGCTTTATAACCGCTGGTTGCCGCAGCGCCACTACTCTCATTACACAGCGGTTGGATGTATTCGCAATAACCACTGATTAATTTGCAACCAATGGTTATCAAAAACCTCTAATGGGTCAGGTGGCTCATTTAGTTGGGCGACCAATTCGAGGCAACCAAGGAGAAAACGAGCATGTATCTAGTCATGGGCATTACTGGAAAAGTTGGGGGAGCCACCGCGCGGTATCTGCTGCAGCAAGGCAAACAGGTACGGGCGCTTGTACGCAATCGCGAGAAAGCCGCGACCTGGGTAAAACGAGGGGTAGAGTTGGTGGATGGAGACTGGAACGATCCCAGAGCCATCACGGCGGCGCTCAAAGGCGTTGAGGGCGCATTCGTTATGCTACCGGCTGTTTGGGCACCCTCGCCTGATTACAGAGAAGCAAAGGGTGTGATCGCGAATTATGTCGAGGCGCTAAATAAGGTAGTGCCCCCGCGGGTCGTCGCACTCTCGTCGATGGGCGCGAATCGAACAACCGGGGTGGGGATGATCACCGCACTATCCCTCTTGGAGCAAGGCTTTCGCAACCTGCCCTCTCCCGTCGCGTTTGTGCGCGCAGGCGGCTTTTTCGAAAACTTCCTCTTTGGCTTGGAGGCCGCCCAAGGCGGAACCCTGCCCGTCTTCTACAGTCCTACGAACCGGAAATCGACCATGGTCGCGTCAAACGACATCGGCGCAGAAGTGGCAACGCTTCTCACTGGGCCGGCGTGGTCAGGCCATCGCGTCATCGAACTGGGTTCAATGGTAAGCGCGGACGAAGTGGCCGGACAATTGGGTGAAGTCCTGGCACTCGACGTAAAAGCCTTCGCAGTTCCTCGTGGCGGGTGGGCCGAAACCTTCGAGCAGTTCGGGGTCTCGAAGGGCCACACTGGACCCGCCGAAGAGATGTTTGACAGCGTGAACGCGGGATGGATGGACCTCGGAAGCACGGGTACGGAGCACGTAGCGGGCACGACATCCGCACGCGATGTGTTTGCGGCTGCAAAGAACGCCGTCAAGGCGTAAGTCCGGGCACGCTGAATCAGCCCCGTTCCTTGGGAACTTCGGCGTTGCCGTCAAGAAAGTTCGAGCCATACATGCAACTGTTTGTGCTGATGCAACCTCCGGAACCGGACCGCCGATCGTCCGGTTCCGCCGGTCGAAGCCAACCGCGATGGAAGGATCGCTTCTTATATGAAAGCTGAACACGCATTAGATAAAGGCGCGCGGGCAGGTCGAGCACCTCAGATACCCGCGATGTTGGTAACCGGCCTTGTCGCCGCCATCTGGGTGTACTTCGGAAGCTTATATCTGATTCACGATCCCCACGAATGGAGGATCGCCAATCAGCAGCTCGGATACCCGCTCTACATCATTCCTCTGATTGGCGTGACCCACATCCTTGGTGGCGTGGGCCTTCTCATTCCCAATGTGCCTCGATTGACTCAGTGGGTTTACGCCGGTCTCGTCATCGATCTTTCACTCGCGTTCTATTCACAGCTGAATAG
>DASYAU010000071.1:0-2454 GCA_036501185.1 Candidatus Korobacter sp. | reverse complement strand
TTTCACATTCCGCTACTCTGGGCCGTCATCATCACTGGACTCGACGTTCTATTGCTTCTCGGATTGCAGCACTTCGGCATGAGGACCATCGAAGCAGTCGTTCTCGTTCTCGTCGCTACGATTAGCCTTTGCTACTTCATTGAGATCTTCGTTCTACCCGAAACGCAGCCGCACTTTCTGGAACTCGGCAAGGCGCTCTTCATCCCCCGCCTTGGCCATCCGGGGATGCTCTACGTCGCGATCGGAATCATTGGCGCGACGGTTATGCCCCACAATCTCTATCTCCACTCGGCATTGGTGCAAAGCCGTAAGCTGCAAAAGGACGACAAGTCGATCCGCCGCGCGTTGCAGTTCAATACGATCGACTCTACCGTTGCACTCACTATCGCCTTCTTCGTCAACGCGGCCATTCTCGTCCTCGCCGCCGATGTTTTCTATGGAAGGCAAAGCGTAATCGTACCCGGCGGTCACGTAGTCCAATTCACCGCCAGCAGCGACTGGATTCGCGTCGCCTATCTCACTCTCGCGCCGCTTCTCGGAACAGCCATCGCCAGCACCATGTTCGCGGTCGCGCTCCTCGCCGCCGGCCAAAGCAGCACCATCACCGGAACGCTCGCCGGACAGGTCGTCATGGAAGGTTTCATGCACTGGCGCATCCAGCCCTGGCTGCGCCGGATGATCACACGCCTGCTCGCCATTCTTCCCGCAGTCTTAGTAATCGGCCTCCGCGGCGACAGCAGCGTCACCGATCTACTGACGCTAAGTCAGGTCGTGCTGGCTCTCCAGCTTCCCTTCGCGATGTTCCCGCTGCTGCACTTCACCAGCTCGCGCCTGCGCATGGGCACTTGGAAAAACGGCCGCTTCCTGCTCGCCGCCGGATGGGCTAGTGCTATCCTCATCACCGCCATGGATATTTACGGCCTTCCCGAATCCCTCAAGACCGCCTGGCAACTGCTGGCCGGACGATGAGGGCGCGTCAGCTTGGTGCGTTGATGAGCTTGAGCGCAGCGTGGATCAGCCTTAGGGTGGCGCAGCGCTTCAGCGCCGCGATAGGAGCCAGGGTTTTTGTGGAAGAACCGGGCTTCAGTGCTGCGATAGGGGTCAGGGTTTTTGTGGAAGAGCCGGGCTTCAGCCCGGCGTCAGGTCTTTGATTTTGAACGGGGCTTTAGCCCCTGAGAACAGCCGCGAAGCGGCGAAAGAATACAGCCCACAGCCTAGCCTGAGCCGGGCGCAACCCGTGGGTCTTGAAAACAAAAACGGAACCAGCCCCGAAGGGGCGGAAGAAACGCATGTACGCCACAATCCTGGTCACACTCGACGGCACGCCCACCGACCGCGCCATCATCGAGCACGTGAAACAACTCGCGAAGCTCGCCCACAGCCGCCTCGTCCTGCTCCACGTCGCCGACGGATGGGCCGCCCGCACCTACGGCCCCGACGCCATAAGCCGCGAGATCACCGAAGATACTGCCTATCTCCGCCATGTCCAGGAAGAATTCCAGTCCGCCGGCATCCCCACCGAGGCCGAACTAGCCTACGGAGACCCCGCCGACGAAATCGTGAAATGGGTCAAGCAAAAAGGATGCGACCTCGTCGCCATGAGCACCCACGGCCACCGCTTCCTCGCCGACATGTTCCTTGGCACCACCGCCACCAAAGTCCAGCACCGCATCAGCGTGCCGGTCCTGCTCCTGCGCGCGAAGTGACCTGAACCTCTAAACGCGTAGTCATCCCGAAGGCCCGCGCTTTCACCAGCGGGCCGAGGGATCTCCCGCTCCACGAATTCGTCCGATCGAGAGAAACCCCACAAGCCAATCCAACCCAAACGAATTACACTATAGGGTTGTGGTCAGCGTGACGTCCCCGCGCAATTCATCCTCGTAAGGAAGCCATCATGTCCGTAAATAGTTTCAACTCTCGCTCCAGTCTCAAAGTTGGCAACAAAGAATACGAAATCCATCGTCTCGATGCGCTCGACAAGCAAGGCATCTCGACGAAGCATCTGCCATTCTCACTCCGCATCCTGCTCGAAAATCTCCTTCGCACCGAGGACGGCCGCAACGTCACCAAAGGAGAAATTACCGCTCTCGCCGCATGGAACAAGAATTCCAAGCCGGAAAAAGAAATCGCCTTCACCCCCAGCCGCGTCCTCCTTCAGGATTTCACCGGCGTCCCCTGCGTAGTCGATCTAGCCGCGATGCGGGACGCCATGAAACAACTCGGAGGCGATCCAACGTTGATCAACCCGCTTCAGCCGGTGGAACTGGTGATTGATCACTCTGTACAGGTTGACGAATTCGGCACGAAAAACGCTTTCGAAATGAACGCCCTGCTCGAATTCCAGCGCAACAAGGAACGCTACTCATTCCTCCGCTGGGGCCAAACCGGATTCCGCAATCTCGCCATCGTCCCGCCTGACACAGGGATAGTCCATCAGGTCAACCTCGAATATCT
>DASYAU010000070.1:0-73112 GCA_036501185.1 Candidatus Korobacter sp. | reverse complement strand
GATACGTATGTGGGATTCGACGAGGGGTTGAATACCGCCATCCGGAAGCTCCGGGTTGCCTTCGGGGACTCCGCGGAAAACCCGCGATTCATCGAGACTGTTTCCCGCCGCGGATACCGTTTCATAGCGCCGGTCGAAGCGGAACCGATCACCTATCCGTCGTCTTCCGGCATTGAGGTTGCGGGCAAATCAGGAGTTGTTTCCCGCAGGATGCTCTGGGGTGGGTTCGCAGCAGTCGTTTTCGGAATCCTTGCGCTCACGGTTTTCTTTCGAACCGCGGATCATCGCAGTCCACCACCCGGAAAAATCATGCTGATCGTCGTTCCTCTGCAAAACTTCACTGGCAACTCCCAGCAGGACTATTTGGCGGATGGAATGACGGAGGAAATCATTGCCCAGTTGGGAAGCCTTGACCCCCAGCATCTTGGCGTGATCGCTCGCACGTCCGCGATGCGCTACAAGCATTCACAAAAGAGCGCGGCACAAATCTCCCGTGAGGTCGGCGCCAATTACTTGCTCGAAGGGAGCATCCGACACTCTGGCGACCGAATCCGCGTCACCATGCAATTAATACAGTCGTCTGACGAGTCGCACCTCTGGGCCGCCAGCTACGATCGGAATCTCAGTGATGTCCTGAGGATCGAAAGTGAAATTGCCGGCTCGGTGGCGAGTGAAACCCGGCTCACGCTCTCACAGCAGATCCATAAACGCCTGGCTGCCACACGACAAACCAATGTTGAGGCTCACGACGCCTATCTCCGAGGCCTGCAGGGCTGGAACCTGCGAACACCGGATGGATTCCAACAGGCAATTCAGAATTTCAGTCGGGCCACCGAATTAGATCCGGGCTACGCTCCTGGCTTTGCCGGGCTTGCCCGCGTATATTCTCTTGCCCCAATTTTCGCAGGCATGCCCGCCGGAGAGGCGGCCCCGAAAGCCCTCGAGGCTGCAAATCGGGCCCTCAGCCTCGACGAAACGCTCGCCGACGCTCATTGCGCCGTGGGCTTTGTCAAAGCGCACTACGAATACGATTGGCCGGCAGCGGAACGTGAGTTTCGTCGCGCGATCGAACTCGAGCCTAATAACGCGTACGCTCACCTCTTTTACTCCAACAGCTATCTATCACCGCTTGGCCGACATCAAGAGGCCATTGACGAGATGAGAAGAGCGATGGACTTGGATCCCCTCTCTCCTCATATCCAATCCTTCGCCGGCGTAACTTTCAAGTGGGCGCGGCGTTACGACGATTCACTCGCTCAATTCCAGAAAGTGAACCAGTTAGACCCGAATTTCCCTTTGAATCACGAGCGTTTGGCCCAGCTATACGCCATTCTCAAAAGGTACGACGAGGCTATCTCCGAGGAAACGAAGGCGCGTCTCCTTTCCCGGGAGAATCCGCAGGACGTGCTTGCGAAAATGAACACTCTGAAGCATGAACTCGCCGTTAACGGCGAACGTGGCTACTGGGAGGAGCAACTCCATTTCGCACGAAGCCCGCAGAATCCTCCCGAAGCCTATGTCCGTCCTTACGGTCTCGCCATCATCTATGCCCGCTTGGCGCAGAAGTCCAAAGCGTTCGAGAATCTGGAAATCTCCTTAGCCGCGCGGGATACGCAGGTAACCGAGCTTGCCGTCGAACCGCAATTCGACCTGCTCCGATCAGATCCGCGCTTTGCCGACTTGGAGCGTCGCGTCGCGCTCTTGCCACGTTAGCGCCCGCCGATTCGTAGACAGATTGCGTGAGCCAACGCCGGATCCCATTCTCACTCCTTCTTCCAAGACGCTGACCGGATGTTGCTCTAAAATTATGTATATTCGGAGGGCTTCCTTGTCCACGACCTACACAAACAGCAGACCGGCGGTTGCCGCTTCGGAAGCTACGACGCTGCCGCAGCCGTATTACACCGACCCTGCGTACTTCCAGCGCGAGATGGAGGCCATTCATTTCGACATGTGGTTGTGCGCCGGACGCGCCCACCAGATTCCCAATCCCGGCGATTATTTCGTCCGCCGCGTGGCCAATGCCAGCGTAATCATCGTGCGTGACGAGCAGGGCACCATTCGTGCCTTTCACAACGTCTGCCGCCATCGCGGCACCCAGTTATGCAAACAGGAGTCCGGTACATTCAACGGGAGCATCCAGTGCGGCTATCATGCCTGGACTTACAAGCTGAACGGTGGGCTGCTCCGCGCCCCACACATGGAAAAGGTCGAAGGCTTTTGCGAGGCCGACTATCCGCTCAACCACGTTGCTGCGGAGGTCTGGGACGGCCATATCTTCATCAATCTTTCGGCGCATCCGATTCCCTTCTCCGAGCACCTCGCCGGACTCGACCAGAAATTTCGTCCGTGGCGGATGGAAGAACTCCAGATGGTGGAGCGGCGCGTCTATCACCTGAAGGCCAACTGGAAGCTGATCATCCAGAACTACTCGGAGTGCCTGCACTGCCCGATTGTTCATCCGCTCTTGAATAAGCAGTCGCATTACATGAGCGGCGATAACGCACCCCCGCAGCCCACCTACCTCGGCGGGCGCATGGACCTGCGCGATGGGGTACAGAGCCTGACTATGGACGGCACTACCAGCCGCTGTGCGCTACCGGGCTTAAGCAGCGCGGAACAGCGCCACGTGTATTACTACTGCCTGCTGCCCAACTTCCTTTTGAACTTGCATCCTGATTACATGCTCACCTTCACCATGTGGCCGCATGCCGTGGACCACACGGAGATCGTTTGTGAATGGCATTTCCACCCCGACGATATCTCCAAGCCAGGATTCAACCCCAACGACGCCATTGAATTCTGGGACCTCACTAATAAGCAGGACTGGGAACTCTCAGACCTGGCACAGGCAGGCATCTCTTCCAAGGGCTATCAGCCCGGCCCCTATTCCAACCGTGAAGAGCTGCTGCTGGCGCTCGACCGCTTCGTGCTGGAACGCACACAACGAACTACACGAAGCGAATAAGGTCTATTCAATCACTGAAGTTGCGGTCACCGGCCAGAGTCAGTACCACCGCCCTATCTTGGCGTCACCGTCACCACACACTCCGCCGACCGGCGCTCATCAGCTTTGCTCCGCGCCACCACGTGGTACGTTCCCGCCACACCCGGCGCCGTGTATTTCCCCGCCGCAAACTTGCTCCCTGGGGCGCTCACGATCATCCCGCCGTTCGCTTCCTGCACCGACCAGATCACATCCGGATCCTCGCTCCCAAGCACCGCCGCTTCGAACGTCTGTGACTCGCCGGCCTTCACCGTCGCCTGCTCCGGCCTGACCTGTACCTCCACGCCGTGGACCTTCTTCCCTGCCAGCCGGAACTGCAACATCTCATACCCAAGAAACCCCATCACCACCGCGAAAACGATCAGGATCATCAGCGGCTGCTTGCTCTGCTGGCGCGGCATAATCGTCACGACTTGGCTTCCTCCAGCGTCTGGCTCACCTGTTCCCATTCCGCCATCAGCGTCTGAAGTTCCGCCTTCCGCTGCTCCATCAGCTCCGTCTGCCGCTTCGTCTCTTCCGCGCTGACAAAGTTTCCCAGCGACACCTCGCACGCCGCAATTTCGCTTTCTGCTCGCTGCACTCGTTCTTCCAACTCATGCATCCGGTCTTCGAACTGCTTGAGCTTAATCGGATTCACCCGCTTCCCCTTCTCGGATGTGGGTGCCCCGTCCTTATCGCCGGCAGTTGGCGATTGGGCAAAGGCTTCTTCGACTGCAGCACTCCTGCCCTTCGCTCGCAGGTAATCCTCGTAGTTCCCCGGATACACCTCCACCCCGCCTTCGGCCACTTCGAATACCCGCGTCGCCAGATTGTCGATGAAGTACCGGTCGTGCGAAACAAACAGCACCGTTCCTTGGAACTTCTCCAACGACTCTAGTAGCACATCCTTGGCGCGTATATCGAGATGGTTTGTCGGCTCGTCCAACAGCAAAAAGTTCGAAGGATGCAGCAGCATTCGCGCCAGCGCATAGCGGTTGCGTTCTCCACCCGAAAGCACTCCCAAGGTCTTAAACACATCGTCCTCGGAGAATAAGAAGCATCCCAACAGGCTTCTCAGCTCCGTTTGCGTCGAGCGCGGCGAAGCCTCGCCGATGTCATCCAGCATGCGCGCGTTCGCGTCCAGCACCTTGTACTGGTCCTGCGCAAAGTAATCCACTTCCACGTTATGCCCGAGCCGCAGTTCGCCGCCGGTCGTCGGTTCCATTCCCGCCAGCATCTTGATCAGCGTCGATTTTCCCGCGCCGTTCACGCCCACCAGTGCCACGCGGTCTCCGCGCTCGATAAAGAAGTTCACATCGCGCAGCACTTCTTTCTCGCCGTAGCTCTTTGCCACCCTTTGCGCTTCCACCACCTGTCGTCCTGATGGTTTGGGCTGTGGAAACTTGAAGTGGATCGTCTTCTCTTCCGGCGGGATCTCAATCCGCTCGATCTTCTCCAGTTCCTTGATGCGGCTTTGCACCTGCTTCGCCTTCGTCGCCTGGTAACGAAACCGGTTGATGAACGCCTCAAGCTGTTCGATCCGGTCTCGCTGGTTCTTGTACGCGGCCTCGAGCTGCGTCCGCCGCATTTCCTTCTGCGCGAGGTATTTGTCGTAATTGCCGCTATAGAAGTGGATCTCTTTGTTCCAGATCTCGACGATCTTATTCACCGTCACGTCAAGGAAGTAACGGTCGTGTGAGATCAGCAGATACGCATACGGATAATTCGCCAGGTAGTCTTCCAGCCAGTTGCGCGTTTCAAGATCGAGGTGATTTGTCGGCTCATCGAGCAGCAGCAGGTTTGGCTTCTGCAACAGCAGTTTCGCCAGGGCAATGCGCATCTGCCATCCGCCGGAAAACTCGCCCGTATCGCGCTGCCAGTCCTCTTTGCTGAATCCAAGTCCGGCCAGCACCGTCCCAACTTGCGATTCCAGTGCATACCCATCGCGCACCAGGAACTCGCTGTCGATCCGATGAAAGCGGTCGGCAATTTGCCTGTATTCCGCCGATTCGGCGTCGATTTCGCCCATCCGTTGTGTGAGCGTCTCGATCTCTCTTTCCATCGCCTTGAGATCGTCAAATACGCTCAAGCACTCCGCGAAAACGCTTCTTCCGGAGAGCCGCAAGCCATCCTGCGGCAAATACCCCTGCGTGATGCCGCGCATGGACTGCATCGAGCCATAGTCGAGCGTCTCGATCCCGCCGAGCACCTTCAGTAGCGTCGATTTTCCCGTGCCGTTCGCACCCACCAGGCCGACGCGGTCCTGCGGCGTTATCAGCCAATCGAGGTTTTGAAAAAGTATCTTAGGGCCGAATCGTTTCCCGGCCGATGACAACTGGATCATTGCTCTTCCATTGTCTCATTCACACGAATCCATCACTTTCAGTTAGAATTCCCCGCTGGGAGTTTTCTTATGTCGAAGACGCTCACTGATCAGGAAATCCAATCCTCGCTCTCTTCCCTCCACGGCTGGTCGAAAAAAGGCATCGCCATCGAACGCAAGTACGAGTTCAAAGACTTCCTCGAAGCCATGAAATTCGTCAACAAAGTCGCCGACGTTGCCGAAGCGGCAGGCCACCATCCCGACATTCAGATTGTCTACAACCGCGTCACCCTGCAACTGACCTCGCACGACTCCGGCGGAGTCACCCAGCGGGATGTCAAAATGGCCGCGAACCTCAACGAATTAGGCTAAAAACGGCCGTTTTTCGCTTCCATTCTTCCAATACAAAAGGCTGGCCTCTAGCCAGCCTATGTCTCTGAATCTGTGGGATTTCTACGCCAGCCGCTCGTGCCCTGGATCCAAATGCTCGGCAATGCGATCGAGCGCCTTTTGAATCCGCGCCAGCTCCGACTGCGCTGTGTCGTTCCACTCCATGAACTTCGAAGGACCATCGGAAGTGCGGT
The DNA here is from genome assembly GCA_036501185.1 of Candidatus Korobacter sp. Classification (GTDB taxonomy): domain Bacteria; phylum Acidobacteriota; class Terriglobia; order Terriglobales; family Acidobacteriaceae; genus Korobacter. The sequence goes on along the minus strand of DASYAU010000070.1, from coordinate 67,219 downwards.
CGAACAAACCAGTTACGAAGCGCCTTCCGCGCTCGCTCATGAGCGCGGCACCCAGACCGCCCAATCCCAACAGCGTTAGCGAAACATAGAATTTCCGCATGTGAACCCGTCCCCCAGCGCTACAACCCCGCTATTATGAGCACCATACCTCACTTGGACGCAATTCCCAAGCGGAAGGTTTCAGAGTTGCTGGTTTTTCGCAAACTTTCGTAACGTTTGCGCGCAACTTAGCGCGTTTTTTGGGGTTTTCATGCGCAATCCCATTCCGGTTTTCGAGGTCGCGCATGCTTCGAGCCCCATCCATTCTCATCGCCTCGCTCCTTCTGGCCGCCACGTTCGCCCTCTCGCAACAGGTTCCGAATCAACAATCTCAGCCATGGGCGCGCCCGGTACAGCCACAAGAAAGCACGCTTCCCCCAGCTGACCAATCACAACAACAGTATCCGGCAGACTCGCAACAGCCTTCTCAAAACCCATCGCAAGACGTTCAAAACGCCCCTCTGGACACACAAAACGCCTCTCCAGACGCGCAAAATGCACCAGATTCTCAGGCTCAACAGCAGGACCAGCAGCCCGCGCAAGAGGCCACCCAGCCCGACGAAGTCCCGCCGCCTCTAGAGCCGCCCTCTGCTCAACCCGCTTTGCCGACGCTACCCGCGCGCGCGGACGCAGTCTTGAGGCGTCCCGCCGCGCCCAATGAAGTTCCTGTCGGCTACACGTTCCTGATCACGCTCGATGAGCCGCTCGACAGCGCGACGGTCGCCCGCGGCAAGCACTTTCGCGCCCTGGTTCGCGAGCCGCTCATCGCGCCCAACGGAGAGAAGCTCACAGGCGGTCATTGGGTCACTGGGCACGTCAGTGAGGTGCAGCGTGGGTTCCACGCCATGCTGCTGCTGAGCTTCGACGAAATTCAGACGCCTGCGGGTTGGGTTCCACTCTCCGCCACAGTCGTGGAAATCCCCAGCGAGCACGGCTTGAAAACCCCCGGCAGCGAGGGTGAAATCCAACGCAAGCCCATCGACATGCGGCGCGCGATGGAAGGCGCTGGCGCAGGCGCCGTGGTTGGCGTAAGCGCAAGTGAGGCCGCAGGCGCGGACAGTCGTGGCATCGCCCTCGGCGCCGCCACGGGCGCCGCCACAGGCGCGGGCGTTGCTAGCCTCATGGACCGCAACGTTCTTCTCGATCGCGGCGCACAGCTCGTTCTACGGCTCGATCGCGGGGTGTACCTGCCTTAATTCACGGCGCGATTACAAAATGTCCGAGGCGCAGTCCAAATGCTAGAAACTATGGGCTGCGCCGTAGTATTTTGGGTCCAACGCGAGGTGGGCAGGCATGAAACGAGTAGCAATAGCGCTTCTGGTCTTAGGATCCAGCGGGCTCTTGGCCCAAACTTCAGAGGATCTGAACACTCCGCAGCAGCAAGTTTCCGCGCCCAAGCTCAAGGAAACGCGGCCGCCCGCAAGCGATCCCTCGCAAGAGATCACCCTGCCCGCCGGCACAAAACTTCCGCTCGCGCTCAAGCATGCCATCACCACCAAGACCGCGCACGACGGCGATGCGGTTTACGCTGAAACCACCTTCCCCGTCGTGGTGAACAACCAGATCATCATTCCTGCCGGAGCCTACGTGCAGGGGTCAATCACGAATATCAAGCGCCCTGGTCGGGTAAAGGGACGCGCGGAACTCCTCGTACACTTCAACACTCTCATCTTTCCTAACGGCTACACGGTGCTATTGCCTGGTGCGGTTGACAACGTTCCCGGCCTCGACACAGGAAAGATGAAGCCGAACGACAAGGAAGGCACGATCCAAGGCGACAGCAACAAGGGCAAGGACGCAGCCACCATCGCGAAAGACGCTGGATACGGCGGTCTGGGCGGCATTGGAGTTGGCGCTGCAAACGGCAGGCCACTAACCGGCGGCGCAATCGGCGGAGCGGCAGGCGGGTTAGTTGGTCTCGCCACCGTTCTGTTCACGCGGGGCCCCGAACTGCGTCTCGACGCCGGTTCAACGGTCGAGACCGCGCTGGAACGCCCAATTTCAGTCGATATGTCTCGGGTCAAAGCGAAGCCGTAGGTGTGCAGCTAGGCTGAGCATCGCTAGTTCATCGCAATCTCGCACGATGTTCCTTGAGAATGCATTTGTCCATCACAACGAAGATGCCCGCTTTGCGCGCCTTCTCTGCCGCCTGTTCGTGCACCACAGTTTCCTGCAACCAGATGGCCGGGATTTTCAGCCGGATCGCCTCGTCCACGATCGTCGGCATAAATTCCGGACGGCGAAACACGTCCAGGATGTCTATCTTCTCCGGAACGTCAGAGAGTGTGGCGTACGCCTTCTCGCCCAACGCCTCTGAGATTTGCGGATTTACCGGGATGATCCGGTAGCCGTGCGCCTGCATGTACTCAGCGACGCCGTGACTCGGTTTCATCGCACTGTCGGAAAGGCCAACTACAGCAATGGTTTTTGCGTTTCTAAGAAGCTCAGTGATCGGGTCGTTCGGCATTTTCGATTGGATGTTTGCGTCGTTGCGCGCGGCGCGCGAAATCACGACTCCGCTTTCTTTTCCGTGCGCTGCTTGTAGAGCTTGTGCGACATCTTCCGCAGGGTATCGTTCACATTTTTATTCACAGACATGGAGCGGAGGTCGTTGATCATCAACCCCTTTAGCAGCGGCAGCGTGATATCAAGAGGAACCCGCGGGTTGTTGACCAGGTTTTTCTGCACGACGTAGCTCTTCATGAATTTCCGCTTCAACGCGATGCCCCGCAGCACCGTTTCCTGCACGTTCTTCAGGCTGGCGAACATCTCGATTTCCGTTTCGGTGAGCTTCGGGCTCTCCAGTACAGCCTGCGACACGACCTTCGATCCATCTCGTACCAGGATGAAACGCTCATCCTTGTTGCCTTTCATCGCCAGCTGTACACGCTGCCCCACCCCGAGCGGCGCAATCTTCTGGAAGGCTGTCATTTTCTTGCGGAGCGACTTGTCGGGCGCGGCATCGCCGGTTGCAGTTTTGATCAACGCGGGCACCACCCCGGCGCCGCCGATTACGGGCCCGACGGGTTGTGGTAGGGGCACGTCTTCGGCGTCCTTGCGCTTGCGAGGAGCTGTATCGACGTAGAGTTCGAATTCCTTGCCTTCCTCCGCGGCGATCTCGTCCGCGTGCTCGCGCGTGTAACGGTCGTACTCTGCTTCGAGGACGTCCTCCGGAACGAAAATCTCGTCGGTGTCCCCATCCATCTCCGCCTTCTCGATGAGGTAATCCGTATTCTCGCCGAGGTTCGCCAGGGCCGACCGTACGACCGCCGCATCGTCATCCGGCAGATTGACGTTCATCGATATCGCATGCAGCACCGACGTGCTCGCCAGCACCCGCGGGTGCCACAGCATGTTTGCCAGGACCTTCGTGGACGCTCGCATGGCAAGGTGCACGATCATCTCTTCGGTCACGGCCGGGTTTATCAGTAAGGTATTCAGCAGCGGCAGCCGGAGATTGTCGAACGATATGAAATAGGCGAGCACGTCCGCGGACGCGCGTGGATCACCCACCACCATCTTCGCGGACTTCTCTTCCCATCCGGCGAGCGTCATGCGAGCTTCGGCGCCAAAGACGGGGTGGTCAGCAAGATAGACCAGGATTTCCACCATCTCGCCCGGAGCCACCGAGAGCGCGCCTTTGGCAGCGCTCCGCATCATGTTGGCGGGCAGCGCCGATTCCCTGACCAGATCGATCATGCGGCTCATCGGCTAAGACGGCTCCTGGCTTGGCATTCGAGGCAATTCTGGAGCTTGATTGTAGCCCGTCACGCGCTTCATTTCATCGACAGAAATTGCGAGTTCTTCCACAAGGTCGTTGCTGCCCGCACGGCGAAACACCCGCACCAGTTCGTCGTAGTACCACACCGTGTCTTTGCGTCCGCCGTTGAAGCGGTCGAGGGCGGGCATGCCGTCTCGGCGGAGGTCGCGCAGGATCGTGCGGCAGTTGTACAGCTTGTCGGCCGCCGAGACCAGCCGCACGTCCGCATCTTCCAGCGGAAGTCGCGCGAGATACATTTCCTTGCGCTGGCGCCACGGCTCTTTTTGCGATGCATCGAGCACGTAGCTATCGGTGCAGCCGTCCACGATGTGGGCCACGCGGTCGCCAAATCGCTGTCGGATCTGCTCCAGCATTGGCAGTCCGCCATGGTCTTCCGCGGCGTCGTGCAACAGGGCGGCGATGGCCATTTCTTCGTCGCCGCCATAATCTACTACCAGCGAGCAGACGCCGAGCAGGTGCGAAATATACGGCTTGCCGGTGCCCTTGCGCACATCGCGGCGATGCAGTTCGTGCGCGAGCAGCATCGCTTCATCGAATTTCGCACTGAAGCCGCTGTTGGCAGCAACGTGAGGCATGGGTAAGGATAGCTCGACGGTCGTGCTGTCGGCCAGAACTAAGCGACGGGAGCCGCGCCGTCTCCGCCCTTCGACTCCGCGCGGCGCATCAGCAGATACGCCCGAATGAAGCCTTTCAGGTCGCCGTCGAGCACGCGATCCGGATCTCCAACCTCAAATCGCGTGCGATGGTCCTTCACCATCCTGTACGGATGCAGCACATAGGAGCGAATCTGCGAGCCGAAATCGATGTCGAGCTTGGAGTCCTCAACCTTCTGCGAGGCGGCTTTCTTCTTTTCGAGCTCGTACTCGTAGAGCTTGGAGCGCAGGATCTTCATCCCCCGCTCGCGGTTTTTGTGCTGCGAACGCTCGTTCTGGCAGCTCACCACGATTCCGGTCGGAAAATGGGTTATGCGCACCGCGGAATCGGTGGTATTCACGTGCTGGCCACCCTTGCCGCCAGATCGATAGGTATCGATACGCAAATCTTCGGGCTTCACCACGACTTCGATGCTCTCATCGATTTCGGGCGAAACGAACACGCTTGCAAACGACGTGTGCCGCCGCTTTGCCTGGTCGAAGGGCGAGATCCGCACCAGCCGATGCACTCCGATCTCGCTGGTCAGCAAGCCGTACGCGTCTTGTCCCGAAACCGTAAATGTCACCGATTTCAGGCCGGCCTCTTCGCCAGGCTGGTAGTCGTTCACGGTGGTCTCGAACCCTTGCCGCTCCGACCAGCGCAGGTACATACGTAGGAGCATCTCGGCCCAGTCCTGCGACTCCGTGCCGCCCGCCCCAGGATGGATGGTGACAATGGCGCTCAGGCGATCGCTTTCTCCGGAGAGCAGCGTCTCCGTCTCGAGCCGATCTACCAAATCTCGAAGCTGGTCCATCTCCCGGCGGAGGTCGGTCGTGACCTCCTCGCCTTCCTTCGCCAACTCGAAATAAGCCGAGATGTCGTCGCTACGGCGGCCGAGTTCGACATCGGTGGAGAGCATGTCCTCCAGCCGCTTTTTCTCGCGCATGACGCGCTGCGAATTTTCAGGATTGGACCAGAGATTTGGGTCGGCGGCTTCTTTCTCTACTCCGGCCAGTTGCGTACGGACGCGAGGAGCGTCAAAGATACTCCTTCAGCTCACGGACCTTCTTGCTCAACTCTGCGTATTCCTGCTCGAGTTCCTCGACCATTCGCTTCCTTCTTCGCTTGATTCGCGGTGTTTAGACCGGTTGAGGCTGCGTGACGCGCGCCGCCGGGCGGCTGCGCACAATCAATGCCAGCAAAGAAATTATGACACATGCAATCGGAAACCAATCGCCGTGTTCGGTGTAAAAGGTCTTCTCCGAAACATAGGCAAACGGTGCTTCCATGTAGGCACGCACATTCCTCGGTGCGCTCACAACCACGCGTCCGTAAGGATCGATAGCGGCAGTGATGCCCGTGTTTGTTGAGCGCAGCAGCCAACGCTCATTCTCGATGGCACGCATTCTCGCCTGGTTCAAATGCTGCCCGGGCGCACCAGAGTTGCCATACCAGCCATCGTCGGAAATGTTGACGAACAGGTCGGCGCCGTTGTCGGCAAACTGGCGCACTTCGCCCGGGAAAATGCTCTCGTAGCAAATAAACGTACCGATCTTGTGCTTCGCGAGATCAAGTACCGTGCGTTCTTTGCCTGCCTTGAAGTTCCCGACCTCGTGCGTGAGCGACTTCGCAAAGCTGAACATTCCCGCGAACGGGATGTACTCGCCAAATGGAACGAGATGGTTCTTGTCATAGCGGGCTGCCCAGTGCCCTTCGGGCGTAATCAGCACTGCGGAGTTGTAGAGATCGGGCTGCACGTCTTCGCGGCCAGTGTTCTCGATGCCCAGGCTTCCGGCGATAACGAACGAGTGCGTCTGCCGCGCAATCTCCATCATCGTTCCCCGGAAGTGATAATCGGTGACAAAGAACGGCGCGGGGGATTCCGGCCAGACGATCACGCCCGGATGGTCGTCGCTGGCGCCCTTCGGCGCAACGCTGAACTTCTCGAGTTCGGCGAGAACGTCCTTTTCTTTTTGCTCGTCCCAATGGACATCCTGCAGCGGCAGGTTCTCCTGCACCAGCGTAGCGTAATGATCGGGCGGCGCGGCCTGCATGGGAACGAGCTGCCACACCTGCAAGCCGACGCTTGCGCAGAACGCCGCGATCAGCATGGTTGCGCGTTGCCGTCGTGCGACAAGCGCCGCGGCAGCGAAGGCCGCGTTCACCAGTGCAATCTCAAACGACAATCCGTAAACGCCGGTGAAGGTCGCTATGCGTGCCAGTGGGACGTTGTTCACCTGCGCCGTGCCGAGCAGGTCCCAAGGGAATCCGGTGATATAAGTGCGCGCCAGCTCCACTGAAACCCACAGGAACGGCGCGAGCACGAGCGCGCGGAGACTGTATCCCTGGCGCTTGCGCGCGCTCAGCGCCAACAGGATTCCGAACAATCCGTGATAAAGGGCGACGTACAGCGCGAAGAGCAGCAGCAGCAGCGCGGAGGCGAACGCGTTCAAACCGCCGTAGTAATGCATGGCGTGGTACACCCAGTAGCAACTGCCCAGGTACCACACTATGCCGCTGGCATAGCCGAGCACGAAGCCCTGCCGCAAGCTGGCCGGTGCAAGATAACTCGAACCCCCTTCGGCGAGCAGTTGTACCGCGTCCTGGTCGCGGGCGCGCAGGATGGCGATAATGAGCGGGGCGAGTGCGATCCAACAGAGGAAATACAGGGCGGGTGAAGGAAAGATAACCACCTGGAGGACGCCGGACAGAATGGCCATTCCCCATGCTTGCTTGTGGATTCGCTTCACGTTTCGAGTGTAACAAACAGAGGTTGAAATGCTGGTGACGAGTCCGATGCCTTACGCTCGGCGGCGACGATAACGATTAAATTCGTGGTTGCCAAGCTTGCGGCTGCTTATCCAATCCCACCACGTGGTCTTTTCCTTGGTGAATCCCGGCCCTCCGAAGGTCGTGGGACGCAGCAGAACGGGACCACTTTCGGATGCGAGCCGTTCTTGTTCCGGCGGAACGAGTTGCCCAGTTTCGACGGGAGAGACAGTCACGAATTTTTCGTCAATCAGGTCAGCGCGGGCGAGTGAACCGTAAAGTGTGGGTCCACCCTCGCACAGGATCCGTTGGATGCTCGCTTCAGCGCGCAGTTTGCGCATGGCGACGGGAAAATCGATCAGCGGTCCGGGGCCGGCGACGATCAGCAGAACGTGTGAAGGCAGCGCGCCGAGGTTCTTTGCACCAAGTTCGGTTGTCACGATGCCGGGCTCGACTTGTGAACCGTCGAACAGCTTCAGGTCGCGCCAGGGAATGTTCCCGTGGCCAGTGACGATTATGTTTCTCTCCTGGCCCAGGGCGAGCTTGCTTCGCAGGTCCTGAATCTCCGGATCGACCACGCGGAAGACGATGCCGCGACTATCGGCACCGCGAGCATTGCGCTCGTCGAGCAGAGTGGTGGCGCCGGTGAGGATCGCGCCGGCATGAGCACGGAGGAGGTCCATTAGCCAGCGGTCGTCAAGCGACTGGGAAATATCTCCGCCGGCGAAATGCCGGCCGAGAAGCGAGGTAATGCCGTCTAATGACTGGACGAAATTCGAATAAATCCAAGGGCGATCGGGCGGCGGCTGGGGGAAGCCGAGCTGGCCATAGCGCGAAAATGCCCCATGCTCAAATGGCGCATTTTCGCCGCGATCGAAGAAGATTTCAAACGGCTGTAACATCTCCGCCATTCTACGTGCAGCCCCACTAAGAATTACACCTTACGTCCTTATGCGTCATGGGCGGCATCCATATTGAATATGCCGTGGCGCAAAGGAAATCGGCTTCATCTCGTACGAGAAAGCGACGCAACTGGCCGCGTGGCCGAGGTTTTCGATGAACTCCGCGCGGCACTCGGAATCGCTTATGTGCCTCTGGAATTCCAGGCATTCGCGGCGTATCCCGAGTTTCTCGATCTGCAGTGGCGGGCCATTCGACCTCTGTTTGCTACCCGCGAGTTCTTCGATCTCGCCGAGCGGCTCCAGGCCGAGGCCTATACCTACGTCCACAACTATTTCAAAGTTCCGCCTCTTGGCGATGGGTTAACCGTATCGCAGGCGACGGCCGTGTTCGACCAAATCTGCCGCGTACAACCGGCCGTGCTTCTCATTCTGTCTGCGCAGTTGCAGGCCTTCGACGCCTCCGTCGGCAAGCCCGCCGATATTCATCCCGCAGACCGCATTGCGTCGGCTCCCGCGCCTGATTTTGTGGATGTCGAGTCGGCTCCGATTGGCGTTCGTCGTGTCATGGAGGAGATCCGTCACACTCTCGATTTGCCGTTCTGCGGCGACGAGCAGCGGGCGCTCGCGCAATGGCCTGATCTGCTGTTTGCCTTCTGGCAAACGATCAAGACCATGCTTCAGTCGGTAATGCATGAGGACGCAATTTTCCGGATGCGCGAGAGTGCATGGAACTGCGCGCAGGAAATCCCTCGTTCGATTGAAATGGAATTTCCGCGATTGTTGGAAGGTGGCGTGAACGAAGAAGATATTGCCATCGTGACCCGGCTCACGGAACTCCTGTTTCGCGGCAGTGCCGCCAGCGTCCTCAACGCGAGCTTTGCAAAGATCGGGCTGGAAGGTGGCAACCGCGTCGAGACGCACAGCCAAGGCCCCGCGAAAGAAAAAGTCGCCTGAGAAATCAGCGCGCCCGTACGGCAGCTCGTTCCACTCGTTCCCGGACAAACTCCACGAAGTTCGATGGCACGTAGTCCGGCGGCGTGAACGCGAAGAACGGCCTACCCTGCACCGGCTTCAATGAAACGTCGTTCCACCCGGGATTCCCGTCGCTCGAACGCAAAAGCACGACGTCGGCGCGGTCCAGGTATTCGCGGGCGCTAGCTTTGAAGTCCGCCCTCGAGGGATCGAGCACTGCGACGTACAGCGTGGGACGAATGAATCTCATCACGCTGTTCGACTCCAGGATCACGTTTTCGGCCTTCGCCATCTCGGCGCGAACCCGCGGCATTGCCTCGGCTAACATTCCCTGCTGGGTTCGCACCCACAGCACTCGTTCAGCACCGGCCAGGAGAAAGCGTGAGGTGTCGGTATCGCCTTTGCGGTTATGTTCTTCAGACACTGCAAGGCTGTGATCAGCGGTGACGCAGTCGCAAGGCTCGCCGTTGGCGGAGCAGACGCCGTGCCCGTATTGCGTAATCTTCATTGCTAGCCAGTGCTTCTCGGGCATCGAGGCAATCAGACCCGCTACAACGCTGGTTTTTCCGACGTCGCGCGAGTGCCCGCCAATGACCATGATCGCCATAGCTGGTTCGATGCTAATCCTGCCGGCGCGCGATTCGTCCAAGCGCCGCTTGTTCCCGCAGAAAATCATTGAGCGGCCGCGCGGGAGTGCCAAAGCATGGCCCTTTCTCGCGGAAGACCTTGTTCGAGAGCACGCCCGATTGCCCGCCAAGCATGGTTCCCTGCTCCAGGGTCACGTGTTCTCCAATGCCTACCTGGCCGCCGATGACCGCGTTGTCGCCAATTGCGGAACTGCCGGAGATGCCGGTTTGCGCGGCGATTACGACGTTCTCCCCAAGCGTGCAGTTATGGCCAATGTGGACGAGATTGTCGAGCTTCGTTCCCTCGCCGATCACGGTGTCCTCCAGACCACCGCGGTCGATGGTGACGTTCGCGCCGATTTCCACGTGATCGCCGACGATCAGCCGTCCGATCTGTGGCATCTGGTAATAGCGGCCCGTCTCCGCGTCACGCACATATCCGAATCCATCGGCTCCCAGCACAGCACCCGCGTGAATAATGCAGTGGCTGCCGATCATGGTGTTGTTGTAGATCGTCACCCGCGAGTGGATATGGCAATCGTGGCCGATGATCACGTTGCTGCCAATCGAGCAACCCGCGCCAATCGTTACGCGATCGCCGATCGAGGCGTGCTCGCCCAGCACGACATACGCGCCGACCATGATGTCCGAGCCGAACACGGCCGTGGGCGGCACGATTGCGGTTTGGTGAACGATGCCGCCCTTGCGCCGCGATGGCTTGAGATGCCGTGCTGCCAGCGCGAAGGCCAGCCTCGGCTGCTTGGCAATGAGCAGCGGTTTCGTGCGTTCGGTCGCTGCCGCGAACTCTCCCGCGACCACGGCGCCGGCATCGCTGGCTAATGCCTCTCCAAGGAACTTCTCGTTTTCGCAGAACACCAGGTCGTGGCGCGAAGCGTGGGTGATTGAGGCGACCGACGACACCGTCGCCTCCGCCGGGCCGATTACGCGTGCGTTGATCGCAGCGGCGAGTTCCTGCAATGTAGCTGACATGCTGCTTTTATATGGCTAAGCCGTCGCGGAAGCAAACCTTAGTAGATGGGCGGCTCGCCAGGCGGACGGGTTTTCCATCGCCGATGCACCCATAACCACTGGTCCGGATACCGCCGGATCACATCCTCGAGCGCCTTATTGAACAACCCTGTGTTGGCCAGCACATCGGCGTCGGGATTGTCGGTTTTCACCAGTTTGATCGCCGGTTCGAACACTACATGGTATTTGCGAAGCTGGTCATCCCAAATCGTAAATGCCGGAACGACGGCCGCTCCGGTCTTCCTCGCCACGCGCGCAAGTCCCGTCGCAGTGCAAGCCCGGACTCCGAAAAATGGCACGAAATCGCCCTGCGGCGGCGTCATGTTTGTATCCATGAGGATTCCGACGGTCTCGCCCTTGTGCATGGCGGCGAGCAAGCCCCGAGCGAACTCCTGCTTGGGCAGAAGCCGATTCCCAAACCGGCTGCGGAATTGCTCAGCCAGGCGGTTGAGGTGCGGATTATCGAGCGGCCGCACAACAATGTTCATTGGGTGGCCGTAGAGCGAGTGGACGAACGACCCAATTTCCCATCCGCCCACGTGCCCGGTGAGCAAGAGAACGCCCTTCCCCAACTGCTCGGCCTGTTCGAAGTTCTCAAAACCTTTATAGACGGCGATTCGTTCCACGTTTTGCCGGCTGTATCGAGGAAACAGGCAGAACTCGGCCAAGAGACGGCCTAGCGAAACATACATGCCTCGCAGGATCTTCTTGCGTTCCTTCAGGTTCTTATTCGGGAAGGCGATTTCGAGATTGCGGTGGCCGACCCTGCGCAAGCGTCCCATCAGGACATAAACCATTCCGCCGATGGAAATGCCGAGAGCACGCGCTAAAGGCCGTGGAAGCAGCGCCATGACGCGCAGCAGCAGCCAAATCGGAGCGTATTCCAGCCTTTGGCGTAAAGTTCGCAAAGAGCGACGGTAGCAAACCGCGAAAACCGGAGTCAAACACGATAGAGAAACCCCGTCCGCACGCACGATGCGTCGCCGACGGGGATTGGACTTCCAAGACTAGTGGGGATCTGCGCTCGCCGGTTGCGGCGGAACATCCGGAATGTCGTTCTCCGCCGGCATCTTCGCCGCCGGAGGCGTGTTGGTCGCTGACGGTGCCGGTTCATTCGCATCGGTATTCGCCGGATTCGCGGGTGCCGGTGCTGCAGCAGGTGCCGGAGCCTGCGGAGGCGGTGCCAACGGAGCGCTGGCCGTCGTGCCGCTGCCCGGATTCGTGGATCCCCCCGCATAACGGTTCAACGCCGTTATCCATGTTTCGGCGCCCTGCGGCTGTTCGGTCTCGCCACGCAGCAATGTGCGATACGAGATGTAGTGGCCGTAGAAATCACGCGTCGCATCTCGGTCCTGTCGTACCGAAGCGCCATTCAATGTGAGCCCGGCGAAAATGCCACGTGCCCGCGAATAGGTAAGGATCTCGGCCCGCATATACAGATCGGTATCCCCCGATGCCTGGCGGCCCACCGGACCGGCAGCCACGGATGCATCGGCGCCTAACTTGAATTTGCTGGTCAGAAGGTTGCGCATCCCGTGGTCGTTCATCACGAGCATGACCACATCCACGGCCTGGCCACCGATCTGGAGACCGAAGCTTCCACCTTCCAGGACGAAAAAGGCCGGAGGCGTCCATCCGCCCTTTTCGCTGCGGCAACTGGCAATGCCTCGGCCGTAAGCCGCGCCGAAGACAAAACCGCCCTTCAGCATGGATGGCACGACAGCCACGCATTTGGCGCTATCGATTACACGGTTGGGAATGCCCGAATCCGGGGCTGACATGATCTCGTCGAGCACGGTCGCCGAGCTCTCTACGCGGTCAACTTCGTTCGAACGGTCATGCGCGAAGGCAGCGCCGCTCAGGAGGAGGAGGGTAAGCAGACCTGCAATCTTTTTCATCGGGAGCGAGCCTCGAATCGGCTGCGTACGCCCTTTGAGACAAACGTATGCAGCTCTTCTGGGAATTTGACTCGATCTTACGCTGAATGGAACCCGAATAAGAGGCAGGAGTTGTGGAAATGCCGGTTACTTTTCGAGAACGTGCACTCTGGGGGAGGGCTGAGTTGAAAGCAACCGGCACCCCAACTCAGTACCTGAAGCAAATCCCCGAGATTTGATGGGGCTGCACGAAGGACCCTCGCTCTCCATACAGCCCCGTCTCCCAGGTACTGTAGTAGGTGGAGGGAGTATCTCCGCAGAGCAGATTTGCGACAAGGTAACTAAGGCAGCAGTCCGTTGGCCGAGGGTCCATACTACTTTGGTAATGGCCGCACTAACGAGCCGAGCTCACCAGTGAATGCGTAATCGCGTGCACCGACAGCGCAATGCGGTTCTGTACCCCGACTTTGCGCATCAGTTTTGCGACATGGGCCTTGACCGTCCGCTCTTCGATCCCCAGGGCGGAGCCAATCTCCTTGTTCGATCGGCCGGCTACGAGCAATTCCAGGACTTCCTTCTCACGGTCGGTGAACGTAACCCGGCCGGCCGGGAAAATCCGTCCCGGGGAGGAGGTGACGCGCTCGATAAAGATCGACAGCACGTGTCGCGGCGCCCAAACACTTCCCTGGTTGACAATCCGAATCGCCTGGACGAACTCCGCCGGCGAGCCAGCCTCATCCACGTAGCCTTTTGCGCCTGCTGCGATCGCCTTCAGGATGGTTTCGTCGTCCGCTCCGGTGCCCGTAACAATAATCCGCAGGTCGGGACGCGACGCCTTGAGGCTCGCCATTACGTCGAAGAGGTTCTGCCCGTTGCGGCTGCCCAGCAACACCAGATCGACATCATGACGGGTTGCAAGGTCCGGAACGGTGGCCGACAGCAGTTCCAGATCTGACTCTGCGTCGAACAGCGCACGGAAGCCGACAAAACGAAGGGGATCGCTTTCCACCACCGCTAACCGTATATGGGGCTTTTTCGCCATAGCTGTTTTCATAGGCACCGAGGGTTCTTAGCTGCTGATAGTACCCGCAATCGCAGGGGCTTGCAAAGGGATAGAATCATCCCCGCTAATTTCTTTCGCCGTTTTTCGCGAACTTAACTAAAAGGAGTTCCTGATGCGCATACGCAGCATGCTTCCTCTCGTGGCGTTTTTGTTGGTAGTTTCCCTTAGCTGGAGCCAGGACTACCAGCCGAAGTACAAGGGCGATCCAGCCAAGAGCGATAGCGAAGCCGCCGCAATTGGCTTCATGCGCACAATCATCAACGCGGGAAAAAACTACAAGGCGCGGCACAATACCTACCCGCCGAATCTGCAGACGCTGGCCGGTACTGGGTCTGTCACGCGCCGCACGGTCGCCAGCAATAAACGTGGAGACTACACCGTGGGTTACCGTGTCGAGGGCGAAGGGTTCCACCTCACGATGACGCCTGACCACATCGACGCCACGCACCGGTCCTTCTTCGTGGATCAATCGGGCAAGATCAAGGCCGAAGAAGACAAGCCTGCGACGGCAGAGTCACCCGCAGCTTAGTCACGGAACAAACACAACGCGTCGACCCGGCGACTCGCGGTTCCACGCGCTCTCTACCTCCGACAGCGGTACTCGCTCGGTGGCCACGCGCAATTTTCCGCTGGCGCCGTGCTGCAGGACATCGCGCAAGGCGGTGAGCAGGATTTCGTGCGGGGGAACGCCGGCCGTCCCAAGGATGGTTACGGCGGCGCTGCGCAACACGGCAGCGGGCAGCGAAATCACGGGTCCGGCGCTCTCGCCAATTTGTAAGAATCGAATCTCGCGCTCGATCGTGGCAAATTCTTTATGGATGAGTGTCTCGAGAAACACTTCCGCCGGATGGCCCCAAAGGTAGTCGAGCACCACTTGAAACCGGCCATTCCTCGACTCGCCAAGAAACGATTGGCGAAGTTCGTCCTCGTCGACGTCGAGTGAAAGCGTTGCGTCGGCCCCGAGTTCCCTCAGCTTTAGCAAGACCTCGGGATTCCGACCTGCGGCGACGATACGGCCCGCACCAAGCAACTTCGCGACTTGGAGAGCTAACTGTCCTGTAACTCCGGTGGCCCCGAGGATGAGTACGTTCTCACCTGCTTGCAGTTTGGCGCGGTAAGTCAGCGATAGCCACGCCGAAACTCCAGGGTTCGGCAGTGCAGCGGCTTGTTCATCGTTCAACTCGGACGGAATGGGGAAAGCGAAAGCCTTGCGGACTGCCGTGCGCTGGGCCATGCCGCCGAGCGGCGGCCGCACACCGCCGAAATAGATTCGTTCGCCACTGGGAAGCCGACCGACGCCATCCAGCCCACAGATCGCCGGCAATTGCCGGGGACTGGCGTAATGCGAACCTGCTGCCAACTGCCGGTCCACCGGTTTCAGCGAGGCGCCGCTGACGTCAACGAGAACCTCGCTCTCTGCCGGCACAGGGTCCGGAAAATCTTCGTAGCGAGGAGGCTGACCAAGGGACTGCAGAACCGCAGCTTTCATAACGTTTGCCTTGAGGGCTGAAATTGTATGCGAACTTGCAGCGATTTATGAATTCGCCTTCTGCTCGAGCGTCGCGAGTAGATAGTTCTTGATGTGCGGCATGAGCTTCGAGCGGCTCAGCACCTCGCGGACGAGATGGTCTGGCAATCCACCAGCGAATTTGATGGCTTGTGCCAAGGGTGTGTGCTCGTTGCGCAGCAACGCCAGCCGAATGTCTCGTCGAAGCGACCATGTCTCGTTCTCGCAGACGAGGTGCACGCTGCGGGGCTGCACTTTCTTCTGGTTCAGCGCCTTGATGACGATCGACTCAGTCATCTTCGGATTCTTCAACGCCGCCTCGATGATGCGTTCTTCGGAATCGAGAAGCAGCGCCCCCGCCACGCGTCCCGAGGCCTGCTTCGCCAGCGTCAACCGCTCGCCAGAAGAAATCTGTTCGAGCCGCGAAATAATCATCTCGTCGACTCCGACTTTGATGTCGGTGGGGACTGCAGGCATGAGCGCGATCTTCACCAGATCAAAGGTATAAAGATGCCGCGCAACCGGCAGCGATACGTGTCGCGGAGTCTTCGGATGGCTCGCAATCGCTAGTTTTACTTTGCGATTCTTGAGCAGAGCTATATTCCGCGAGATCGCTTCGATCACGTTGCCGGGCAGATCGCGTCGGGTGAGCAGCGCGAGCGCGATCTCTTCCGTCAGGGCCGAATGGTGTGCCACGCCGAGAAGTTCTTCAGCATCCCGTGACTGGGCACGCTCGGCGAGTTTCGGATCCGTCGCTCCCGATGTCATCGGCGAAAGTCTACCCGAAGTGCAATTTTGCGCGATCGAAAATCGTGCAAAACACATCTGCAATTCGCCCGCACGGCGCAGAACCGCCGCCAGTTGGTGCCAGCACGACTGGAAATGATCGCCGACATGAACCACCGCATCCGCAACGCTCTCCAGGTGCTCTCGTACAGGGCGGCGCGGCACGGCAATGAGAAAGAGACCGAGATGATGCGGGAATCGATAGAACGAATTGAATGGGCGCTGCGCGAGGTGTTGCCCGGCTACTTGCCGGAGACACATATTCCACGGGAGCCCGCCCCGCCGGGATCCAAATAAACGCCTACCTAACGCGCTTGTGCGCTGGGGAAAGTTCTCATACCATCCTCTCTACGCAGAACAATTCCCGACCGGAGACCCCGCTGAATGGAAAATGCAGGCGAGGAACTGAACGAACTTCGTGAGCAGGCCGAGCGCGGCGAACAAGCCAAGATGCTCGAAGTCAGTTTCACCATGTCGGTCCTGGCCGTGATTCTCGCGGCAGCCACGCTGCTCGGACATCGTGCACATACGGAAGAGACCGTGCTCTCGAACGATCGTACCGACCAGTACAACTTCTATCAGTTCAAGAAAGAACGCGGCGTGATGGCCGACCAGGTGGCCGACGTGCTCGCCGTCCTGCAAGCCGACACGAAAGATGACAAAAATCGCGAGAGCATTGAGAAGCTGAAAGAGAAGTATGTCGAGCGCTCGAAGAAAGAGCGCGAAGACATCGACAAGATCAACGACAAGGCGAAAGAGATCGAGAACGAGAAGACCCTCGTAGCCCGCCGCGCCGATCGCTATGACCTTGCCGAAGGCTTTCTCGAAGTCGCGCTCGTCATCACTTCTCTCACGCTACTCACCAGCAATCGGATCTTCTGGTATGCAGGCATGGCGATCGGCGCCGCTGGCGTCATAGTCGTGATCATCGGTCTCACGCTTCACTAGCGGTCGTCGTCATCTCCTCCTTCGTCCTGCACCGGCGTGCTCGCAGATTTCGAGATCTCGCGCGCGCCGCTTGCTTTTAGTGCCTGGTTCAGTTGTTGCAAATCCAATTTCACCAGGCTGTTCCACTGCTGTTCGGTGGTCGCGAATACCTTCTCGTAATGCGCCAACGCGGATTCCTGGCCGGTTGTCGGTGCCAAATCAGCGCTCTGAAGCGAATACAGCACCATGCGCATCTTGCCGGCAATATGCCGAAGACTGGTGGTGTCGGTATCCACCGGCGTCGAAGCGGAGCCGTAGCTCAGGTCCGCTTTCCCGAGAACGGCCGTAAGCTTCTGCTTGAATGATTCCACAGCCGGCGAACTTGGCTCTGCGCCAAGCTGCTTCTCAATGGACGCTCCCCGCGCCAATTCTGCCGATAATTTCTGCACCAAATGCGCCGCCCGCTGTGAAACGGCGTATTGCTGCTGCAGGTCTACGGGCGTGGTCTTCACCCGCGGATCCATCTTCAGAGTCAGCGGCTGTGCGTAGCTCTTCCCTGCGACGGTCAACACCACTTTGTATTCGCCCGGCAGCACCCAGACGCCATTCGCGCGGCGCCATGATCCTCCAGTTACGCCTGGAATTTCGGTGTGCAGGTCCCAAACAAAGCGATGCATGCCCTTCGTCGCCAGCAGTGGGGTTGCCAGCTTTACCCAGTGCGCCGGGAAGTCAAATTGCTTTGGATCGGGCGGCGCGGTATTGTGGTCGCTTGAAAATTTCCGAACGCTCTCGCCCTTGGCATTAAAGATCTCCAACGTCACCGGTGCCGTCGAATCATCCTTCAGGTAGTAATCGAAAATCGCACCCACCGCCGGATTGTCTCCGTGTGCAATTTCCGGCGGATACGGCGTCGCCTCGTCCGTTCCCGGACGAGTGCGCACGGCCACCTGCGGCTTGAAAAAGCGCGCATCTTCCGACGCGACATCAGCTTTCACTTCGCGCAAAGATGTCACATCATCCAGCACCCAGAACGACCGCCCGAAGGTTGCGATGACAATGTCGTCGCCATGAAACGCAATGTCGCGCACGGACACGGTCGGCAGGTTCATCTGGAACGACTGCCAGTTCTCGCCGTCATCGAAGCTGATGTAGATCCCGGCCTCGGTTCCGGCATAGAGCAGTCCGTGCCGCTTCGGATCTTCGCGGATCACGTTCACAAACGCGCCGTCGGGAATTCCGTTCGCGATCTGCTGCCAACTTTTTCCACCATCGCGGGTGCGATAGATGTATGGCTTGTAGTCCTCCAGTCGATGGCGATCGACGGCTGCGTACGCCGTCAGCTTGTCATAGTGGCCAGCCTCTAGAGTTGCCACTTTGCTCCAGGATGTCAGCGCTTGTGGGGTCACGGCATTCCAGTGCGCGCCATCGTCATGCGTTCGCCAGATCCGCCCATCGTCGGTGCCCACCCACAGCAGGTTGGCATCCAGCGGCGAAGGCGCAATCGAATACACAACGCCCTTACGCGGAGCATCTAAGCCGTATTTCGCGGTAATCGGATCAAGATTCGACGGAACGCCCGGGTTCTCACGCGTGAGGTCCTGGCTGATTGCTGTCCAGGTTTTCCCGCCATTCACCGTGCGAAAAACCTGCTGATGGCTGAAATACATCTTGTGCGGATCGGCCGGCGAAATCGCGAGCGGCAGCGTCCACGTTTGGCGGAAGGTTCTATCCAGCCCGAGTGTTGGCGAAACATCCTGGTCTTGCGACAGGTCGGCCTGGTATCGCGAAACCGTCCCCCCGTACGCAATGTTCGGATCCAGGGGATCGGGGGCGATCATCATGCTCTCGCCACCCACATTCACGCCCTTCCAGTCTCGCTCCGTAATCGACGCGTACTTGCTGCGGCTCTTCACCGCAATCGCGCCGCTATCTTGCTGCGCGCCCCAAAGCCAGTACGGATAAGCGTTGTCCGTGGCCACGTGATACATCTGCGCCGTCGGCTGGTTGTACCAGGAGCTCCAAGTCTCGCCGCCGTTAAAGGTGATGACCGTCCCCTGGTCGCTACTGATGATCATCCGCCGGCCATCTTCCGGAGCGATCCAGATACTGTGGTAATCGTCGCCACCAGGTGCGCCCTTAAATGCGACGAACGTCTTCCCACCATCGCTTGAGCGATACATCGATGTGTTCGATACGTACAGCAAGTCCGGGTTCTTCGGATCGACAGCAACTACTCCGAAATACCAGCCGCGTCCCCAGATCCGATGGTCGTCGTCCATCTTCTGCCACGACGCTCCTGCATCGTCCGAGCGATAGAGGCCTCCCTCCTTCGCATCCACAATGGCGTACAGGCGGGTGTGGTCGCTCGGCGCCACGGCAATCCCGATGCGTCCAATTCCCTGCGTCGGCAGCCCATTCGCAAGCTGCGTCCAATGCGCTCCAGCATCAGTGGACCTATAAAGTCCACTCTCCGGCCCATTCGACGCCGGATACACCACCCACGGCGGTCGACGCGTCTGCCACATCGACGCATAAATCGTCTGCGAATCCTGGGGATCAAACGCGAGGTCAATTGCACCCGTGTCGTCGTCCTTGTGCAACACGGCCTTCCACGTCTGGCCGGCATCGCTCGTCTTGTAGACGCCGCGTTCCGGGTTCGGCCCGTACGCATGCCCAAGCACGGCTGCGTATACAACGTTCGCATCGTGCGGATCTACGAGGACCGTGCCAATTTGCCGCGAATCCTCAAGCCCAATGTGCGTCCAGGTCTTGCCGCCATCGGCGGAACGGTACATCCCGTTTCCATACCCAATCTGCGAGCGCATGTCGGCCTCGCCGCTACCCACGTAGATCACGTTCGGATCAGAAGGCGCGACGGCGACTGCGCCAATCGACGCAACCGGCTGCGAATCCATAATTGGCTGCCATGTCATGCCGGAGTCCGTCGTCTTCCACACGCCTCCGCCCACCGCTCCGAAGTAGTAGGTGCTGGGATTTCCGGAGATTCCGGTTGCGCTAATGGCGCGGCCCGCGCGAAACGGGCCTACGAGCCGCCAATGGAGTTGCGCATACAACGATGGATCCACCTGCTGTGCACCGGCGATAACAGAGCAGCTGAGCAGGAAAAGTAAGAATGCGTTTGAGCAGAACGCAAGAAAATTACGAACCAAGGCTTCCTCCAGATTGCATCGAGGATACAACAGTGCGCGGCATCGTCTTGCGCCAGCCTCCCATCCAACCCTGTATGTCAACGGATCGTCCTCAAACAGTTATTGTCACTGGCGCATCGGCGGGGCTTGGCCGGGCCATCGCTCATTCCTTTGCAAAACGCGGAGCGCGTATCGGACTCGTCGCCCGCAACCCCGAAGCGCTCGAAGCCGCTCGACGTGAATGCGAACAGATTGGCGGCCATGCGCTCGTTCTTCCGCTCGATGTTTCTGACGCCAAAGCGGTGGAAGCCGCCGCCGCTCGCGTGGAGCAGGAACTCGGCCCTATCGACGTGTGGGTCAACAACGCAATGGTTTCGGTCTTTTCGCCCATCAAAGAAATGGAAGCCGACGAATACCGCCGCGTCACCGAGGTCACATATCTCGGCTACGTCTATGGCACCCTCGCCGCGCTGCGACGGATGCTGCCGCGCGATCGCGGAACCATTGTCCAGGTCGGCTCGGCGCTTGCGTATCGCAGTATTCCCCTGCAATCGGCTTACTGCGCCGCCAAGCACGCCATCGCAGGATTTACCGACTCGCTGCGCTGCGAACTCCATCACGATCGCAGCAACGTGAAAGTCACCATCGTACAAATGCCGGCCATGAACACCGTCCAGTTCGATTGGGTGAAAAGCCGCCTGCCACGCAAGCCGCAACCGGTGCCACCGATCTACGAACCCGAAATCTCAGCGGAAGCTGTTTGGCGCGCCGCGCAGGCCCGCAACCCCCGCCGCGAATATTGGATCGGCTTGCCCACGGTAGAAGCCATTGTTGGGCAGAAATTCATCCCCGGGCTGCTCGATCGCTATCTTGGCCACACCGGTTACGATGCCCAGCAGTATGACGGCCACGCAGACCCGAACCGTCCAAACAATTTGTGGAATTATGTGCCCGGCACGCATCGAACTCACGGAGACTTCGACGCGCGTGCGAAGCATGCCAGCCTGGAAGTCTGGTTGGACTTCAACCGCAACTGGATTCTCGCTGGAGTGGCCGGTATTGGGATGCTGGCGGCAGCGCTCAGCGATCGAAGGATCCGCCGGAGAGTCCGCCGCAAACTGCGCGTCGCATAAGGAAAACAAATGCCGTTGCAAGACGAACTTCATAAACAACTGCTCGCCCTCCTCAAGGGCGGCAACGCTCACGCGACTCTTGATGACGCCACAAAGGAATTCCCTGCCGAGAAGCGTGGGGTGAAACCCGCCGGCCTGCCTTATTCGGCGTGGCAACTGCTCGAACACATACGCATTGCGCAGCACGACATCGTGCGCTTCAGTAAGAACTCCGACGGGAGCTACCACTCACCAAAGTGGCCCGATGGCTATTGGCCAAAAGATCCCGATCCCCCGAACGCCAAGGCGTGGGAAGAATCTATTCACCAGATCAAGGCTGACCTGAAGGAATTCGAGAACCTGCTCAAGGACCCGAAGAGCGATCTGGAAAAGCCGTTTCCCTGGGGTAACGGCGAGAACCTGCTGCGTGAGGCGCTGCTTATCGCCGACCACAACGCTTACCACCTCGGCGAAATCGTCGCACTGCGCCGCATCTTGGGAATCTGGCACTCGTAAATCTGCCATGGCGACCATCGGTGGCATCGTCGAAAGCGATATCCCTGCCCGGCTGGATCGCCTGCCCTGGAGTCGCTGGCACTGGGGCGTAGTCATCGCCCTCGGCATCACCTGGGTGCTCGACGGCCTCGAAGTCACCCTCGCCGGCGCGGTTGGCGGTGTGCTTCGCCGCTCTGACACGCTGCACCTGAGCGACGCCCAGGTCGGCGCCAGCGCTACGTTTTATCTGGTTGGCGCGGTCGCCGGTGCTGTGCTTTTCGGATATCTAACTGATCGCCTGGGCCGCAAGAAACTCTTCATGGTCACGCTGCTGGTGTACTTGCTTTCCACTGCAGCGACGGCCCTCTCGTGGAGCTTCTGGAGCTACGCTCTCTTCCGCGCGCTCACGGGTGCAGGCATTGGCGGCGAGTACTCGGCCATCAATTCGGCGATTGACGAACTCATCCCAGCGCGCGTGCGCGGCGGTGTCGACCTCATCATCAACTCCACATTCTGGATCGGCGCCGCACTTGGCTCCGCCGGGACAATCGTGCTGCTCGATATGGGCCTCGTATCGATCAATGTCGGTTGGAGGCTCGCTTTCGGGATCGGCGCAGTGCTCGGGACGATCATTCTCTTCCTGCGCAAGTCGGTGCCCGAATCGCCGCGCTGGCTTATGATTCACGGCCGTGAGCACGAGGCCGAAGCCACGCTGTGCGAGATCGAAAAGACCATCGCGAGCCTGCCCGAGTGTCCCGACTCACCCGGCCGCTACACCCGCATCCAGACGCGCACGCACACACCGTTGGGCGAGATATGGGACACCGTCGCCCATAAACATCGACGCCGATCGATCTTGGGATTGGTCCTGATGTCGTCGCAGGCGTTTTTCTATAACGCTATCTTCTTCACCTACGCGCTCGTGCTCATCGAGTTCTACCAGGTTCCCGAGCAGAGCGTGGGTCTTTATCTCTTTCCATTCGCGATTGGGAATTTCATCGGGCCCCTTACCGTGGGCCGGTTGTTCGATTCCGTCGGTCGCAAGCCAATGATCACCATCACCTACTTCCTCTCAGGTGTTTTGCTCTTACTGAGCGGATGGATGTTCCGCGAGGGCATGTTGACGGCTAGAACCCAGGCCCTCTGCTGGACGGTGATTTTCTTCATTGCCTCGTCGGCTGCCAGTTCTGCATATCTCACCGTCAGCGAAATTTTCCCGCTCGAAATTCGTGGCATGGCGATCGCGGTTTTTTATGCCTGCGGAACCCTCGTCGGCGGAGTCGCTGGCCCGGTATTCTTCGGCTTTCTCATTGGAACGAAATCGCGCAGCAATCTCTTCTATGGCTATGTCGTCGGTGCATCTCTCATGATCGCTGCCGCTGCCGTGGAATGGGCCATTGGGGTGAAGGCTGAACGGCAATCTCTGGAAAGCGTGAGCACCCCGTTATCCGCGCGCTGAGGCCATCCCACCACAAAAGTGCGCCATCGAACTTGCTTGGGAGGAAATGCATGAAACGAGCACTGCTCTTATTGACCGCCATGCTGGCCTTTGCCGTCAGCCTAAGCTTCGCACAGGTGTCGCCGCAGGAGCGGCGCGCGGAGAATTCAACTGAAGCACAAAACGGAATCCGTGACAACGTGGACGTGACCTCCGGACCCTCGGTCGCACAGGTCACCGCACATTCCGCCGTACTGAACTGGACTACGAATGGCGTCGCCGCGACGCGCGTGAATTACGGGCTCGACCCGAATAACCTGTCGCAATCGGCATTTATGCCGGGTGGCACCACCAACCACCAGGTGATGCTCCACGGCCTGCAGCCGCACACTACCTACTACTTCGCCATTGAGAACAAGCATGGCGCAGGGCGTTTGACGGGAACGTTCCAGACGCAATAAACGTCAACGGGGCGGTGCACGATTCCGCTCGGGATGAAACGCCCGAAAAGCTGCGGTTATTCGTGGTCGACGAAATCGGTAGGCGTGCTGACTTCCAGCGTGGGCATGTTGCCTTTTCCGAAGACACGGTTTTCGCCTTCCATGCTGTCGGGGTCGATGCCCGCCAATTCCATCTTGTGGCGCTGCACCTCGTGGAGGCGAGCGAGGATGTCACGCTCCTGAACGACGTATTCGTCTTCCGTGACGTCGCCGTTTTCCAGGCGGATCTGGAGCTGGAGGAGTTCGTCCTTCAGCGGCGCATCGTTGGTCCACTCTTCCTCGGCGGTCTTGATCAAAGTCCGCATGATGAATTTCCATCCGGAAAGTGGCGCGAGGAGGAGATCGTCGATCAGGAGCATGTTTTCTAACCTGCTGTTCCCCGCTCGAGTTTCAGGCGGATGTTCACG
Organism: Candidatus Korobacter sp.; assembly: GCA_036501185.1. Taxonomy (GTDB): domain Bacteria; phylum Acidobacteriota; class Terriglobia; order Terriglobales; family Acidobacteriaceae; genus Korobacter. Next base: position 43,207 of record DASYAU010000070.1, on the reverse strand, counting down.
AAGTTATACGGCGGCCACGGGCCCGTGTATTTGAAGTTGAGGCGGTCGCCGTACTTCTTCGCAATGCGGTTGACGGCGGCATCGAACTCGGCTTCGCGATCGCGCTGGATGAGGAAGGCCGCGTTCATGATCATCTTGTCGCCGATAGGCTTGTTGTCGCGCGAAGCCACGCAAACGCCGCGGAGATCTTCGTAAATCTCGCGAACATATTCGGTGGAGCGCTCCTGCAGCGCCTTCTCGATCATGCGGCCGAGCTGCATCCTGGCGAGGTACGTACTTTGCAGGTGCTTGCGAGTAATCTCGTGATGGAAGCGATGGATTTCTTCGTGCTCTTTCTTGAGCTCGTCGATGATGTGGTCGCGTTCCCACATGACCTTCAGTCCGAATTCGACTTTGCCTTCCATCTGCTTGAGGACGTCTTTGAGCGACGGATAGATGGAGCGCAGGACTTCGCGAATGTCGTCGTCGGTGCGGAACACGGTACCGAACGACATCGGGATGATGGTGTACTGCTTCATCACGGTTTCGATTACGTGCTCGTGGGCAAGCGCGTTTTCGCGGGTGGGGTCGAAGATGAAGACAGGCGTCTTGCTGACGACCGCGGAGATGTCGCCGTGGGCGACGGTGTAAACCTGCTCGCCGGTGCCACCGATGCCCATCTTGCCGAACAGCAGCTGGTCCTTAGCCTGGATGATGCCGTAGACGTATCGGCCTTCCTGGCGAGAGTCGCCGACGGGTGCAATGCCTTGCGAGATGGATACCGGCTGACGCGGCTGCTGCACGGCGACAGCGACAGGCTCTTCCATACGGGTCGCCTTGACGGGCGCTTTCGGCTTGGCAGTCTTGGTGGCTGCGGATTTGGCCTTAATGGCCGTGCTGCGCTTGTCTGGACTCATCAGTTTTCCTTAGGAAGTCGGCAATGACCTGCAGAAGTTGCTGAATGTCGATGGGCTTAAAGAGCACCGGGATATTTTCCTGCTCGGCTCGTTCGTTGGCCTCCACACTGGCATAGCCGGTGAGCAGCACGCAGTGCAATCCGGGACTGCGATTCCTGCCAAACTGAATTACGTCGAATCCGCTCTGCTGCTTTTCGAGCGAGAGGTCACAGAGAAGAAGGTCCACACCATCCTGCTGAAGAATGTTGCGCGCCTCCTCAGACGTGATGGCCGCGCTCACCGTGTAGCCCTGCTGCTGCAAGATGAGCCGGTACGTGACGAGCACGTTGGGTTCATCGTCAACAACCAGGATGTGGGGCTTCCGTTCGCTCACAATTCCTCTCGTAGCTCCTACTGCACCAACGGCAATTCAATGCGGAACACAGTCCCATGGTCGACCTGGCTGCGAACGCGTAATTTTCCGCCGTGGTTCTCAATGATTCCTTTCACAATCCAAAGGCCAAGGCCTGTGCCGCGTTCACCCTTCGTGGTCACGAATGGCTCGAACATCGTGTCCAGCATGTTTGGCGGGATGCCGCAGCCGGTGTCGCCGATGGTGATGGTAATAATGTCGCGGATGCCGTTTTTCGCCACACGAGTGCGCATGCGGAGCTTTCCACCCTGGGCCATGCTGTCCTTGGCGTTGACCACGAGGTTGGAGAGCACCTGGCGGATCTGGTCGGCGGAACCGACCACCGGCGGCAGATCGCCCAGTTCCCTTTCCACGCGAACGCCTGAACGATCGAGTTGGCGGGCGAAGAGCATGAGTGTGTCTTCCACCACGCTGTTGATATCAACATTGCCCACTTGCTCGGTATTGCGATAAAGGCCGAGCATCTGCCGCACGATGCGGGCAACGCGCTCGGTTTCGGTCTTAAGAATCTGGTAGACAGGCGTCGCGTCGTCGTGGATGGAATCCTGCAAGAGGAAGATACAGTTTTTGATAGCTTCCATCGGGTTGTTGACTTCGTGCGCGATGGTGCCTGCCATGCGTCCCGCGACCGCAAACTTCTCCATCTCGAGCATGCGACGCTCCATCTTGAGCTGCTCGAGACGGCGAACCGCACTAAGATCGCGGAGCACGCTGACGGTATAGGCGACCATGCCGCGCTCGTCGTAAATTTTGCCGGAGCGCGCGTCGTATTCGACTTCGGCTTCACTGCCAGGATTAAAAAGGTGCAGCGGCGCGCTCTCGCGGTCAGAGAACGAGTAGGTAAAGGCCGCGATATACGCGTCGAGCTTGGCCTGGTTGCGCATGTGGATGGCGGTGCGCTCCGCCTTCTCGTCTCCAAAGAGCTCGGCTGCCAACGGATCAAGCAGGACGATCTTGGCGTCTTTGTCGCAAACGACGATCGGGTCGCCCACGTTTTCAATGATCAGGTTCAGGCGGTCGCGGTCCTGCCGAACCACTTCTTCAGCGGCAGTGAGGAGCTCGTAGTTCTGGCGGAGCTCTTCGTCAGCGCGGCGCAGCTCGGTCACGTCGCGCATCACGGTGACCATGCCGGTGCGACGGCCATCGGGCCCATAGCTCGGCGCGGAGACGGCTTCGAACAAAACTTCTTCGCCTTCGATGGCGTCCACCAGCGTCATGTCGCGGGAGGAATCCACGCCGGCGACAGCCATGGAAGAGAGCGCGGCTGAAAACAAAAGATTGTTCAGTTCCACGGCGCGGACACGGCCTTCGCTGACTTCGTCGGGCAGCTTGAAGAAACGCTCGGCGGCCTTGTTCTGGGTGATCACGCGATGCTGCGCGTCCGTCAGGATCACGGGGTCGGCCATGGATTCGAGCACGGTACGCATCTGGCCGATGGTCGTTTCCATGTCGGTCATGCGGTTGTAGTAGTGCTCGACCTTGAAAATGCGCGACAGATACCGATTCGCGAGCTCGACGAGCGCGCCGAGCTGCGCGACTTCCGCCGGCTTGGCGTTGGGTTTTAGTTCAACGCAAACCACCGCGGCATACGCCCGCATATCGCACGTGCCGCAGACCTGGTCGGGAAGGTTCAGCCGCTGCTTGCAATGGAAGTTCGCGACCGCGAGGCAGGTGCCCGCATTGCTGCGCTCCGCCTCCCAGCAGGCGTTGCGGTTGCGATACACCATGGGATGTACGTAGAGACCGCCGTCGCCGGAACGCGCTTTTCCAGGAACGATCTCGGGATGAAAGGTATGGAGAATCCGGATTACCGGATTCTCCATGGCGAACAGCGTAGAGCGTTGTTTCTGTAGGAAGCCGCGCGAGTAATTCAGCGACGCGACCGGGGTAATGCTTGAGGTCTCGAAGTCCACGCGAGCGACGAAAGCAGCTTTGTGGCCGAGAGCGATGATCTCTTCAAGAAGAAGCGGGAAGATTTCCTCGGATCGCTCGGCGTTCAGCAGGCGTAGACCTGCCTTGCGCTCCCTTTCGGCGGGCTGTTGTTCCGATCGCACTCGCATCTGAGGCGAAGCCATCCCCACGGACCCCTGACTGCTCCCTCTTTAGATACGCCGCCGGCTTGGGCGAGCGGTTCGGCGCGTGGTCGTTTCCACGACTACCGGCTCTTCAACTTCTTCCGTGAGCTGCGGACGGGATACCAGTCCAGTGAGACCTACTGCGTCTGCGTACTTGAGGTAAGTGTCGATGGAGGCAACAACTACACGCGCCTCGACCGTGATCAGGTCGATGCCGACGAGTGAGATGCGCACCCAGGCATCGATGACGATTCCTTTGTCGAGTACTCGATCCAGAACGTCAATTAAGCTTGAACCGCCCGATACTCTTTCAACCGCCATTCCAGGATCCTCCTAGAAATCTTCCCCACTACTTCTTACGGGCCTTGGTTGTACCCTTGCTAACCGAGCTGCGAACCTCGCGGCGCACGGCGCCGGGCACCGCTCCCGGAAGCGTGGTGCGAGTGGTGGACGAGAAAGTTTCGGGCATCGTGAGGTTCGGATCGTGACGCCACCAGTTAAGTCCGATTTGTTCGGCCTTGTCGACGGAACAAACCAGCAAGCGAATGCGGATCGTAAGCAATTCGACATTCGCCAATGAAATCCGTACGTCACCCGCGATCACCAACCCCTTATCGAGGATGCGATCGAGAATGTCGAGCAAATTGGCAGTGCCTGAGACTGTAGGTACACGTTCCATTTGAGTTTTTCTTGAGGACTCGAGCGGAGCTGCCTGGCCTGAAAACCCTCCAAGGGGTCAAACTTCGGCCCCATTGGGTCTGAGTGTGTCGGCATCGTAACGCGTGCCAAACACCACTGTCAAACAAAGCGAAACTGCCCGATGGACGGGCAACTTCGACGGATTTTCACGACCGTCAGTGGCTCCGTAGCGCCAGTATTGCACTACCTACAGCACTATCTCAACTTGGGGGAGGATGCAAAACCAAGAACTTCGATGCCAGCCAGAGCTGCCGGTTTGCCTCGGATGTAAAAATTATTTCTCGCGCCAATTCATTCGTCGAGCAGTTTGCCGAGTGGACCAAGATCAAGGTTGAGGTCCTTGGGGGTGAGGTTAAATTCTCCCGCCAACTCATGGACTTTCTGCTCAAGCTTCATCAGGGCAAGTCCCATGTTTTCCACCTGTTCATCGGTCAGGGTGCCGCCTTCCATGCGTCGGATGGCCTGCCGCTCCAATAACCTGCGAAGCAACTCGATAAGCCCCAATACGAGCTTGGCTAGGCCCTGCTCCACCGTTTCTGAAGTGCAGTCAATGCGCTCGGGCGAGGAACCCGCGACCGCATTGAGTTGCCGTTTGAGGTCGGCGACGGCCTCGGCAATCTCCGCCGGGGTTACAGCGACGGGCTTGTCCGTCATTCCTCATCCTCGTCGTTGGTGAGGAATTCGGTGGGCGGCCAAGGACCCGTGAGGCGGATCTCGATGCCATCTGGCACGGTCACTTTTGCAGCTTTGGCGCGTAATGACGCGACTTTGGAACGCTCCACCAGCAGATAAACACGAGTGGCCTTCTGGCTCTCCCGGATATCGTGATCGTCCAGTACCGGCTCAAGCGTAGTAACCAGGCTTTCAACCGCGTTCGCCACGCGCTTGTGAAGCTGTTTGCGCAGTTCCAGGTACTGCTTGCCCGATTCGGCTTCCACAGGAAGCTTGGCCTTGGTCAGAATGCGGGCTTCGAACTGTGCCAGGCCTTCGATCTGCTGAAGAACCTCGTAGTACCAGACGCCCTTTTCGTCGAGGTGGACGAGGATGTCATCGACGCTGTCGAGGATCGTCGGAAAACGAAACGGAAGCACCGTGCCTTCATTGAAGACGGCGGAAACGCAACGATGGAAGTCGAGGGCCGCTTTGGCAACGTGCTCGGTGCCGGAAAACGAATCGGTTTCAACCTCGGAGTACCAGGCACGCAGCATGGTATTTTCCGCGAGTTGGACGCGAGCGCCGCTGACTCCGTTGGCGGGAGCTTTGAGGTTGTCAGATACAAGGCTTACGCAATAGGCGAGCACGGACATTAGCGTTTGCCTCGCGGGCGTGCGGCCGGAGCCGGAAGTGTGGGATGGATGTGGGTTTTCATTGATTGTTGAGCTGTCTCGACAGCCGTGAGTACGACGTTCAGTCCTAGATAGATAAGGTCAACGCCCGCCAGCGAGATGACCAGCGAGCCATGAATCACGACGCCGGAACTAACCACGCGGTCGAGGATTTCGAGCAGTGAGATGTCGTCGCTATTCTCACCGCCGAGCACCATCACGCCGGTATCGGAACTAGACATTGTGCCCCACGAAGGAGTACGGCGGCCATGGGCCGGAACATTCGACGCGGTAGGCATCGACAAATTGGGCCGTAAAGTCCCGGAGTGCGTTGGCGAATTTTTTCTGGTTGCCGCGGCGGACGAGGAATGAGCCGTGCCACACCAGATTCGGCTGCCCGCTGCTGGCGTTGCCGCCCGCCGCGGTTTCCACGCTGAGTTTCGAAAGTTGTTGCGTGAAGGCCGTGAGCGTCGGGTCATCTTCCTTCGCGCGCGGCATGACGGATTGCGCCTTGCGCTTCAGGTAGTCGGTACCGCTGGCAGCCTCGACCATGGCGGGCTTCACGTTCTGTGAATGACGAAAGATCTTCACGCCCCATTCATCCGATCCGGAGATTTTCCGGAACACCGATTGGATGCTCTTCTTGCTTGCTGCGACGTGCTGCTTGAGCGACTCGTCAGTAAGAAAAACGGTGCCAAAGCGGGCGGGAAGGATTTCCGTCTTCGCAGCAAGATCTGCCACGGCACGCTGATGCCGAACCCCGATGGTGGCGAGCCACTCAAGGTTTTCCATGTTTTCGGCGAGATGATCGGCGTATTCGCCGCGATCCACGCGGCTGATCCAGCAGTCGAGGCCTTCGAGGCGAACCGATTCAATCCGGGCGTCGCCATCGATTGCTTCGGTGCGAATGTCGACTTTCTTCCGGCTCGGCTGCGCGATCCCGTACAGGTAGATGGCGCGCGTCCCAGCGGGCTTTTTCGCGGCAGCTTTCTTTTTTACTGGAGTCGCCATAGAGTTTTGGTCAGTTGCTCGAGGCCGCGCTTCCCAACGATCTCGTCATCGAATTCCGGAACCACCAGGACCGGGACTTTCCAATCGCGCAATGACGCCAATGTTTGCTTCTGCCACGCCTGCGCCCGCAGACAGCGTGGGCACTTATTGATCTCCATCAATACGCGATTCACGAAGACGCCGGCCACCGGTGCGTTCATCGATTGCAGGTCGGCGAGCAGCCGCCGGGTTTCGCGGTCCGGCAGCGGTTCGGCAAGCATGACGACCCATACGGCACTACGTTTTCCATCAGAGAGGATCGCACCCAAATCGCGCACCCGTTGCGACACAGTTGCAATCTCCACCGCCGCGTCGCGCGCGAGGGGTAGTGTACGGTGATGGGCGAGTGTTTTCAACAGAACACGCGCCCAGCCCAGTAATCGCGCGGGTGTACGCAGCACTTCGAGCGCGTGTCCCGTAGGCGCCATGTCGATCTGCACACGGCCGCCGCGTTCCACGAGGTCGAGGATACGGAAGGTGGCAAAAATCTCGTCAACTCCCGGAGGAACAACGTCGAGCACGGCCAGGAAGAGATCGCGCTCGAAGCTGAGATCGAGGTGCACGCCACGGACTTCGGTCGACGTCGCGCCTTCGACCTTCTCTTTCATCTCGTCGGCCCAATGCTGGTATTCCGCGACGGCATCGATCTCTGCAGCCTGTAGTTTCGGATCGCCGAGCACGGCGCAAGGCTGATGCCGGACCTCGGTTTGAAAAACATCGTCGAGCGAGGGCGCTGGATCGATGGAGCAGATCGTGATCCCTTCGTGCGGATGCTGCCGCCTTCCATGAATCGCCAGCCCGGCCGAGATGGTGGTCTTCCCTACCCCGCCTTTGCCGAGGGTGAGCGTGAGAGGAACATTCAGCGACGGCCACTCGGCCGGTTCGAACTCGACGGACTTGGTTTTCGCAGGCTTCGCGGCGGCCAGTTTCAACGGCGAGCCTTCGAAAACGTGCTTACCAAACTTGGCGAGAGCCCCAGCGCCGAGAATCGGCGCTCCAGGATCTTCGCCAATGTGCATCGCCAGCCCATTAAACTCGCGGGCCAGGAACCGTTGTGCATCCAGCGTGCGTTTGCTGCGGCGTTTGCAGCGGAGGCAATTGCCGGCTTTCGTGACTGCGCGATTCAAGACGACGGCATCAATCTCCAGCGGCACCGAGCCCTGGCGGAGTTGTTCGCGTGCACGCACCGATTCATTCAGCGAAAACTCTTCCGGAGAGGTGATGAGCAGGAGCCGCGCGTGCTCATTGTCGAGCGTGGTCGCTACCTGCTGCACCATCTCCTGCCAGCGGACGACATAGGGGTTCTCACGAGCGTGACCGCCGAAGTGAGCCGCGAGCACCTGGTCGCGGCCGGCGGCAATCTCCAGCAGGCGCAGGAAACGCTCGAGGTGCGCCGGCAATTCGAAGAGGCGCAGCGTGTGGCCCATGGGGGCGGTGTCCACAATGACCTCGTCGTAGTCGGACGTGAGCAGATCGTGCACCGCAAGCAGCGCGGCCACCTCGGCCATTCCAGGCAGAGCGCTATCGAGCAGCGGCTGCAGTTCTTCGCGCGTGAACAATGAGCCCGATTCGAGGATCTGCAAGATACCTTCGCGCTGGGCTGAGAGAAAGTCATCCACCGCGGCGGCAGCATCGAGCTGACGGGCATAGAGTCGGCCAGGTACGCGGAGTTTCAGTTCGCGATCGCTGAGCTTAGTTTGCAGGACGTCGGCGAGCGAGTGCGCAGGATCGGTGGAGAGCAGAAGGACTCGTTCCCGCGGATGTTTAGCCGCGGTATAAAGCGCCAATGCGGACGAGACCGTGGTCTTGCCAACTCCGCCTTTGCCGAGCACAAACGTGAACCGGGGCACGATTCAATCTCGCATGGAGTGGGACCGGAGGCAAGCTGCGGTTAGCGGTTGGGAAGAAACACGGAGAAGCACGTGCCGTGATGTTTAGGGTCCTGCGAGCTGTGCACCCGCATATAGCCGCCGTGCTTGTGCACGATGCCATTCGTGACCCAAAGACCGAGGCCCGTTCCGCGTTCCTGTTTGGTCGTGAAAAAGGGCTCAAAAATGGAATTCATCTTTGATTTTGGGATGCCGGAGCCGGTGTCGCACACGACGAAGCGAACGCCAGGTTGATCGGACCGCCAGTCGTGGCTGTCGTAAATGTGCACGGAGATTTTCCCGTTCGCCACCACGGCTTCCATAGCGTTCAAAATCAGGTTCGAAATCACCTGCCGCAGCTCGCCGGCATAACCTCGGACTTTTGCATCGCTCTCGTACCGGCGCTCGACCTCAATATGCCCGGAGCTCAGTTTGCGTTCGAGTAATGTAAGCACGCTATCGGCGACCTCTCCCAGGCTGAACTCGGCGACGAGGTGCGATTGCCGGTAGAAACCAAGGGTCTGCTTGGATATGTGGGTGACGCGCGCCAACTCGGCTTGCGCCATATCCACGTAGCGGCGAGTGTCGTCCTCTAGCTCCGGCGCGACGCTCAGCAGGTACACCAGGTTGGTGATTGCTTCGAGCGGGTTGTTGATTTCGTGGGCGATGGTCGCTGCCATGCGTCCAGTATTGGCGAGTTTCTCGGTGATGCGTAGGGCTTCTTCCGCGCGCTTGCGTTCGCCGATGTCGCGGAAGGAAAGGACCACACCTTCAACAACCCCATTCACGAGGTACGGCGAGACTGAAAATTCGACGGTCATGGGGGTGCCGTCCTTGCGCACGAAGACAGACTCATGAGCTCCGACGGATTCGGCAGTGAGGCGTGCCAGCGCGCAGGTCCGTCCCGGACAGCCGCGCTGATCGCGATGCACGAAATCGTGGAAACTCTTCCCGCGAATATCCATGCCGTCATAGCCCAGCAGGCGTTCGGCGGCGCTATTGGTGTAGCGCGTGCAGCCGTTGGGATCCACGTGCACGAGCCCTTCGGCAACGCTTTGCAGGACCGCATGGAGTTCGGCCCGCGTGGCCTCTACTTCGCCCGCCTGGCGCGCAATGCGTTCTTCGGCAGCACGCAGGCGCAACAGAGCCTTGACGTTGGCAAGCAGCTCAGGACCCTCGAGCGGAGGAGTGAGATACCCATCGGCGCCGCCTTCGAACCCAATTACGTTATGGTGCGAAGAGACGTAGGAGGCGGACATCTGGAGGACGGGAATACTTCGGGTGAGAGGATTCGCCTTGATACGCTGACAGACCTCGTAGCCATTGATGCCGGGGAGCCCAACATCGAGCAGAACGAGGTCGGGCAACTGCCCAACACGGTCGAGCGCCTCCTCGCCGGAGGCTGCCTCCACCACGTTGTAACCTCCTCCACGCAGCAAGCGGCTCAGCGCGTATCGCTGTGCATCGGTATCGTCAACCAGGAGGATGGTTGCGGGTTCCGGCAACTATGCCTCCCCTTTGCTAGCGGCAAGGCTGATTCCAGCCAACGCGAGGGCCTGCTGGATCCTGTTGAACGACTCGTCGCGCGACTTCGTTTGTTTAGGCACGATAGCGACAGCGCGGCGGAGGAGCTGCTCTTTCTCCGCTGCACTGAGCACGCGCGACGTGTGGATGATGACGGGGATCGACACCGTCGCGGGATTCGCTTTCAAGCGCTCCAGGGCCTCTTCACCTTGCATGCCATTCATAATTAAATCGAGGAAGATGGCGGCTGGACGCCGTGTTTCCGCGAGTTGCAGTCCAACGGCCGCCCCATTCGCCTCAAGTACTCTGAAGGCCAAAGCGCGTAAAAGGTTTCGTAGAACGTAACGGGAAATTTCTTCGTCGTCGATGACGAGGAGCACGGGCGTGCTCTCGCGGGGACCAAGAGCAGGTGCAGTGCTGATCCCCAGAGCGCTATTTTCTACGCTCTCGGAATAAACGCGGGGGATGATTGCGGAAAATGTCGATCCCTCGCCAGGTTCGCTCTCGAGAGAGACGCTGCCGCCCAGCAGCTCGGCGAATTTCTTGGTGATAGGCAAACCCAGACCTGTGCCCTTGGTCTGGCGCTGCAGCGGACTGTCGATCTGGGTGAACTCCTCGAAGACGCGCAACTGGTCTGGGCGCGAGATGCCGATCCCGGTATCGCGGACAGAGAAGCAGACCGTATCGTGTTGGCCGCCTCGCGCGGAAACTACCACCGTGCCCGCCTGCGTGAACTTCAGCGCGTTGGAAATGAAGTTACGCAGGATCTGCGAGACCTTCGGTTCATCTGTATAAAGATCGAGCTCCGGACCTTCCTCAAAGATGAGCGACACGTTTGGATTTGTGAGCAGCGGCCGCAGCATACCGCGTAGCGCACCAAACAGCGCACTGACCTTAAACGCACTGGGACGCACCGTGACCTTCCCAGCCTCAATCTTGGCCAAGTCGAGCAGGTCGGTCACGAGTTCGAGGAGCGTATCGGCGGAGCGGCGGATGTAGGTCACCTGCTTCTCCTGCTCCTCGGTGAGCTCGCCGTCCACGCGGTCGAGCAGCAACTGGGTAAGACTGATGATCGAGTTCAGCGGAGTGCGGAACTCGTGGCTCATGTTGGAGAGGAAACGCGTCTTGAGCTCTGAAGTGCGCTGCAGGAAGTCGGCGCGTTCATCCAGTTCGGCGTAGAGGGCGACAACTCCGCGGTTGGTGTCGTCAAGTTCCTTGTTGAGATGGTCGAGTTCGGCGCTCTTCAGCCGGAGCTGTTCGAGCGACGCCAGGAGATCGCGATTTTGCGCTTCCAGTTCGACAAGTGGCTCGCGGCTCTTGCCGGACTTGAGTTTCTGCTGGATGTCGCGGATTTCGCTTTCGCTGAAATGCTGGCGGGTAGAGAGCTTCTTGCCCACCTGGACGCGGGTTCCCTTACCCGGCTCCGACTCCACGTGGAACTCGTCCATGAGTCGCTGCGTGCCAATGAGGCCGATGCCAAGCCCGGTATTGGAGACGTAACGGCCGCGCAGCACACGCTGCAGGTCGGCTATTCCGGGACCATTATCAGAGACGGTGATGTTGAGGGACTGAGGTTGGTCGAGATGGCCGGAGCCGGGCGAGAGTTCGAAGGCGACCTCGCCGGCGCCCGCATAACGATACGCGTTCCGCGCCAGTTCGGAGGCTGCGGTCGCGATGCGTACCTGGTCCTGCGAGTCGAACCCGAGCCGGGCTGCAACGTCACGCGCGGATTGGCGAGCCTGAACGACATCGTCTTCGCGCCGCAGTTCAATCGCGACGAGTCGCGTGGACATACTCAATTTCCTTTCGCCCGCTCGCGGGCGATGAGCACGGTCGCGTCGTCGCGACGGCGACTACAATCGCGGTAAATGAGGGCTGCTGCGAGTAGCGCCGAGCGGGACTGGATACCTGGATATTTCGTCAGGCTCCAATGCGAGGAGATGCCATCGCTGATCATGGCAAGCGTGGCGCCCTCGGGAAAATCATAAGTGAAATCCTGCATGCGTGCCACGGAGTGGCCGATGATGCCGTTATGGGTTACGAGATTGTGATGCTTGCCGCCAAAAATGATAGCTCCGCCCACGTTTCCTACGCCCGCGAAGCGAAGCTTTCGCGCAATGTAATCGATGGACGCGATGCTTACCGCGGCGCCCCGCGTTTTGCGAAGCACGTGGTGAGTCTCGTCGAGAATATCGAGCGGGTTCAGGGTGTCGCCCAGCCGCTCAAAGGCGGCCACGGCTTCATCAGCGGCCTCGGCAGCGCCCGCACCGTGGCCCAGGCCGTCGACGACCAGGAACACGGAATGGGTCTCAGTGTGGTGGACTGCCCAACTGTCGCCACAGCGGGTCTCGCCCGCCACGGGCACACTAAGAGCCCCACATTCAACTCGTGACTGACGATGAAGGTGCTCTGGCTTGCCGCTGTCGATGCGACTGTAAATCGCGGTTCCCGCTTCAGGCTGCGAATAGACCTCGAGCGCATCCGAGAGTCGCCGCATCGCGCCAAGCCCCGTCCCCGGCGTTCCACTGGTGGAGTAGCCGTCGCGCATACAGGCCTCAAGATCGGACATGCCCTTGCCTTTATCAAGGGCCAGGATGTCTACGCAGCTCGCACCATCGTCATGGCATCCGCGGATGAGGATCTCGCCTCCGTGGCCGTGCTTCACCACGTTATTGGCAGCCTCGGTGACCACGATCGACACCCGGCCAACGTCGCCCTGTGACATGCCTTGTAGAGCCGCCACCCGCGCGGCCTCTCGGCGGGCAGAGCCGGGCTGTGACTCCTCCTGCACTGGGATCGGCAGAAAATAAGGGGTATTCATCTCCACCTGGTGATGGTGACGCGCGTGCCTTGGCCCGGAGCGGAGGCAATATCGAAGTCGTTTACAAGACGTCGTGCGCCGCCGAGTCCTAGACCTAGTCCGCCGCCGGTGGTGTAACCATCTTTGAGAGCCAGTTGCACGTCGGGGATGCCAGGACCGTGGTCCTCGAAAACCAGCTGCAGCCCCTTACGCGGGTTCTCTTCAATGTGGACGAGGCGCAGCACACCTCCGCCTCCGTAATCCAAGGTGTTACGCGCGAGTTCGCTGGCGGCGGTAACAATCTTGGTCTGGTCGACGAGACTGAAACCCATGCTCGCCGCGATCGAGCGCACCGCCTGCCTCGCCATCACGATGTCCGAGGGAGACTGGATCGGCATTTCGTCCGTCTTGACAACGGGCATCCCCTATTCCTCGGTTTCCGCGCCGTGCTCTCCGGCATCAGTGGCAGAGTCATCCTCGTCGTCTTCGCTATACAGTTCGCGAGCGGCGCGGAGCTCACGGCGGAGCATCTCCATACCGCGCTCCACGTTCAGAGCGGTCCGTACGCCCGTAAGCGAGAGACCGAGTTCAACCAGGGTGATGGCAACCGCCGGCTGCATGCCTACGACGACAGCGGCGGCATCCAGTATGCGCGACATCGCGGCAATGTTGCCGAGCATGCGCCCGATAAAGGAATCGACGATTTCAAGCACCGAGATATCGATGAGGACGCCCTTCGCGCCGTACTCCACGATCTTGTTGGTGAGGTCGTCCTGCAAAGTCATGGCAAGCCGGTCATGCATGTCGACCTGGATGGTGACGAGCAGGAACTCGCCCATCCTCAATATGGGTATTCGCTCCATCTCGACTCCCTACCTCCGCCTGCCGTTAAATGGTTTTTTGCCACTGGAGATCATCGAGCCCGATCGCGTGAGCGCCAGGCGGAACGCATCCGCCAGGGTCGCTTTCGTGGCGATATCCGACAACTCGACACCAAGATGGACGATAGTTTGCGCGGTCTGCGGGCGAATGCCGCTGATAATACAATCGGCGCCCATGAGCCGCGCCGCGGTAACGGTCTTGATCAGGTGCTGCGCGACTAACGTGTCCACGGTAGGCACACCGGTGATGTCGATGATGGCGACTTCCGAACCGGTCTCGACGATTCGCTGAAGTAGCGACTCCATCACGATTTGCGTACGGGCGCTATCCAGTGTGCCGATCAGCGGCAGGGCCAGCACGCCATCCCACAGCTTCACGACCGGCGTCGAGAGTTCGAGCATCTCCTGCTGCTGCCGCGCGATCACCCCTTCCCGGGACTTCTGGAAGATCTCGGTGGTAAACAGGCCGAGACGATCGATCAAGTCGGTAATAAACCATATTTCGTCGGCGAGCTCCGCCCCATCGGTAATCTCGGCGCGCAGCCGGGTAAAGATTGGCCGCTTCACAGAAAGCACATAGGTAGCGATCTCGGAGGGCGAAAAGCCTTGCTGGGCACGGTTCCGCGAGATTTCGGCGAGATGGTCGCGGACGCGCGCCCATTCGTTGCCGCGGAAGTCGGAAGTGGCGCCTGACTTCATACCCTCGACCAGGAGCGAGAGCAGCACGCTGGACTGACTTAAAAGGTCGCGATCGTTCAAAAGATCGGAGCGGCGGGTCGTGTTCGCCATCTCCTTCATCCAGTTTTGCAGGATGTCAGCTTCGTGCTTCCGAATAATGTCGGGAACTCGACTCATGAAGACTCCAAGGGTTTAGCAGGATTCAGATACGGCGGATTACCTCGGTATTGACGCTTCTAAAATGCGCTCTCGCGCACAAAATCCCCCTTTCGTGCCGGGGATAAATAATCTAACAGCAGTTTTGCGACAAAGCTTTTACGACAGAAGCTTAATGCGCAGAAGATGCAAATTGCGGCGGCGGAGTTGCATCCGGCGGCAACTTGGGATCTGTCGGCCGCGACGTTGGGCTGGTCGTTGGCGCGCCACCAGGTGACCCGGCGTGCGTCGGCTCCTGGGTTTGTCCATTGCTGACCGCGGGCGCATCGGGATTCTGCTCCCCGGGGGCGAGTAGCGACGGACGCTTGGTTTGTTTCTTCGGCGCGTTACCCTCATCGGGCTTGGCCTCGGTTTCCTTCGAGGCGAGCACCACCTCAGGATCGGTCTTGACGACCTTCTCGCCATCGACCTTCATGATGGTAAGCATGGTGACGGTGGGGCCGATGAAGCGTACGAACTCAACGTCCTCTGGCGGAGTTCCGTAGATCCACTCTTCGTAGTCGCGGCCCTTGTCGTCTTTATCGCGATAACGCTTGGGCGGACGACCGAGCGAATACTCCACCATGTCGCGGTCCATGCCTACCAGCACCTGGTGGTTCTTGATCGCCAGCGCCACCTTCGGCGGCAGTTGCTTGGCGTAAGCTTCCGCAACCGTCAGCGAGGTAAAGTCGAAAATCGGCGAAAGCAATTGCTTGAACTGTTCGGGCGTCATGTCGGGGATGTGGTCCTTAAAGACCACGGTCAGCACGGACCCCTGCGAGTTCACAGCGCGCGGATCGGGATTCGAAACCGGCGTCTCGCCCCCGTTTCCTCCGATCGAAATGCGCTGGTACCACTTGACGCCTTTGCGTGGGCCACCATTGAGTTCAAGGACGATCTTGTTGCCTTCAAAGAGAAGATCGGTGATCAACATGCGATCGCCAACCTGGGCAGCAGCGCCCTCCCGCACCGCGACCTGGTTCACTTCCATCGCGCCCGGCGTAATCTTGCCGTCCTTGAATGTGAGACCCTTCTTCCCTTGCGGAAAGATGACCTTCGCGAAACAGTGTTCCGCCTGCACGCCGCGTATCAGGGCGACGCGATGTTCTTCGCTGATCTTCGGGGCATCGTTGGATTTCGATTGCGGCGCGGCGTAGACGGAGGCACACAGCAGTCCCGATATCGCCAGAACAACCTGAAGGAGTGACTGCCGGTTCATGGGAATCCCCGCAACGAAGCCATTCTATACCCGTTTTCCGCGGGAAAGGGGGAACTCCGTTGCTCAGGGAGTTGGATGCGAGGGCAACTCGAAACGCTCATCCCAAAAATCGAGGGAATCGCATTAGTTTTCCAGTCGGACCTGTACGCCCTTTCGGGCCACCTGCAGTGGAAGCAGGGTTGCTCCGGCCTTCTGCAGCGCGGATTTCACGCGTACCTGGGCGTCGGCCTCGACGAAGAACAGGACACATCCCCCACCGCCTGCCCCGCAGACCTTGGCCGCGCGGCCTCCGTTGCGGCGAGCGGTGGACATCAACTCATCGATAAATGGAGTGCTGATGGTGGGAGCATTCTCACGGCGATGCTTCCACTCTTCGGCGAGCAGCCGCGACACGCCCTCCCAATCATGGGCATGGAGTGCCAGGTGCATCTCATGGGCAATGCGCGCGATTCCATCGAAGCTGTGACGCACCCTCTTGTCGCCGTTGATGTGCGCTTTGAAGACCTCCCAATTATTGATCCCAGACTGGCGCGGCGCGCCAGTATACGCGAGCACGAAACGCTTTTCGATTTCATCGGCGGAAACATCAACGCCCTCCCGGTGGATCCCGTCGACCCGAAGATGAATTGCGTTCACGCCGCCATACAGCGCTGGGTAATAGTCCTGGCATCCGGTGGGCACGTTAATCACTTGCGCTTCCACGTTCTGAGCGATGGCACGCATCTCCTCCAGGCCAAGCTTGCGTCCTGTGAAGCGGGCGAGGGCCGCGGTGCAGGCGATCATCAGGGCCGAAGATCCGGAAATTCCCGCTCCGGCCGGCGACTCCGAGTGCGTCTCCATCGTCAGGCCAGTCTCAGGCTCGAAAAAGCGAAGCAAATGCGCCGCCAGCGCGTGGTGGTATTTCTTCGCGGTCATCAACTCACCCAAGTTCGCAAACTCTTCCGAACGCGGTGTATCGCGCGAAATGAGCGAAATGCGAAGATCCTTACGTGGCGTGATCCGGCACGACGTGAGGATGTTCACGCCGAAGTTCACGGTGACGGAATTTTCGTGAAAAAGATACAGCGGCCAGAGGTCGAGCGTACCACCGGCGAGATCGACGCGACAGCACGCCTGGGCAAAGATGGAGCCCGTGGAACCCGATTTCTTTGAAACCATGTCGGCTGCTGTTGTACCACATTCAACCGCAGCCTAACGGTGAGCGGTTAGTGAAGCGCAGCGTCGGTTTCCGTTTGTGGCTGTGCGCCGGCCTGCGACAGGTCTTTCACGATGAGCATCTTCGAACGCCCCTCGCGTCCGCCGGGAAGAAAGAGCAGCTTCCGGCCCGGATCAAAGACGATGTTGTGACCTTTCACATCGGCAAGCAGGTCGTCTACTTCTTTTAACCCGCCCGCGGTATTCATCGAGAGGATCGCACCGCCGCCGGCGGCAAAAAGGGTGTGGCCGGCGGAATCGAGCGTCAGATCTTCGACACCCGGCGCGGCGGGCACTCTCGCGACCTCGTTGCCATGATCCGCATCGAGCGCAATCACCGCCGAGCGTACGGCGACGTAAATGCGGTGGAGATTCGCGTCGTACACCAGCCCTGCGGGTTGCGAGGCGTTCAACTTGTACTGTGCGGCAATCTTCAACTCAGGATCGATCCCGACAACGGTGGCGGAATCTTGCACACTCACCCATGTCATATGGCCGTCGCCGGTGGCAATACACTCGGGACGGCCGTCGAGTTGTACCGTGCCGATGGTCCGGCGGAGCGAAGTATCGACCGCGCTGACGGTGGAATTTTCTTTATCGCCAACATACAGGCGCAAGCCATCCGGCGAGAGCGCCAGGACGTCCGGCGAGCCTTGCACAGCGAATGTGTCCTTCACTTGCCAATCCTGCGATGAAATCACCGCGATCACCGAATTCGCCGTGGCGACGTAGAAGCGGTTGTTGCGCGCGTCAACTGCAATGCCGCGCGGCTGCGCGATGTTGGTGACTTGTGCCACGAGGCGGCGATTCTGCGGATCGAAAATATCGATGCTGTTGGCATTCGTCTGCGATACCACGAGCTCGTTGTTGGCAAATGCGATGTCGGAGAAGCCGGGACGTCCCGGCAGATCGACCATGGCGACAGTGCTGAGATGTGCGGCCTCGGGTAGACGGCGCGGCGGAGGCGGAGGGGACTTCTTCCGCTTCCCAGTGGGTGCCGCTTGCGGCTGTGCTTCTTGCGCTGATGGTTGCGCCGGTTGCACCGGGTGCTGCGCGTTCTCTGGTTGTTGCGCCAGCAAGACGGGGGCGGTCGAGACAGCGAGCAGAAGCAGGGGAAGAATTTTGCGCATGAGGATGTGCGACGAGCAACAGCTCTCGTCAGCACGATAGGATGCTCGTCCCAGCTCTCAGGGCTGTATGGCGAGATAATGAGCAACTCTGGATTGATTTTACGTATCTTCTTCTACACGTTGTTTCTACGCATGGGCACCCCTCTCTTGCATCTCGGCCGGCGGCTGGCGACCATCGCCGCAATCGCCACGTTGGCGCTGGCGGCGCACGCGCAAACCTCCCAGGAGTTCAGCGGCACCGTCACCGATTCCCAGTCGCGTCCCGTGGCAGGGGCGCTGGTGGTGCTCGAAGAGCCCACGCAAAAGCTGCGCGGCACGACCGACGACGCGGGACACTTCGCATTTCCCGGGAACGCGTCTGAAGCTGACGTGCACGTGGAAGTGGCCGGGTTCGCGCCGGCAACGGTTCATCTGAAAGCAGGAAACGCGGCGACCATCGAGCTCAAACCCGCCACCGTGACGCAGAATGTGGTGGTCTCCGCCACGCGCAGCGCCCTTTCGGAAGAAGCCACTGCGTCAAGCGTGCGCGTGGTGCCTGCGGAACAACTGCAGGACACCGCCAGCTTTACGCTCGACGACAAGCTGCGGCAGGTGCCCGGCTTCGAGCTGTTTCGGCGATCGAGTTCGCGGGTTTCTAATCCCACGAGCCAGGGCGTGAGCCTGCGCGGTCTGGGATCTACGGCCGCCAGTCGCACTCTCGTGCTTGCCGATCTCGTGCCCGTGAACGATCCGTTTGGTGGTTGGGTGCAGTGGGACCAGTTTCCGCAGCTACTGATTGAGCAAGTGGAGCTGGTGCGCGGCGGCGGGTCGGATCTCTACGGGAGCAGCGCTATCGGCGGGGTGATTGACCTTGTCGAGCATCCGCCAACGGTCTCCGCGGGGGAGTTACAGCTTGCTTACGGACAGGAGAATTCGCCGCAGGCCTCGCTGATTGAAAGCATCTCGCACGACGCGTGGCACGGCCTCGTCGCTGGAGATTTCTTTCGCACCGATGGATACACACTGATTGCCCCGGCGCAGCGAGGATTGGCGGACCAGCCATCGAACGTGCACGATCAGAACCTTGATGTTCAAATCGAGCGCACTTTCGGAACGCGTGGGCTTGCGTTCCTGGCGGGCAACGTCCTTAATGAAGCGCGATCGAATGGGACGGAGCTGCAGAATAACGCCACGCGCCTTTGGCGTTACAGCGCTGGCTTCGACTGGAACACTTCGAACACCTCCACGCTCAAGCTGCGCGCGTACGGCGCAACCGAACATTACCGGCAGAGTTTTTCGTCGGTTGCAGGGAACCGCGATAGTGAGACGCTGACGCGGCTGCAGCGCGTCCCCACAGGACAGATCGGGGCCTCGGCACAGTGGATTGACGCGATCGGGTCGCACTTTACGTTGGTGGCCGGCGCGGATGTGAATGATGTGCGGTCGAAAGATTTCGAGAATACATTTTTCAAAATTCCCACCGGCTACGTGGACACCACCGCGCGTCAACGCGAGACCGGCGTATACGGCGAAGGCATTTTGCAGCTTGCGCAGTGGACCGTAACCGGCTCCGTGCGCTTCGATGACTTCCAGAACCTCGACACCCACCAGTGGATGCTCTCGAAGGGAACCTTCACTTCCCTGCCGATTGCCAATCGCACGGAGAACGTTGGCGACCCGCGGCTCGGCGTAGTGCGACGGATCACTTCGAACTTTTCGCTCACTGCCGATGCGTTCCGCGCCTTCCGTTCGCCAACCATGAACGAGCTGTATCGCACCAGCCAGGTTGGGCAGCAGCTCACGTTCTCAAATCCTGAGTTGCGCTCAGAACGCGCCACCGGATGGGAAGCAGGTGCGCAACTGGCGCAGCCTTCACGCAATGCAGTGGTGCGCGCGAGTTATTTTTGGACCGAAGTGAATCGTCCGGTGACCGCCCTAACCCTTTCGCAGACCGCAACCTCGACGACGTTGAAGCGTGCGAACCTTGGCCAAATCCGCAGCCGAGGAGTCTCGCTCGATTACGAGATCCAACCGCGCACGTGGCTATTTTTCACCGGCGGCTACCAGTTCGCGCGCGCTACGGTGACGCGTTTTGACCAGGAACAAGCGCTGGTGGGCAACTGGATCCCACAAGTACCGCGAAATACCGGTACCGTTCAAGCCACGGTTTCCAAGCGTCGCTTCGGAACGCTTTCAGTGCAGGTACGCGGAACCGGTCACCAGTTCGACGACGACCAGAACCATTTCCTGCTGCACAGCTTCTTCCGCGCCGATGCATTTGCCTCGCACGAGTTGAACCGGCATTTCGAAATCTTCATTGCGGCGGAAAATCTGTTCGACCGTACCATCGAAGTGGGCCGTACGCCGAACCTCACGCTGGGAACTCCGCGCCTTGTGCAGGGTGGCTTGCGCATCCGCTGGGCAGGAGAAGACGCGCCATAGTCCAGAAAAAGAAAAAGCCGGACGGATATTTCCCTTCCGGCTCTGGTTCCTGGGAGGCTACTTCTTCGCTTCTTCCATCGCAGCGGCACGCGGGAACAGCACGTTGTTCTCGAGATGGATGTGCTGATGCAGGTCGACCTCGAACTCCTGCAAAACTCCGTACAAGGTGCGGTAACTGATACAGGCGTCTGCGGGCACCGTGTAGTTGTTGGTCGCGGAGCGCAGGGTGCGCAGTGCTTCGCCGGCGCCATCATGTTCGTGCATCATCATGCGAATGGGGTTCTGCACAGTGCCGAACATCGCGGGCGGCGCAGGCTCGCCGGCTACATAGCTCTCTTCCATGCGTACGATGAATGGGAAAAGAATCTGCTCCTCTTTCATCAGGTGAACGCCGAGTTCATTCGCCAGAAGGGAGAAGGTCTCTTGCACGGTGGCCAACTCAGGATGGTTTTTGCCATGAACGCCGACAACTTTCGCCGCCAGTGCCTCGATACGCGGACATTCGCTCCGCACGAAGGCGTGATGCGTGTTCTTAATGTGCACGACGAGGTCGGCCAATGGTTCACTTGGCCAGTTCTTTGATCCGGGAGCGGCTACGTAAGCGCTGCGGGCGAGCGCGGCAAGAGTTTCGTCAGCACTGAGATTAGCGCCCACACAAGCTTCGGCGAGGGTACGGCCGCCGCCGCAGCAATAATCAATGCCAAGCTTTTCGAAAACGCGAGTGGTGGCGGGCTGCCCGGCGGCGATCTCTCCGACGGTCTGCGTAACTGTAAATGTCATCCTGTCCTCCTGGAGCCTTCGTCGTAGCGGCTCGCACTGAAAACAGGTTAAGGGTAGGCGACGACGCGGGGTATGACTTCTGTCACGCGCCGGAATTTTCCAGTTCGGACTGCAGCTTTGCCATCGAGGGGATGGTCAGATCGCGATTGTCCATCGCGATCAATCCCTCGGATTGCAGCCGGCTCAGGTTTCGCGATACAAGCTCGCGGACTGTACCGATCTGCGCTGCCAGCTCCGTATTGCTGGCATTGAATGTCAGGGTGACGGCATCTCCCTTGCGTTCGCCTTCGGTCTGCGCCATCCGGAGAAGCATCGCGATCAGGCGATGGCGAACGGTGGTAAATGAGAGCTCTTCAATGATCGCGACGAGGCGGCGAAGCCGGCTGCCGACCACGGCGAGAACTTTCAATGCGACCCGCGGATACTTGAGGCACAGCGCCTGGAATTCCTGCTTGCTGAGGAACAGCAGCGTGCAGTCGTTCACCGCCTGCGCCGACGCGGGATACGCGCCGCCATCGAACACCGGCAGTTCCGCCACTGAACTGCCCGGTCCTTCAATGGCCAATACCTGTTCGCGTCCGCTGGCGGAGACTTTGAAGATCCGCAAATTTCCGGACTGGACAACGTACAGGCCCGCGCACGGATCGCCTTCGCTGAAAATGATTTCGCCCGCGCTCGCCCGCTTCTGCACGATGCGCGGCAACAAGAAGCCGAGCTCCACCTCGCTTAGTCCGCGGAAGAGCGGCGTCTTCTGGATGGTGGCGCGGCCCTGGTCTTTGTCGACGGCCATGCACGAGATTGTACAGGCGCGTGGGGCAACACGAGCGGCGGAGACGAGTCGCTCGAACATTTACAATCGATGGTTCGCTCACTAATTCCGACCCGAAGGGCATTCTTCTCCCATGGCGAAAGAGGGCATCACCCCACGCGCGAAGGATTACTCGCAGTGGTATTTGGATATCGTTCGCGGCGCTGACCTCGCCGATTATGCCGAAGTCGTTCGCGGCTGCATTGTCTTTAAGCCGACTGGCTATGCGATATGGGAAGCCATTCAGCGCGGCCTCGACGAGCGCATCAAGGCCACCGGCCACGTGAACGCCTACTTCCCACTCCTCATTCCGAAGTCATTCCTGATGAAGGAAGCCGAGCACGTAGAGGGATTTGCCCCCGAAGTCGCTGAGGTCACGCGCGCCGGCGGCGAAGAACTCGCGGAGCCATACGTCATCCGTCCGACGAGTGAGACCATCATCGGGTACTTCTACGCTAAGTGGGTGCGCTCGTGGCGCGACCTGCCGCTACTCATCAACCAATGGGCGAACGTGATGCGCTGGGAGATGCGCACGCGTCCTTTCCTGCGGACCACGGAATTTCTTTGGCAGGAAGGCCACACCGTCCACGCCGATCACGACGATGCCGAGCGCGAAACGTTGATGATCCTCAACGAGGTGTACGCCGACTTCGTAGAGAAGGACATGGCGCTGCCCGTGCTCCGGGGGATCAAAACTGAGAAGGAGAAATTCGCCGGGGCGCTGCGTTCTTATGCCATCGAGGCGATGATGCAGGATGGTCGCGCGCTTCAGGCCGGCACTTCGCACAACCTCGGCCAGAATTTCGCTAAGGCGTTCGACATTACCTACGCCGACAAGAACAACCAGGTGCAGCACGCGTGGACAACCTCATGGGGAGTCTCAACGCGCCTCATCGGCGCCACCATCATGGGACACTCCGATGACGACGGTCTCGTGCTCCCGCCGCGCCTTGCGCCTATTCAGGTCGTGATCATTCCGATCTACAAGAGCGATGCTGAGAAGGCTACGGTGATGGAGGCAATCGACAGGATTACCGCCGAGTGGCGAGGCAAACTCCGTTTCCATGTCGACACCCGTGACCACCTCACGCCCGGCTTCAAGTTCAACGAGTGGGAAATCAAAGGCGTGCCGCTGCGCATGGAAGTCGGACCGAAAGATGTGCAGAAGCAGAGCGTCGCCCTCGCGCAACGAATCATCTTCGACGGCCCCGCGATTGAAGGCAGGAAGCCGAAGAGCTTTGTGCCGCAAGCGGGCCTGGCGGAGCACGTCACGATGTTGCTCGAGCAGATCCAGCAAGGCCTCTACCAGCGCGCGCTCAAGTTCCGCGAAGAGCACACGTTCAAAGCCGCAAACTACGACGAGCTGAAGGAACGCGTGGAAAAGGGATTCGTCCGCTGCTGGTGGGCCGGCTCACGACACGACGAGGAACAAATCCAGGAAGAAACGAAGGCCACCATCCGCGTCATTCCAAACGAACAGCCTCGCGGCAAAGGCAAATGCGTCTACACAGGTAAAGAAGCGGAGAAGATCGCTGTCTTCGCGAGGGCCTATTGAAACTTACCGACCGAGTACAGTTAAAGAGTGTTGGCCAGCTTCCTCGCGAGTGGTTTGATGGCCTCCGCGGTACACGGACAGGTCGAATACCAAATGCGAATCAATCGATTCCCCTTGCGGACGGTCATCATGACATTGCCGGCGTCAAACGCTTCGTCCCCGATTCCCGTTAATATCACCGAGCCGGGAAACTTCCCGAGGGTGCTTTTTTCCAACCGCATCTGCGTGATGGCGTTTTCGTCGTCTATGCCGATCATCAATACCGGCACGTTCCCGTGCCCGTCCGACATTTGATCGTGGCTTTCGCCTGGCTGCGATTTGAATATGGTGCTCGCAAATCCTTGCACCATGTTTTGCTGTTGGGAATCGGCGCCATGCGATCCGCCGATCGCCGCCAAGTGCTTCGCCGTCATGTCGGCCGCATCCCCGGCGATCATGTAGGAACAGCTCCCACCCTCCGACGAAACCTTCGTTATCGTCACCCCGACGGCGCGACTAACGTCTTCCTTACTCAGATAGCGGCACACATTTCCTAGCGAATCCGAGGAGGACGAAGATCTGGAGCTGGTGCTCGAATCTCCCACCAAGCCTCCACTGACTTCCGCGACCTTCTGCTTCACGCGATGCACGACGTAAATGGCTCCCACCACACCCGCAGCGCCGAAAACAACGATCACGATCAAAGCGGCGATCGCAACCTTGGCTAACGTGCTCATCCCTTTTGCCGGAGCAGCGGGCCCAGGCGGGACGTAGGCCGCCGTGTTCGGAACATAGTTGGGTGTCGCGGCCGGCGTGCTCGGAACGTAGTTCGGAGTCACAGTCGCGGTGTTCGGTGTGTAATTCGGAGTCGCGGCAGGCGCCTGAAGCGCCGCTCCACATTTCACGCAGAACGCTGCCCCACTGCTCGGAGCCCCGCACTTGGGACAAAAATTTGCCATAAGTCACCCCCTGCGCGAGACATCTTGTCCGGATTCGAAAATGAATGCAACAAAATAGCTGCTGAATGACCGCTTGTTGGGACAGGAGTCTTCCTCCCGGTCGCCAAGCCGGATTCTCTCCTACCGCCAGCGCAGCGTTACAATGGGTTACGCCGAGTTGCTCCAAGTTGCGAAAGTGGCGGAATTGGCAGACGCACCAGACTTAGGATCTGGCGGGTAACCCCCGTGAGGGTTCGAGTCCCTCCTTTCGCACCAACACTTCCGGTCGCACTGAACCGCTTCTCGCCCGCGCAGGCCGCCCCGGCCAGGATGTTAAAATCGCTCGCCATGAGCAAAGCCCTCTCCCTTCTTTGCCTTCTGTTGTTTTCGTGCCTACCGCTCGCGCAGAGCCCGCCAAGCGACGTGCCAGCGTCGCTCGCTCCGCCCGCCAGCGAAAAGCTCATCCTCCAGACCCATGCCAGCGGCGTCCAGATCTACACCTGCGCCAAGTCTCCCGACGGCAAATATGCCTGGACTCTAAAAGGTCCAGAGGCCGAACTGCGCGATGACTCCGGACGCGTGGTGATCATTCATTCCGCAGGCCCAACCTGGCAGCACAAGGACGGCAGCCGTATCACCGGTAAGGTCGCTGCCAAAAGCGACGCTCCTTCCTCCGATTCCGTGGCCTGGCTGCTGCTGACCGCCGACCATTCGCAATCGAACGCCGGCGTGCTCAGCGACGTGACCCACGTGCAGCGCATTCACACCGAGGGCGGCCAGCCGAAGGGCACGTGCAGCGAATCGGCTGCCGGGAGTGAGAGCCGCTCGCACTACACCGCCGATTACCTCTTCTACGCTCCACGTTGATCCCAGCCACTCTGGTACATCAATAACGGTTTCCGTTTGCCAAGCGTTCGCCGCAAGACGATAATGCCGGGCGAACAGGAGCTCTCATTATGAAACGCGTTCTGCTCGCCGCTCTTCTCGGCGCTATCGGGATGTTCATCTGGATGTCGATTGCCCACATGGCCACCTCGCTAGGAACTATGGGCATCAGCGAGATTCCCAACGAAGCGCCAGTGCTCGCTGCCATGCACGACAGCATCGGCAACCAGGGCGGCCTTTATCTCTTCCCCGGCGCCGGTCTCAACCAACCGCGCGCCGAACAGCGCGAGGCAATGAAGCATTACCAGGAAAAGCTCGACGCCAATCCGTCGGGTTTGCTGATCTACCACGCGCCCGGCGCACGAATGCTTGCGCCCTCGCAATTGGCAATTGAGTTCATCACCGAATTTCTCGAGGCGTTCTTCGCATCGCTGCTGTTGGCACGCGCTGCGCTAGGCAGCTACGGCCGCCGAGTGGCGTTCGTGCTGACCATCGGCATCGTCGCCGTGATCGTCACCAATGTTCCCTACTGGAATTGGTATGGATTCCCCGCGGTCTACACCATCGGAGCCATGTTCACCGGTCTGATAGGCTTCCTCATCCTCGGCCTGATCGCCGGCAAAGTGCTGAAGAACGTCTGACGCAAAATGGAAAAGACCCGCACGCGCGGGTCTTTTTTCTGTTCGCGAAAATGCCTACTCCGCCGCTCCCGTTGCCTTCGGCTTCCATCGCAGGATCGGCTTACGGGCCGCCGCGGTTTCGTCCATGCGCGAAACGCGGGTATTGTGCGGCGCTCCGGCAATGATCTCCGGATTGTTCTCCGCTTCCTCCGCCACGGCCTTCATTGCGTCGATGAACTGATCCAACTCTTCTTTTGATTCGCTCTCCGTCGGCTCGATCATCAGCGCACCCGGCACGATCAGCGGAAACGAGGTCGTGTACGGGTGGAATCCATAATCGATGAGCCGTTTGGCAATGTCGCCGGTCTTGATTCCCTTTCGCGCCTGGTTGCGATCGCTGAAGACAACTTCGTGCATGCTAGGCGTGTTGTATGGCAGGTCGTAGATGCCGGCGAGCTTCTTGCGAATGTAGTTCGCGTTCAGCACCGCGTCTTCCGTGGTCAGTCGCAGGCCATCCGGACCGTTGGCCATGATGTACGCAAGCGCACGCGTGTGCATGCCGAAATTGCCGTAGTACATGCGCACGCGGCCAATCGACTGCGGCCGGTTGTAGTCGAGCCGCAGCGAACCATCGGCATTTTGCGCGATCACCGGTGCTGGCAGAAATGGTTCCAGGTGCTTCTTGACGGCCACCGGCCCGCTCCCTGGGCCGCCGCCACCATGAGGCGTCGAGAATGTTTTGTGCAGGTTCAGGTGCATCACGTCCACGCCGAAGTCGCCGGGCCGCGTTTTGCCGACCAATGCGTTCATGTTCGCGCCGTCCATGTAGAGCAAGCCGCCCTTGTCGTGCAGGATGTCGGCGATCTTGTGGATCTCCTGCTCGAAGACGCCAAGCGTATTCGGATTCGTCAGCATCAGCGCGGCGACGTCTTCATTCATCTGCGCGACGAGCGAAGGAATGTCGGTCAGGCCGTTTGAGTTCGACTTCAGGTTCTCGACCTGGTAGCCGCAGATCGCCGCCGTCGCCGGATTGGTGCCGTGCGCGGAGTCGGGGATCAGGATCTTCTTGCGCGGATTGCCTTTTGATTCGAGATACGAGCGAACCAGCAGAATGCCAGTCATCTCGCCATGCGCACCGGCCGCGGGCTGCAACGTGATCGCGTCCATGCCGGTGATCTCGATGAGCTGATCGGCCAGCATCTTCATGATGCGCAGGTTGCCCTGCGAAAGCTTCTCGGGCTGGTACGGGTGCGCGCCGGCAATGCCGTCGAGCCGCGAAATGACCTCGTTGATGCGCGCGTTGTACTTCATAGTGCACGAGCCCAGCGGATACATCCCGTAATCCACCGCGTAGTTCCATGTGCTCATGCGGGTGAAGTGGCGGATGATCTCGATCTCGCTTACCTCGGGTATGTTGCCTAGGTCTTCCCGGACGACATCGGCGCCCAGGAGCTCGCGCTCATCGACGTCAGGCACGTCGAGCGGCGGCAGCCTGTAGGCCTTCTTGCCGGGCGACGACTTCTCGAAGATCAGGTCTTCATTCTGGTTGACGTGAGTGGTCGCCTTCGTGATCTTGTCGTTCATCGCGCGACCCCCTTGGCAGCCGCATCAATCGCGGCCTTCGTGTTCAACTCAGTCACGCACCATACGGCCGAGTTGCCGAGCTCCGGATAAAACTTCTTCAGCGGGAAGCCTCCAATGACCTTCTGCTCGATAAGTTTGTCGTTGAGCTCGCGGGAATCGCCGGCGGTTTGCACGACGAATTCGTTGAAGAATGGCGATTGCTTGAAGAGGATCTTCGCGCCTGCCTTCTCGAACGCGTCAACGGCGTAAGCCGTCTTCGCCAAATTCTGCTTAGCTAAATCGCGTAGCCCCTGCTTCCCATAGACGGTCATAAATATGTTGGCCATCAGCGCGATGAGAGCCTGGTTGGTACAGATGTTCGAGGTCGCCTTCTCGCGGCGGATATGCTGTTCTCGCGTGGAAAGCGTCAGCACGAAGCCGCGCTTGCCATTGCGGTCCACGGTTTGGCCGACGAGGCGGCCAGGGATCTGGCGCACGAACTTTTCTTTGGTAGCGATCACGCCGGCATACGGTCCACCGTATCCAAGCGGCACGCCGAACGACTGCGATTCCATGCTGATAATGTCGGCTTCGCTCGGCGGCCGGATGATTCCCAACGAAAGGGCTTCCGCAATCGAGACCACCAGCAGCGCACCTTTCTTGTGCGCGATGTCGGCGATCGCCGCCACGTCCTCAATCGTGCCGAAGAAGTTTGGTGACTGAATCAGCACGCAGGCGGTCTGGTCGGTGATGGCGGCATCGAGCGCCTTCACGTCGACGCGGCCGTTGTCGCTAAACCCATCGGTCGTGATCGGCAGGCCCTGGTGCTTGGCATAGGTCGCGATCACCTCGCGATATTCGGGATGCACCGTCTTCGCCACCACCGCTTTGTGTCGACCGGTCACGCGGACGGCCATCATAATGGCTTCGGCTGCGCCGGTGGATCCGTCGTACATCGAGGCGTTCGCCACCTCCATGCCGGTCAGCTCGCAAATCATCGACTGGAATTCGAAGATGGATTGCAGCGTGCCCTGCGAAATTTCCGGCTGGTACGGCGTGTAGGCTGTGAACCACTCGCCCCGCGACACCAGCGAATCGATCACCACGGGACGATAGTGGTTGTAAGCGCCAGCGCCGATGAAGACCGAGAAGCCGTTGGCATTTTCTGCGGCGCGTTGCTTGAAGAAGTCGAGGATCTCCGATTCGCCGTACTGCCGCGGGATGTTGAGGTCGCGGTTAAGCCGGTATTCCTCGGGAATGGGAGTGAAGAGATCGTCAATGGTTCCGCAGCCGATCTCGCGGAGCATCGCCTCGCGATCAGCCTGGGATTTGGGAAGATAGCGCATAAGTAAGTCCAATCACAACAAAGGCCGTACCATCGTCGCAATGCGAGTGGACGGCCCGAGAATATAGATACGTGGCGACGTGAGTACGATTCTAGTGCCCTGCCTCTTCGGCAGCGAACTTTTCGTAATCTTCAGCCGACATCAGCTTTTCCAAATCGGACAAATCGCTGATTTCCACCTTGATCATCCAGGCGGCGTGCGCGTCGGAATTCACTTTTTCAGGGGAGGTTGTCAGCTCTTCGTTCACGGCGGTCACCTTGCCGCTGACCGGCGCGAACAAGTCGCTCACAGCCTTCACCGATTCCACCGTGCCGAAGCTCTGGCCCTTGGTGATGGTCGCGCCAACCTTGGGCAGTTCGACAAACACAATGTCGCCCAACGACGCTTGCGCATGGTCCGTGATGCCGATCGTGCCGGTCTTGCCCTCGGGCTTAATCCACTCGTGCTCTTGCGTGTACTTGTAGTCTTTCGGATACGCCATCAACGTTCTCCCCAAACTTAAACTTATGAAGTCTTTTTAGGACGCTTGTAGAACTGCGACGGAACCACCTTGGCCTTGACCGCGTGGCCGCGGATCTCGATTGCGACAATATTGTCGAGTTGCGATTGCTCCACCGGAACATAGGCCAGCGCCAGATTGCGCTTCAGGAACGGCATATACGATCCACTCGTCACGTAGCCGATCTCTTTGCCGTTGAGATCGAGCACCTTGTAGCCGTCGCGCGGAATGCCGCGTTCGATTGTCTCCAGCCCAACGAGAACGCGCTTCGTGCCTTCGGCTTTGGCTTTTTCCAGCGCGGCGCGACCGATGAAGTCGCCCTTGTCCATCTTCAGGAAGCGATCTAGCCCAGCCTCCCAAACATTAATCGTGTCGCTGATCTCGTGACCGTAGAGCGGAAGCTTCCCTTCCAACCGCAGAGTGTTGCGAGCGCCCAATCCGGCGGGGACGACGCCAAACTCCTTACCCGCTTCGATCAGTTCGTTCCATACGCGGTCACTGGTGGCATCGTCGCTGGGGATGTAGATCTCGAAGCCGTCTTCGGCGGTGTAGCCGGTGCGGGCGATCAGGATGTTCTTCAACCCGGCGACAGTTCCGCGGGTAAACCAGTAAAACTTGACCTGCGACAGATCGACGTCCGTCAATTTCTGGAGCGTGTCTACACCCTTGGGACCCTGTATGGCGATCTGGGTGAACTGATCGCTCAAGTCTTCAACCGTTAGTTTAAATTGTTTCGTGTTGTCCTTGACCCAGTTGACGTCTTTCTCACGCGTGCCGGCGTTGATCACGAGCAGGTAATCGTCGTCCGCCATCTTGTGGACGATCACGTCATCGACAAACGTCCCCTGCGGATAGAGCATGGCAGAGTATTGTGCCTGCCCTGCCTGCAGCTTGGAGGCGTCATTCATAGTGATTTGCTGAACGGCTTTGAGCGCCTCGGGGCCATGTACACGGATGTCGCCCATGTGGCTGACGTCAAACAGGCCGACTCCGCTTCGCACTGCGAGATGCTCTTTCATGAGCCCGCCGGCCGAGGGATATTCCACTGGCATGTCCCAGCCATTGAAGTTGACCATCTTCGCTCCCATCCGGCGATGGGTAGCGTTCAGCGCAGTCTTGCGGATGGAGGCGTTTGCCTCGGTGGAGGAAGTCAACGACGGCCTTCTTTTTGTGCGCGAGAAAGTACTGGCAAGCGCAGCTTGGATAGCAGAACTTTGTACGTTAACACGCTGATTTCCGGCGGGTCAATGAGCCACAATCTCGGTTTTCCCGCAACGCCAAAACCGCGCGCACCACGCCTCAATGCGCCATCGGAAATTCACAGCCCAGAATGCAATTTTGCCGCATCAAGCGATGCTAAAATCCATCCAATCTTTGTTTCCTATGTGCCCATTTCACTCGCCCGCAAGCTGGGGAGTAGCGACCTTGCGGAGTCCGCTTGCCGAAGAAAAAACTTTTGTGCGTTGATGACGAACCTGCCGGCTTGAGGGTGCGCAAGCTGCTCCTCGAGCGGCAGGGCTACGAGGTGTCGACCGCGGAAGCGGGCACCGAGGGGCTCGCAGCGTTTCACGCGCAGGAATTCGACGCCGTGGTGCTCGATTACTACATGCCCGGCATGAACGGCGGCGCTGTCGCCCGGGCGATGCGAGAATCGAAACCCGGCGTCCCCATCATTCTCCTATCCGCGTTCATCACCCTGCCCGAGCCGCTCGACGGAACGATCGACGCCTTCGTGGTAAAGGGCGAGTCGCCGGAGGTCCTGCTCGCGAAAATCGCCCAACTCACTACCAAGTCCAACTGTTGACGTTTCCCCCTTCCGCTGCCGCGCGTTTCGCGTTACATTCCTTTCCATGGCCGACCGTTATTTCTGCATCGCCTGCGAACGCGACGAGCACGACTGCGAATGCAACAAATACTGTGTCATTTGCCAAGGCGAGCACGATTGCCGCATGTGGCAGGATGGCCAGTACTACTGCCAGGAATGCCGCGAAGTCTGCGACTACACGCCCCAGGCCAACTAGTCGATCGGAATCCCGCGCGCCGGCGCCGGCACCGGCATCAGCTTCGCATCACCTCGATCTTCCGCCGCCCGGCTGATGTGAGCATAGAAATCGTGTCCTTCCATCAGCACCTGTAAATAGAACGTCGATTGGTCGTCACCGCGAATCTCGCGGTAGCGATAAATGCCCGTTTCGCCTTCCGTGGTTTCACTGCCCTGCGCTGGACGATCGATGAACTGCTGCGCCTCGCCGACGCTCGGAACCCGACCGACGGCATTCTTGTCGTAAGACTCGGCGGCGTACGACCGCACCAACTTGTTCCAATAAGCGGCCAGCATCTCCGGCGTGGCAAAAATGTCTGCCCAGATAAGCTCGCCGTTCACGGCCACCACCACTCCGACCGCATGCTCTGCCCTTAGTTTTTGAAGTACCTGGGTGTGCGAGTCCGACAGCGGTTCCGCGACTTTATCCACCTGCTTCTGCACGCGATGGTCGCTCATCGCCTTGGCATACGAGGTCGTATTCAGGCCGCTCGCCCCGCCGTCTGTGACCACCGGCACGCCGCCGGGGCCGGGGATCGTAGTGTTTGCGGACGGCGCCGCTTCCACCGTCACCGTCTCCGCAGCGACTGCGACCGATCGGCTCACCGACGCCCACACCTGCTGCTGGTCGTTTTTCACCATGGCCTTGCTGCGTACCGACGGCTGCACCATGAAGCTGTTCGCCTTTCCACCTACGGCACCGAATTTGTCCGAGCTCTCGACCCAGCGCCCGTGCTCGATGCAAAACACCGACAGGTCAATCGGATCGCTGTGCGCCGGCACAATGCGATCTTTGCCGATAACGCGGTCTTGTTTTCCGCCCGACACGATCTCGCCCGCCAGCAGCAGTAACGGATGGTCGGAGTTATTCACCAGCACCAGCGTGTTCACCCGGTCGCCCTGATATCGCTCGATGGGCCGCACCTCTCCGTGCCGCGGACGCACCATCCCGCTGCTCAACTTGCCGTACTCGGTCACGATGACCTCGCCCGACCGTAATCCTTCATCCAGGGTGATGTAATCCCACTTCGCGCCCGACGACTCTCCCGACCGCACCACCGGAAACAGTGTGAGCGAGCCGCTGCGCAATGGCTCCAGCACGCGATACTCACCGAGCTCCGCCTTCTGTCCAGGCGCCGCTCCACCGGAAACGCCTGTCACGCCTACTCCGAAACAAACCGTCAGCAACGAAGCCGCCGCCGCCATCCATCCCGCTCGAATCCACTGCATACGTCACCCCGTCAGCAGGAGTTTTTTTCCCTGCTGGCGAGAGAACGCTAAAGCCCGATCTTCTTGCGCGGAATTTTTCGCGATAAAAAGGGCCGCGCAATGTTCCGCGCGGCCCACCGCAAAACCTGGTCAATGGATGGTGACGGCATATTGCGTCGAAGCCGAGTTCCCCTTCGTGTCCCACACCTTCACCGTGACGTTGTAGCCGCCTGGCGCTTCGTTCACGTAGGTTTCAAGACTCGGCGTCGTCGTCTTCATTACCAACTTGTTGCTTATGTATGCCGCCATCCCCGTCGTCGCATACTCGCCGGACTGCCCCGCCGCCAGGATGTGTAGCGCGCCACTGACGTTTGTGGTGGTTGGGAAGAGAAGGTTCACCGCCAATTTCGGTCCCGCCACGGTGATCGTGCGAACGACGTCGCTGGTCGCCCCGGAAGCATCCCAGCCACGCACCGTGAGCGAGTACGTGCCCGGGGCCACGTTGAGATCGGCGCTTAGGCTCGGCGTACTGCTCTTCGCGACCAGCTCGCCGCCCAGGTACGCCGCCATGCCGGTCGCGACATACGGACCGGAGGTTCCCGTCGCACGCAAATGAAGCATGCCGTCCACGTTGTTCAGTGCCGGCGAGGTCAGGTTCACCTGGAGCATCCCCGACTTATTCGCGTTGAAGAAATCGATCATCGGCACGCCATCCGCTCCCCCTCCCGGACAGCCCGTGAGCGCCAGCGCCAGGCATGTGCTCCTCAACAGGCTCTGATGGTTGTACTGCACCTCCGAGTGGAAACCCTTCTTCACCTTGGGCCCGAGCACTAGCGTTGCAATCCTTCCGCCCGTGCCGCGCGAATCAACCGGGTTCACGCTGCCTTCGTCCCACACGATGAAGAGAATCCCGTCTTCCTTGAACTTTGGACTGGCCAGCAACTGCGGAATGTTGGCTGCCAACCACGCATCCGCCTCTGCTAACGTGCCGTCGTGTGCGTCCTCTTTCAGGTCCGGAGTCACATAGGAATACTCCGGCAGCGCGCCTTTTGCGATGTCGTTCTGGAAGTGCGGAACTGTCGGCACAAAATTGGCCGAGAGTGCGCCTTGTACGTCAGTGAAATACGAAAGCGGGTTATGCCGCTTCACGTACTCGTTCACGTTGAAGCCCATGTAGCCCACGTAGGGCAATTGGCTTTGGTAGCTCTTCCAGGTGCGGCCATCCTTCTGCATGTGGCGGACGATGCTGTCGACATCGAATACCTGCATGGTGTTGTCGTTGGTCGTCACCGTTTGTCCGGCGACAAGCCACATGAGCGTAGAAAGCGAGTTATGCATGGTCGCGTAGTACTGGTCTGCAATGCCTCCCTTGGGAATGAGCGAATTGAAATACGGCATCGACGGATTACCGACAGCCTGTTCGTAGCTATGGTTTTCAAGGGTGACGACCACAACGTGCTTCGATCGCGGAATCTGGGCCATCGCAAGGGTGGACGTGAGCAGTACTGCCGTGGCAAGAAGCTGCCGTAAGCGCATTGGGAAGTCTCCTTGCCGCTGAAATTAGGGCAATGAGACTTCCGGCAAAATTCGCGCTAACCCTTAGAAAAAGCGAACCTTCCCTAAAGGGTTAATTCACGGCTTTTTGACTTGCGAATTCGATGGGACGCAAGAAAAGACAAGAAGACACGTGTTTCGCGGGGCAAATCCGTCGTGGCAAGAGGTATTGCGGTGGAGATTCACAGAGCCTTAATCCTCGGAACTAAGGCCTGTAACAGTGGTTGTTCGTAAATTAATACTCACATCACGGGTGGAACACTGATCCCCATCGCCGCCAGCACCGCGATCAACTCCCTGCGCACCACCGCCGCCGTCGCCAGCAGGAACCGTTTCCGCCCCTCATCCTCTTCCGTCAGGATGTGATGCCGGTGATAGAAGTTGTTGAAGAGCTGAGCCAACTGGAAAGCGTGCTTCGCCGCGTACGCCGGCTCGGCCTGCGCAATGCACAGCTCGAAGATCTGCGAAGTCTTCGCCGCCATCAGCCACACCTCCCAAATCTCCGGCGTACCGCTAAAGTACTTCGAGAAATCCACCTCGTAGGCCAGCGCCTCTTCCGGGGTGATTCCCGCCTTGCGAAAGATGTTCGTCGCCCGCACTACCGCGTACTGCCCGTAGGGGCCGGTTTCGCCTTCGAAAGCCAACGCTTCCTTGAAATCGAACGCGATCACGGAGGCTTTCGTGAACTTCAGCATGAAATACCGCAGCGCGCCCACTGCGATCTGCGTGCCAATGTCGCATCGCTCGGCTTCACTCAGCTCGGGATGGCGCGAGTCCACTTCCTTGGTCGCAGCGTCGATCAGCTTGTCGATCAGGTCATCGGCCTTCACGCCGAACCCTTTGCGCCCGCTCACTTCGATATACGATTTCGCACGGTCTTCCTCGGAGACGTCATATCCCAACTCCAGCGCGCAGCGCGGCGTCAGCGCCACCATCTCGTAGGAAAAGTGGGTGTAGTGGTCGGCCTTGTCGTTATAGCCGAGCAGTCGGATGGCCTCTTTCACCGTCTCCTGCGGATCGGACTGGCGAGTATCAATTACGTTGTAGATCTCGCTCA
Organism: Candidatus Korobacter sp.; assembly: GCA_036501185.1. Classification (GTDB taxonomy): domain Bacteria; phylum Acidobacteriota; class Terriglobia; order Terriglobales; family Acidobacteriaceae; genus Korobacter. The sequence goes on along the minus strand of DASYAU010000070.1, from coordinate 8,006 downwards.
CGCCGCCGAAGTGCGGGTGTTCCGCTTCACCCTGGTCGAGGTCGCACGAAATCCAAACCTGCTGTCCGTTCGGATAGTGGTAGAACTTGCGGTAGCCAAAATCTTTGCCTAGCAGACCGAACTTCCACAGGTGATACGCAATGTCCTTGCCGACGTAACCGACGGTGCCGTTCGAGCGCACAATCACCTTGGCTTCTTCGTCCGGCTGCCCTTCGATCTTCTCTTTGCCAGGGCGCGTCATCACCCAGCATCCCTTGTTCTTGCCTTCGTTCTCGAAGTAGAGCACGCCTTTTTCTTTGAGCTGCTCGAAGGCCAGTGCCCAGAAGTTCAGGTGCAGGATTTCGCTCTCGCGCGGCAGGAAGTCATACTCAATCTTCAGCCGGTCCATCGTCTCCAAATGCCGGCGCAGCACTGCCGTGGAGATGATCTCGGCGATCTCGCCCATCTCGTTGCCGCCATGCTCGATCGCGTGCAAGGCATCGAAGCGCACTTTCTTGTTCTCCGGAGCCTCCTCGTACCAGTGCGAAGTCCGCGCGTAGAGGTCCCAGCAGTAGTAATCGAACTTCGGCTGCTCGGTGAGCGCCACGATCTCGTGCTTCGATTTTTTCTCGAGGTGCGTAAAGCCGACGACCACGTCCGCCACCTGAACGCCGGTATTGTCGATGTAATTCTGGACGTCCACCGTGCGACCGGCAGCCCTCAGCAGGAGAACGAATGTATCGCCCAGGATCGAATTTCGCAGATGCCCGATGTGCGCGGCTTTGTTCGGATTGATGGACGTATGCTCGACAAGGATCTTGCCTGCCGAAGCGTCCTTCGGCCGCTCTCGTCCGCCGGCGATGGCCTTCGCCGCCTCCCCGCGCTTCAGCCGGAAGTTGATGTACCCCGCGCCGGCAACCTCCGGTTTCTCGAAACCTTCGATCGGCGGCAACTCCGCCACAACCTCTTCGGCAATTTTGCGCGGCGCCTTGCGAAGTTTCTTCGCCAGTTCAAACGCGAACGGCAGGGCGTACTCCCCCATCTCGACCTTGGGCGGTGCGTCGACCACCACGTTTGCCAGGTCAACGTCGTACTTGGTGCGCAGGAATTGCTGGAGGTGCTCAACGAGGCGCTGCTGGAGAGACCGGTACAATGCGATTCTTACCCTTCTGGTGTGAAGCTTTACTGTAACAAAGCGCAAGGTTTGACCCCAAGCCGCGCCTCCCATACGATTGAAGATTCGCCACCTCGGCACTACAGGCTCCCGGTCCATGCGCATCGCCTACATCGAGTGTTTTTCCGGCATCAGCGGAGATATGTTCCTCGGCGCCCTCGTCGACGCCGGTGTCTCCGCCGACTTGCTGCGCGAGACCGTGCGCTCCCTCAATCTGGGCGCTGAACTGAAAATCGAAAAAGTGGACCGCTGCGGCATCACATCGACGAAGGTCGATGTCCTCGTCAATGGCGAGCCTGATCGCCCGCGGGAAGCCGATCAGCCCGCACACCACGTCCACTCTCACGAGCACGGGCACTCACACGCCCACGAGCATCGCCACGCCGACGGCACCGTGCACTCCCATCCCCACGCGCACGACGACGAACATGAGCACGCTCATTCGCATGAACACGACCACGATCATGCGCACGATGCCCACGCGCATGGCCGTCATCTCGGCGAGATCAAGCACATCATTTCTCATGCTCCGATCAGTGCTGGAGCCAAGCGCACCGCTACTGCCGTCTTCGAGGCCCTTGGACTCGCCGAGGCCAAGATTCACAACGTTTCGGTCGAGACTATCCACTTCCACGAGGTCGGCGCTGTAGACGCCATCATTGATATCGTTTGTTCGGCCGTAGGCGCCGAGGCTCTGAATGTCGACCGCTTCGTCGTCTCGCCGCTCAACGTCGGCGGAGGCACTGTGGTCTGCGCGCACGGCACCTTCCCGGTCCCCGCGCCCGCAACCGTCGAACTCCTCAAGGGCGCTCCCGTCTTCAGCGGTGAGATCCAAAAGGAATTAGTCACGCCCACGGGCGCGGCGCTGGTCAACGTGCTTGCCGATACCTTCGGACCCATGCCGGCAATGACCGTGGAGAAAGCTGGATACGGCGCAGGTTCACGCAACTTTCCCGCCCACGCCAATGTGCTGCGCATCACCGTGGGCGAGACCACCGCGGTGCGATCCTCGAAGACGGAGCTCCCGATGGAGGAAGTCACCGTTCTCGAAGCGACGATTGACGATCTCAATCCGCAGGTCTTCGGCTATGTTTCAGAACAAGCGCTGGCTGCCGGCGCGCTCGACGTCTTCGCCATGCCGGTGCAGATGAAGAAGGGCCGCCCCGGCACGTTGCTGACGGTTCTTGCCCAGCCCAGCGACGCCGAGCGCATGGCGCAACTCATTTTTCGCGAAACTTCCACCATCGGCATTCGCAGTCGCCACGAGCAGCGCTACGTCCTGCCGCGCCAGTTCAAAGCGGTGCAAACACAATGGGGCGAGGTGCGCATCAAAATCGCGCAGTTGAACGGAACCGTGAGCAACTACGCTCCGGAATACGAGGATTGCCGGCGCATCGCCGAGCGGCACCATGTCCCGCTGAAGCTCGTGATGCAGGAGGCGATCCGGTTGTACCTCGAAAGCGAACCCGTGACCCCGAGCCACTCTCATGTCTAACGGCAAGTTCTACATCACCACGCCGATCTACTACGTGAACGCGCGCCCGCACATTGGGCACACGTACACCACCGTCGCCTGTGACGCCATTGCGCGCCGCAAGCGCATGCTCGGCGTCGACACTTTTTTCCTTACTGGCACCGACGAGCATGGCCAGAAGATCGAACGCTCCGCCGCCGCCAGCGGCAAATCGTGCAAGCAGTTTGTGGACGAAGTTTCCGGCGAATTCCGCGGCCTGTGGGACCGCATGGGCCTCAGCTACGACAAGTTCATCCGCACCACCGACCCGGAGCACATCCGCGGCGTGCAGGCGATCTTCAAGCTCCTCCAGGAGCGCGGCTACATTTATAAGAGCAAGTACAAAGGCCAATATTGCGTCTCTGACGAAGCCTTCGTCGAAGTCGACACTCCAGGCGCCCCCTGCCCGCTCTGCGGACGCCCGACCGAGACCGTGGAAGAAGAGAATTATTTCTTCCGCCTCTCGCAAATGGCCGAGCCACTGCTGAAGGTTTACGAATCCGATCCCGACTTCATCCGCCCAGAAACTCGCCGCAACGAGGTCATTTCGTTCGTGCGCAGCGGCCTGAAAGATCTTTCCATCAGCCGCACCACCTTCAAATGGGGCATACCGGTTCCTGGCGACGAAGCCCACGTTATCTATGTCTGGCTCGATGCCCTTTGCAACTACATAACCGCCCTCGGCTTTGGCAACGACGACACCAAGCTCTACGACCGCTTCTGGCCGGCTGACGTTCACATGGTCGGCAAAGAAATCGTCCGCTTCCATTGCGTGTACTGGCCGGCATTCCTCCTCGCCGCCGGACTGCCTCTGCCCAAGGGCATCGTCGCCCATGGCTGGCTACTCTTCGAAGAAAGCAAAATGTCGAAGTCGCGCGGCAACATCGTGCGCACCGAGACGATCCTCGACGTGTTAGGTGCCGACGCGCTCCGTTATTTCCTGATGCGCGAAATCGTCTTCGGCCAGGACGGCTCGTTCTCGTTCGACGCCCTCGTCCAGCGCTTCAACAGCGATTTGGCAAACGGTCTCGGCAACCTCGCCAGCCGCACGCTCTCGATGATCACGCGCTACTTCAAGGGCGAAGTTCCCTACCCATCGCACGCCGCTGCCCATAGCGCCACCGACGACACCGTGGCCCAGACCGCCCGGCGCACGATCGAAGAATTCGGCGCTGCTTTCGACCAATACCAGTTCTCGAAGGCCCTGGAAGTCGCTTGGGGATTAGTCGCGACTGTCGACAAATACATCGTGGAAAACGAGCCATGGGCCCTCGCCGACAAGGGCGACGAACAGAGCCGCGCCCGTCTCGCCACGGTCCTCTATACGTCCGCCGAAGCGCTGCGCATCGTCACCGCCCTGGCGCACCCGGTTATCCCCAGCTCCACGGCGAAAATCTGGTCGCAGCTCGGCCTTGGCGACATCAAGCAAGCCAAGCTCGCCGAACTGAAGTGGGGACAACTACACCTCGGCACAAAATTAGGCAAAGTCGAAGCGGTCTTCCCGCGCGCCGACAAGACTGCCATCGAAAGGATGCAGCAAATGGAACTGGAGCGCATCGCTCCCGTCGTCGAACCCCAACCCGAACTCAAGTCCGAAGCAAAACCCGAACCCACCCCGGCGCCCGCTCCAGCCCCAGCCGCGGAACCCGCTCCGGCCGCAGCTTCTACCAACGGCTTCCCGCCGCTCGCCCCGCAAATCACCATCGATGACTTCGTGAAGCTCGACCTCCGCGTTGCCATCATCAAGCACGCCGAAAAGGTAAAAGGCGCCGACAAGCTATTGCGCCTCGAAGTTGACCTCGGCTTCGAGCAGCGCCAGATCGTCGCCGGCATCGCGCTCGCCTATGATCCGGAAAAGTTGATCGGCCGCAAGATCGTGATCGTCGCCAACCTCGCCCCGCGAAAGCTCCGCGGACTCGAATCGAATGGCATGCTGCTAGCGGCATCGCTCGAAGGCGGAGTGCCCGTGCTGGCCGGGTTCCATGAAGAAGTGCCGCCCGGCGCGAGACTGAAATAGCCTTCAGGTATTTGCAAATCGATGTTCATCGATTCCCACTGCCATCTCGACGGCCCTCGTTTCACTGACGACCGCGACGTCGTTCTTCAGCGCGCCCGCGAAGCCGGGGTCGAGCACCTGCTCCTCATCGGCAACGGAGACGGCCCCGACTCCGCCGACTGCGCTCTCCGACTCGCCCAACAGCACAATTGGATGCACGCCACGATCGGCGTTCATCCCCACGAAGCGAAGCTCGCAACACCCGAGAACCTCGCGAAACTCGCCGCGCACGCGAAGGATGCCAAGATCGTCGCCTGGGGCGAGATCGGCCTCGACTACTGGTACGACCATTCGCCGCGCGACGTCCAGCAGCAGGTCTTCGTGCAGCAACTTGAAATCGCAAAGCAGTTCGATCTCCCCATCGTCATCCACTGCCGTCCCTCGCAAAAGAGCGACACCGACGCTTGGGACGATCTTTTCCGCTTGCTCCACGAGCACTGGTCTGGCCGCCCCGGCGTGATGCACTGCTTCACCGGCACCGCCGACCAGGCCCGCCAATCGCTCGACATCGGTTTCCTGCTTTCCTTCGCCGGCAACGTGACGTTCCCCAAAGCACAGAATATCCGCGACGCCGCCAAGCTCTGTCCCCTGGATTGCATGCTGATCGAAACCGACTCTCCGTATCTCGCGCCGGTCCCGCACCGCGGCAAGCGCAACGAACCATCATTCGTCACCGAAACCGCCGCCTACATCGCGCAGTTGAAATCTATCCTCCCAGAAGAACTCGGCGCCGCTAGCAGCGCCAATTTCTATCGCTTTTTCAAGATCCGAAAACCTCAGTGATCCTCGGCGTCCTCCGTGGTGAGTTTTCGCAGTTTGCCGTAAACTACTTCTTCATGGCCGAAAACAGCTTCGATATCGTCAGCAAAATCGACCTCCAGGAGGTCTCCAACGCCATTCAGCAGGCGATCAAAGAGATCCATACCCGCTTCGATCTCAAGGACACGAAGTCCGAGATCAAGCTCGAGAAAGATGCCATCGAGCTGCACTCCTCTGACGAGTACAAGCTGAAGGCCGTTACCGACATCTTGCAAGGCAAGCTGGTGAAGCGCGGTGTTCCGCTCAAAGGGCTGACCTACGGGGTCGTCGAACCCGCCGCCGGCGCCAGCGTTCGCCAGAAGATCACCTTGCAGCAAGGCATTCCAGTGGAGAAGGCGAAGGACATCGTCCGCCTTATTAAAGACTCGAAGAAGAAAGCGCAAGCCTCAATCCAGGGCGACACCGTTCGCATCAGCAGCAAGGACCGCGACACGCTTCAAGAAATCATCGCGCTCATCAAGAACAAAGATTTCGGCATCGATTTGCAGTTCACGAACTACCGTTCGAATTAGTCTTTTACACCCGGGTTTGACGTTGGTTTTGTATCAGGGCGGCGCTTCAGCGCTGCCAATCAGGGCTCTGTTAAAGTGGGGCTTAGCCCCTGCAAAGCATGAACACGCCGGCCACCAAATCCGTGAAGGAAGTCTTCGAACTCATCTCCGAAGACCTGCTCGCCATTGAGCGCGAGTTCGGTCGCGACACCGTCTCCAACGTTGCCGCCATCACGCAGATTGGCGAATACCTCCGCAATGGTGGCGGCAAGCGAATCCGGCCCGCGCTCCTGCTGCTCAGCGCCAAGCTGATGAACTACACCGGGCAGGGCGCCATCCGCCTCGGCGCGGTCGTGGAAATCATCCACACCGCCACGCTCGTCCACGACGACATCATCGACGACGCCGAGATTCGCCGCGGCCGACCCTCCGCCAATACACAATGGGGCAACTCGAAATGCGTGCTCGCCGGCGATTGGCTCTACATGCAGGCATTCAAGGTCGCCGTCGCTGAGCGCAACTTCGCCGTCCTCGACACGCTCATCGAGCTCACCCAAAAAATGGTAGAAGGCGAGCTGCTCCAGATCGAAAAGCTCGGCAAGCTAATCTCGCTGCAAGAGCACTTCGACCTCATCTACCGCAAGACGGCGTGCCTCTTTTCAGTCTGCATGCGACTCGGCGGCATCCTCGGCGGCGCCACGCCGCAGCAAATTGAAAACCTAGGCAAATACGGCCACTGCGTCGGCATGGCTTTTCAGATCGTGGACGACGTGCTCGACCTCACCGCCTCCGAAGAAGTGCTCGGCAAGCCGGTCGGCAGCGACCTCCGCGAAGGCAAGGTCACCATGGCGGTTATCGACGCGCTTTCCCGTTGCACCGACCGCGAGCGCCAAACATTTCAGACCGTGATGCGCGAATCCGGGTTCGTCAGCGTTCAATACCAGCACGTGCTCGAGATCCTGAAGCGCTACGATTCCGTCGAATCGGCACTGCTTCGCGCCAATGAATTCGCGGTGCAAGCCAAGTCCGCCATCGAAGATTTTCCCGACTCCGAATACAAGCGCGCGCTGCTCTGGGTGCCGGAATTCGTGGTCGAGCGTGAAAAATAATTTCCACACGTCTCGAGCTATCATTGCGAGCATCCAACCTGCAGCCAACGTGAGCGCCACTGACAAATTGGGCTGTGAAGTCCTCCAGCAACTTCAAGCCAACCTCGACCACGTTTCGCGCGCGCTCCACAAAGCCAGCGAAATTGTCGTGCTGCCCTCCGAATCCCCCGACACCATCCGCCGCCGTCGCAACAGCCTTAAGCGCTGGAACGAAATCTATTCCATGGCCTTCGAGCGCGTACAAGCCCATCATCGCGAGCACAACTGCTCGGTAGATTAGCTTCCCTCCGCGTCCTCTGTGGTTAGTGAAGCTTTTCTGCATCTATACTTTCGTCATGCCGAACGAAGTCGAGATCAAGTTTCTGATCGAAGATCGCGCCGCGCTCGAACAAAAGCTCCGTGCCGCGGGCTTTCGTGAAAAGACAAAGTCTACCCATGAAACCAACACTCTCTACGATTTCGACGGGCAGAAACTCCGCAAGCGCGGCGAGCTCTTGCGCATCCGCGAGTTCGGCGGCAAATGGAAAGTGACGCACAAGGCGAAGGGCGCGGCTGGCAAGCATAAATCCCGCGCCGAGACGGAGACTTCCATCGGCGATGGCGAACAACTCGCGGCCATCTTTCAATCGCTCGGGCTCGTGCCCTCGTTCCGCTACGAAAAATTTCGCTCCGAGTGGACCGACACCCGCGGCGATGTTGTGCTCGACCACACACCCATCGGCGAGTTCGGCGAGATCGAAGGGCCGCCCGCCTGGATCGACGAAATCGCCGGCAAACTCGGCATTTCCGAAGACAAGTACATCACCGGCTCCTACGCCGAGCTCTTTCAGAAATTCAAAAGCCGCACCCACTGCAAGGCAGACAA
>DASYAU010000069.1:0-16206 GCA_036501185.1 Candidatus Korobacter sp. | reverse complement strand
CGCCATCTCGTCTATGTGATCGGTGGCGTTCACCATCAGCTCGGGGTGCTCTATGTTGAGCGCGTCGGAATCTTCCAGGAACGCCTTCTTGTACTTCGCGGTGTACTCCGCCACGGTGACGCCATCGCGTGCTGCGTTGCGGATGATCTTGTCGTCCACATCCGTAATATTCATCACGTGCTTGAGCTTGTAGCCGCTCTGCTTCAGGAATCGCCGCAACGTATCGACGACGATAAATGTCCGAAAATTGCCGATATGCCCGTAGTCGTACACCGTGGGACCGCACGCGTACATCCGCACTTCGTTGTCTTCCAGCGGTTGGAAGGGTTCAACTTTTCCGGAGAGGGTATTAAACAGCTCGAGCGCCATTACAAGGGTTCCTGTCAGATGGTGAATCTCTGATTCTAGGGAACTTGCGAAGGTACGGCAAATATTCTCCCTCGAGGTTGACTCGGACCTCGACTTGTTTTTTAATTCTCCGATGCGACGGGGATGGCAAACCTGGCTGTTGATCGCCCTAATTCTCGCGATCTACTGGATCCTTGTCGCTCCTAACGTCGATCTCGATCCCGCCACGCCTCTAAACGTTGAAGCTCTCTTCTTTGCCTTGGTCGCGATCTGCATCATGCTGGATGCTCGCGCAATCCTCTCCGGAGTGGTAGGCAGCCTCTCGCCGTTGTTGCTCCACCTCCCGCCTCCGTATGGCGCCTCTCACACCGCGCAAATTGCTCCTCTTCGCTGCTAGTCGCCGCTCCACGTTCATGGAGCAAGAGCGATTCCGTTTGAGGAGTAGTGAAGTGGTCAAATTTCCTGTAAAGAAACCCGTCGCCCTACCGGTGGTCTTGAATATCGGCATGCAAAAGCACTACCTGGCCCGTCGCCGCGAGATCCTCGAATCGGCCGGATTCGAGGTCTGCGACGCCACGGACGCCAGGCAGGCGGTCACACTCTGCCGGCAAAAAGCGCCTCACATTGCCATCTTCGGGCACCTTCTGCCCGTCGCAGAGCGTCTGCAGATGGCCGAGGCGCTCCGTGCGGTCAATTCCGCGCTGCGCATCGTCGTCATGTACGACCGCTCGGCCAGCAAAACCGAGCACGCCGACGCCGTACTCCAAATCGACGTTCCTCCGGCAGATCTCGTGCATAGCATCGAGTATCTGCTTGACGGGAACACTGCCCCCGGCCGAACCGCATCCTAGTTCCAGTCCTGTTAGCGACGGAACTCCGCTCGGGGAATGGGGGTGTTATTCGCCCAAAAGCGGGGCTATAATCGTTCCTGGAGTCAAGCGAAGCGATGCTGGGTTATCTACAGCTTCTAAATACGCGTAACGCATGGTCGCGACCGGTTTCGGCGCGCGCCGACGTGCGCCTTGCTCCATCGCAGGCCCGCCCCAACCTCTTCTCGGGCGACTAGTTCTCCTTTCACATCGCATGAATGCGGGCATCCAGGTGAAATCCGCCTGCGTGAAGCTCGTTCGGCCCATGCGCTCGGCGCTGCGAATTTGCGCGCTTTCAAGAAAGAAACGGAGAACATCCATGACTACCACAATTTCTGCTGTCGGCCCCAAAATCCGCACCAAACTCCCCGGACCCAACGCGCAACGCGTTCTCGCCGGGGACGCGCGCATTATCTCGCCGTCATACACCCGCTCCTACCCGCTGGTGGCCAAGCGCGGCCACGGCGTGGTGGTTGAAGACGTGGACGGCAACGAGTTCTTCGACTTCTCCTCCGGCATCGCTGTCACCTCCACCGGTCACTGCCATCCCGAAGTCGTCGAGGCCATCCGCAAGCAGGCCGGTGAACTCATCCATATGTCGGGCACCGACTTCTACTACGAGTCGATGATCACCCTCGGCGATCGTTTGTCGAAGATCGCGCCGATGAAGGGGCCGCACAAGGTCTACTACGGTAACTCTGGCGCCGAGGCCATCGAGTGTGCGCTGAAGCTGGCCCGCTATCACACCAAGCGTCAGCACATCATCGCCTTCTACGGCGCCTTCCACGGACGCACCATGGGCGCGCTCTCGCTTACGGCCTCGAAGCCGCAGCAGCATCGCCGCTTCTCGCCGCTCGTTCCGGGCGTGACCCACATTCCATACCCGAACCTCTACCGCCGTCCCGCCGGCACGGATGCCGACGAGTACGCCGTCTCCATCGCCCGCTTCCTCGAAGAGAAGGTGTTCACCACCGACATCGCTCCCGAAGAAGTGGCCGCAATTTTCGTAGAGGCCATCCAGGGCGAAGGCGGCTATCTGCCCGCACCGAAGTCCTTTATGCAGGAACTCCGCAAGATTTGCGACAAGCACGGCATCCTGCTGGTTTGCGACGAAGTGCAGTCCGGTTGTGGCCGTACCGGCAAATGGTGGGCAGTGGAGCACACCGGCGTGGAACCCGACATGATCACGATCGCCAAGGGCATCGCCAGCGGCATGCCGCTCAGCGTCTGCCTCACCAAGGCGGAAATCATGGATTGGCTTCCTGGCTCGCATGCCTCCACCTTCGGCGGGAACCCGGTCGCCATCGCGGCGGCGCTTGCCACACTCGATGTCCTCGAGCGTGAAGGCGTGAAGAATGCGGATGCCATGGGCAAGCACATTCTGAAACGCATCTCGAAGTGGCCCGAGACTCTGCCGCTCGTCGGCGACGTCCGCGGACACGGTCTGATGCTCGGCGTAGAGTTCGTCAGCGACAAAAAGACGAAGCGTCCCGCCGGCGAACTTCGCGATGCCGTCGTCCAGCTTGCGTTCGAGAAGGGAATCCTCTACCTCGGCGCCGGACCGAACACCCTGCGCATCGCTCCGCCGCTCATCGTGACGGCTGAACAGTGCGACATGGCTCTGGATATCCTCGAAGAGTCGATTCTGAATGTCGCCGCTCTGCACGATAAGGGCGCGAGAGTCGGCCAGCCGAGCGGTACATAAAGTTTGGTTTGCCTTCGCGTATCCTTCCCGGGATATGCAGCAATCCTCGAGGCGCAGCCCGCAAGCTGCGCCTGTTTTCTTGCGGCATCGCACCCGCCTGCCGCCGACATCTAATCCAGCATGATCCGCAAACTGAGTTCCGGGAAATATCGCCTCTATTCAAAGAAGAAGACCGCCGCCGGCAAGCGCAAAAACCTTGGGACGTTTTCCAGTCGCGCGGCGGCCGAGAAACATGAGCGTGCCGTGCAGTACTTCAAACGCGCCGCTTAATCCAGGCGTATGAGCAGCATGGTCTGATCGTCATCCTGCTTGCCGAAGCCCAGCGCCACCGCCCGCATCGCTTTGAAGAGCTGCGGCAACGGCAGCCCGGCATTGGCACGCAACGCGGCCTTCACCGGCGCGATGCCCATCTCGTTCTTCTTCGCGTCGAAGACCTCGGTCATGCCGTCGGTGAGCAGCACCAGGATGTCGCCGGCCTCCGCTGAAATCTCTGCATACTGAAACTGCTGCTCCGGCAGGATGCCGAGCGGCAGGTCGAGCGCGGCATGTTCAACGACCTCGCCGGTCGCCTTACGATATTGCAAAATCGGTGGATGTCCCGCGAGCGCGAAGGTGAGCTGTCCGTCGTCCGCGCGGTGCAGCACTCCGGCCGTCACAAAGAGGTTGGGCGTCTTCAGCGGATACAGCGCCCGGTGTACCTCATTCAACAGCGAACTTGGCGACCCATCCGCCAGCGCCGTGGTTCGCACTGCAGTCTTGAACATCGCCATTAGCACGCCCGCCGTAACGCCGTGTCCGGAAACGTCAGCCACGTAAGCCGTCCAACTGCCGCTCTGGATCACATCCACCAGGTCGCCGCCGACCTCGCCGCTCGGCAGCGATTCGCCGTACATGGTGAAGCGGCCAATCGATTGCTCGATCTTCGGCACGAGCTTGCGGTGGATCTCCTGAGCGAGCTGGATTTCGGCGTTCACGCGAAAGTAGCGTTTACCTTCTCCGACCATCAACACGATGAAGAGCACGTAGCCGCCGAGTAAAGTCAGGCGCCCAAACACCCCAAGCAGGTTCAGCTGGTTCATTAGTCCCGAATGCACGTCGGCCAGCGTTGCGCCGTTTGGGACCTTGGCGCTCGCCCAGATAAAAAAGCCCGCTTGCAAGCTCACAATGATGATCATCCACCAAAAACGACGCGTCACTCCGGCCCATGCATACAGGAGCGCGAATCCCGCCACGCCTACGATGTTCACGAAAACCGTGGGCCATGTCGCCTCGTACGGCATGGTCATCAGATTCAAGAACGCGAGGCAGCAGAACAGGCTGAAGACTGCGGCAAAGTACATGAACCGCGACTTCCAGTTCATGCTGGTCCAGTAGCCCTGCGGTTTTGGATTGAATTGAAAGATGGGTGCGCCCTCGCGTGCGGGGTATCTTACAACGCCGCGCCCTCACAGCCATTATGTGCAGTCATCACAGCGCGAAACGAGCGGAGGAGGGTAGGCTGAATCCTTGCGGCTCCTCACCCAATTCGCCGTCCGCGTGCTCGACGCGATTCTTCCCGCGCCGGACGAAGCCGACCACATCCGCACCGGCCGTCGCGGCGAAGAGCTCGCTTACTTCTACTTGCGCAAGCACAAGTACGTCATCGTGGCGCGCAATTTCCGCACGCCCTGGCATAAGAGTGAATTGGATTTAGTGGGCTGGAATGAAGGTGCGCTCTGCTTCATCGAGGTCAAAACTCGCACCACCCGCGACGTCGCTCCCGCCGAGGCCGCCGTCGATGCCGAGAAGCGTCATGACCTCCGTCGCGTCGCCCGACACTACCTGCGCCAACTCCCCGAGCAAACCTCCACGCGCTTCGACATCGTCACGGTCTACCTCGACAAACCGCAGCCCGAAATCAAGATCATCAAGCGCGCCTTTTTCCTGAAAGAAAACTAGGAATCTACAGTAGCGATTCGACCACGCCATAGCTGGCGTTCAGCGCCGCATCCAGCCCCGCAGGATCTTTCCCGCCCGCTTCCGCCATGTCCGGACGCCCGCCGCCCGAGCCGCCGACATGCTTCGCCACCTGCGCAATGATCTTTCCCGCCTGGATCTTCGCCGTCAGGTCCTTCGTTACGCCCACGATCAGCGCCACGCGCCCATCCTGGACCGAGCCGAGCACGACCACGCCTGATCCCAACTTGGTGCGTAAATTGTCGATCAGCGTGCGCATCTGGTTTCTGTCAATGTTGTCCGCGCGCGTCGCCAGCACCTTCACGCCCTTCACTTGGCGCGTCGTGTCGCTCGCGGACTGCACCGCGCTCGACGCCGACTTCATCCGCGCCTGCTCCAGTTCCTTGCGCAACTTCTTGATCTCTTCTTCCCGCCTCTCGAGCTCAAACTTCAATGCCTCCGCCGGACTCAACCCTTCCGCTGGGCGCACGATGGTCGAAACCACGCCCTCAAGCTGATGGTCTTTGCGGAAATGCCGCACCGAATTCTCGCCCGTGACGGCTTCAATGCGTCGTACACCGCTAGACACGCTGCCCTCGTGCAGGACCTTGATCAGCCCGATCTCCCCGGTCGCGCCCGTGTGCGTGCCGCCGCACAGCTCCGTCGAAAAGTCGCCGATCTTGATCACCCGCACGCGATCGCCATACTTCTCGCCGAACAGCGCCATCGCCTTGTACTCGTTCACGGCGACATCAATCGGCACGTTCTCGATGACCTCGACGCGGTCGTTCTTCAGCACTTCCCGGTTGACGATGTCTTCGATGTCCTGCAGCTCTTCGTCGGCTACACCAGTAAAGTGCGAGAAGTCGAACCGCAACTTGCCCGGGTCCACCAGCGAGCCCGCCTGCTTCACATGCTTGCCCAGCACCTCGCGCAGCGCCGCATGTAGAAGGTGCGTTCCAGTGTGATTGCGCATGGTCGAGCGGCGAACCTCGGAGTTCACCACCGCGTTCAACCGGTCGCCAACCGCAATGTTCTGCCGCGCCACGACTTTATGCGCGCGCACGCCTTGCACCGGCGACTGCACCGTCACAACATCGGCCACGACCGTGTTTCCCGTCGAATCGTAGAGCCAGCCGGCATCGCCAATCTGCCCGCCGGACTCGGAGTAGAACGGCGTGTGATCGAGCACCAGTTCACCCTCTTCACCTGCCTTCAACTCGTGGACACCTACGCCGTTGTGCACAATCGCGAGCACTTCACAATCGCGCGACTCCGTCTGGCGGTAGCCTTCAAACACCGTCGGCTTCAGCTCGCGATACACCGGCGACGCCGATGCCTTCGACCCGCCCTTCCACGAAGCCCGCGCCGTCTCGCGCTGCGCTTCCATCGCGTGCTCGAAGCCCGAATGATCGAACTCAATGGCCTGGTCACGAGCCGCATCCACCATGAAGTCGAGCGGAAGACCAAAGGTGTCGTAAAGCTTGAACGCCTTTTCGCCCGCGTACTTCGGTCGTGCGTCGTTCTTGATAGCCGCCAGATCTTCGTCTAGCTTCTTCAGTCCGATATCCAGCGTGTTCGCGAATCGTGTTTCTTCCGCGAGCACGGTTTTTGCGATGCGGTCCGCGGATTCGTTCAGTTCCGGATACGCGTCCTGCATCAGGTCTCGAACCGCATACACCATGTCGTGCAGAAATGGTTTGTTCTGTCCCAGCAGGCGTCCATGCCGAATGGCACGGCGAATGATCTTGCGCAGTACATAGCCGCGGCCTTCGTTCGCCGGAATCACGCCATCGCTGATCAAGAATGTGGCTGCGCGCGAGTGGTCGGCGATTACCCGCAGCGAAGCCGCGCTTTTCGAACTCGCTTCTTTCGCCTCTTCCTTACGCTCGTCCACGTCCGTCAATTCCGCCGCCCTCTTAATCAGCGGCGTAAACAGATCCGTGTCGTAATTCGATACGACGTTTTGCAGCACCGCCGTCACGCGTTCCAGCCCCGCGCCGGTATCAATCGAAGGCTTCGGCAGAGGGTTCAGATTGCCGCTGGCATCGCGGTCGAACTGCATGAACACCAAATTCCATATCTCGACGTAGCGCCCGCACTCGCATGGGAACTTGCACTCGCCCGCCGCGCACTCCGGCAGCAGCTTGTCGCTCGACGCCACCCCCATGTCGTAGTGCAGCTCCGAGCACGGCCCGCACGGCCCCGTATCACCCATCGCCCAGAAGTTGTCCTTCATTCCCATTTCAAAGACGCGAACTTTGGGTACTCCGACATCGAGCCAGCACTGGTAGGCCTCGTCGTCGCGCGGCACGCCATTCTCGCCCTTGAAGATCGTGGCATACAGCTTGGCTTCGTCCATGCCATACCACTCCGGCGAAGTCACCAGCTCCCACGCGTAGGCAACCGCATCTTTCTTGAAGTAATCGCCAAAGCTGAAGTTCCCGAGCATTTCGAAAAACGTGTGATGGCGATTGGTGAAACCGACGTTCTCCAAGTCGTTATGCTTACCGCCAGCGCGCACGCACTTCTGCGAGGTCGTCGCGCGCAGGTAATCGCGCTTCTCAATGCCGAGAAACACATCTTTGAACTGGTTCATGCCCGCGCTGGTGAACAGCAGGGTGGGATCGTTCGCGGGCACGAGCGAGGAAGAGTGGACTTCTTTATGTCCCTTGGAAATGAAGAAGTCGAGGAAGCGGCGGCGTACTTGTGAGCCTGTCAGCATGGGCGTAAACCCTGATTTTAACAGGCGTAATCGGGAGTTGGTTCTTACTAATGCCGAACCGCTAAGAGCTAACGGGCTCTTTGTTTCTTCGCTGCCTTCTTTTTGACGGTCTTTTTCGGCGAGGCCACCCGAGGCTTCTCCTTGATATTTTCCGCCGCGCGCCACATGTACCAGGCCGCCACGCTGCGATGTGGCTTGTAACACTCGCCCAGCGCCATCAGTTCTTTCGGCTTCGGCATCTCGTCCAGGCCTCGCAGCTTCATGTAGCCCTTGCGCACGCCGAGGTCGTCCACCGGCCACACATCGGGACGATACAGGTTGAACAGCAAAATCATCTCCACCGTCCAGCGCCCGATGCCGCGCACCTGCGTCAGGTGGTTGATGATGTCGTCATCCGCCATCTTCTTCATCGTCGCGACGTCGGGCACGGTGCCATCGAGCGTCTTCGCGGCGAGGTCTTTCACAGACTTTGTCTTGTTGCCCGAGAGCCCAGCCGAGCGCAGCACCTCATCCGGTGTCGCCAGCAGTTGCTCCGGTGTTGGGAAGGGAAGCGCCTTTCCATGCCGAGTATTGATGGTCGGCGTGTCAGGCTGACAGTAAATCGCCTTCACCCGACTCAGGATCGTCGCGGCCGCTTTGCCCGAGAGCTGCTGATAGACAATCGATTCCATCAGCGCCTCGAAAACGTTCTGCATGTAATTCGGACGGATGGCGCAGGGCGTGCACTTCAGAATAAAGCGAGCAAGTTTCTTGTCGGCCTTCGAAATGTGCGCGATGGCTTTCGCGTGACGGTCTTTCATTCATTCTCCGGATTGTCTGGGATTTCCGCGGCTTCCGACTCGAGCACTGAGAGCACCTCCGTATCGGCTTTCATTCCATTCAGCACTCGATAAGCCGTCCGGCTGCCGAACCCCGCGCGCAACAACATCCTGAAGACTCGCCCGGTTGCTTTCTGGTCGGCCGGCGGGCGCACCCGTTTTCGCTGGATAAATTTCTTCGCGAGTTCGACCTCGTCGGTTTCGCCATACGTGGTGTTCACCGCTTTGTCGATCACATCGGCGTGGACGCCGCGGGTGCGGAGCTCATTCACGACCCGGTTGCGCCCGAACTTCTCGTTCTCCTTTCGATAGTTGGAAAACGATTCGGCGTAGCGCGCATCATTCAGGTACTTTTGCTGCTTCAGGCGCTCAACGACGGCATCCATCAACCGATTGGCATCTTCCTGGTGTCCTACGCGCGGCCGCATAAGACGCTTTAACTCCGCCACCGAGCGCATCCGACGCCCGAGCGCGCCAACTGCGTACTCGTAGAGCGATTCCTCGGAGTAAGTCTTCTTTTCCGGGCGTTTGAAAGCCACGGCGGTAGTGTAGCGCGAGGCGTACAAAAAGCGAAACTATTCGTCACAAGTAAGGGCACACCGTAGTGCGCCCTCGGGGAACAGACTAGCCCTTTATTTATCTTCCGCCGCCACCGCCACCGCCCTGGAACCCACCGAACCCGGTGAAACCATGTTGCTGCATCTCTTCGCGGGCGGCTTCGGCGGTGCCGGAGATGCCCTGGACGCGCAGCTTGAAATCGTCGGGGTTCGACGCGTTTTCCAGCGCCGTGTCGTACGTAATCAGTCCCTGCGAATACAAATCGTAGAGCGACTGGTCGAAGGTCTGCATGCCGTATTGCGACGTACCAGCCGCCAGGGCCTCTTTAATCGTGCGCGTCTTTTCCGGAATGATGATCGCTTCGCGGATGTACGCGGTGCTCACCAGAACTTCGCATGCAGGCACGCGGCCCGTGCCATCGGCGCGGCGCATCAGGCGTTGGCTGATAATCGCCCTCATCGTTGCCGCTAATTGCAAGCGGATCTGTTTCTGCTCCGGTGGCGGGAAGACCGAAATAATACGGTTAATGGTTTCCACCGCGTCCAACGTATGCAACGTTGAGAACACCATGTGGCCGGTTTCGGCCGCGTGCAGCGCCGTCTGGATCGTCTCCAGGTCGCGCATTTCGCCCACCAGGATCACGTCCGGGTCCTGACGCAAGCTGGCGCGCAATGCCGACGCAAAACTTGGGGTGTCTACTTCCACCTCGCGCTGATTGACGAATCCCTTCTTATCGCGGTGCAGGAATTCGATTGGGTCTTCGATGGTGATGATGTGTTCCGGCCGCGTCGAGTTGATGCGGTCTATCATGGCCGCCAAGGTCGTCGACTTACCGGAACCGGTCACACCCGTCACCAATACCAGGCCGCGCTGCTCATCGCAAATGTTCTCGATAATTCTCGGCAGGAACAACTCGTCCAGGCTGCGGATCTTGGTCGGAATAACGCGGAGCACCACGCCTACGTTGCCGCGCTGCTGGAACACGTTCACACGGAAGCGCCCCAGTCCGGCCACGCCATACGCCATGTCGAGTTCCGCGTTTTCCTTGAACTTCTGCTTCTGCCGGTTCGACATCATACTGAACGTCATATTCAGCATGTCTTCAGCGGAGATGCGCGGTTGATCGGTCAGGGGGACCAGTTCGCCGTCGATACGGATGTGAGGATAGTTCCCGACTTTCATGTGCAAGTCGGAGGCCTTACGCTCCATCGCGATACGCAGCAGGTCGTCAATATGCATGTTGCGATCCTAGCGCCCAGAGTGGCTGAGTGTGCAGAACTTACCACCTAAACCTGGGGAAAGCAATCGGGGAAAGCCTTGGAAACACGAGAAACCCCGGCGTTTTTGGGACGCCGGGGTCGGCTTCGTGAACGATTTGCCTGGCCTTGACGAAAATCCTAGTCCTTCGGTTTCATGGCGTAGTAGCCGGCGCGGGTCTGGACCTTGTAATCGCCTTTGGTCTTGATCTCAATCTTTCGAAACGTTCCATCCAACTTGTTGTTGATCGGCGTGTAGCCAAGGCTGTATTGGGTACGCATCTCGTTCGCGATCTGGTCGAAGGCGTCGTGCAGCTTCTTGGCGTTGTTTCCCACTTCGATCATTCGGCCGCCCGTCTGCTCGCAGAGTTTCTTCATGGCGCCTTCGCCGCCGTAACCACCAAGACCATAAAATCCGCGGTCAGCAATCAGAAGAACGTACACGATCGTGTCCGCCTTCTGCGCCGCCTCGATCGCATCCTGGATCTTCAGTTTGCTGCCTTCATCCTGACCGTCAGTCAGCACGATCATCGCCTTGCGGCCTACTTCGTTTCGGAGCTTTTCGTCCGCCGCGAGATAGATCGCGTCATACAGCACCGTGCCGCCACGGCAACTCGATGGCAGCGGACCACCTCCCAGACCGGGTGCGCCTCCGCATGGTGGAGCGTTGATCCTCACCTTATTTAATGCCGAGCGCAGTTCGTGCGTGGAGTTCGTGAAGTCCTGAATCAGGTCTGCGTCCAAATCGAAGTTGATCACGAACGCCAAGTCTTTTTTCTTCAGAACCTCCGCCAGGAACTCCGCTCCGGTCTCCTGCTCCATCGGCAGCACGTTCATTTGACTGCCGCTGGTATCGATCAGAATGCCGAGCGTCAAGGGCAGATCGGTGTTTGCGGTGAAGTACTTGATGGTTTGCGGCTTGCCCTCTTCGAACACCTGGAAATCGTCGCGCAGCAGGTTCGGAATCAGCGCTCCGTGTTTGTCCTTCACATTGAAGAACAAGCTCACCACATTCACGTTTGCCCGGAAGGTGGGCAGGTTCTGATCGTCCTGATTTTCCGGCTGCTGGCCGGAAGCCACACCAGCCATGCCGGCAAGCAGCATCCAACTTATAGCGGAGCGAAGAATGGAGCGAAACAGCATCGTGTTGTGCAATCCGAAACTCATCTGACGTAGTCTATATTGTAGGTTCGTACTGAGAGTGCTCTTGAATTCCGATGCAAGGGGCGGTACGCGCATTGGATGCGGCATGCGACCCTGTGAGGCTTGAAATGCGTTTGACGATTTTCCGCAGCACCTTGGTGGCGATGGTTCTTCTCTGCTTCTGCTCATGGTTCACACTCGCCCAAGCGCAAGCCCAGTTACCCGATGCCCCAGCCCCGCAGCAGAACGTTCCGCCGCCATCGTCTGAGATCCCGGCTCAAACGCCGAATAGTACGCCCCCTCCAGCTTCGACGCAGCCCAGCGACCAAGGTCAACCCGCGGGCCCCTCACCCGAGCAACCCGCACCGCGTTCTACGCCAATTGAAACCGTTCCCAACGGCCAGGCACCGAACACGCCTGGCAGCGGCAGCGATGAGCTCGCCTATCGAATCAAGGTCGAAGTCAACTTCGTCCACTTGCCGGTAACTGTCAAAGACGATGACGGCCACTTGGTAGAGGGCTTGCTGAAACGCGACTTCGCCATCTTCGAAAACGGAGTCGAGCAGAACATCAGCTTTTTTAGTAGCGATCCCTTCCCGCTCTCCGCGGCCGTGGTGCTCGACCTTGGAATGTCCAACTCGGCCGTCCGTAAAGTTCGTGAAACTCTCAGCGCGCTGGACGGCGCCTTCGGCCCATACGATGAGATCAGCGTCTATACATACGGCAACACCGTTCATAAGCAACAAGATTTCACCAACGCTGACGCCCTAATGCGCACCCTTCGTACGTTGCGCGAAACTGCCCGCGGCGAAAACGAAGGCGTCCCTATCACCAGCGGTCCGCTCGCATCCGGGCCTACCATTAACGGCAAGCCCGCCATCGAAGGCACCCCGCACGTGCAAAACGTCGACCAGCCCTCGCGCGTGATGAATGACGCGATTCTCCAAGCCGCCCTCGATCTGGCCTCGCGTCCCGCGAACCGCCGCAAGGTGCTCTTCGTCATCAGCGACGGCTTCGAGAAAGGAAGCAACAGCAGCTACGGCGACGTGCTCCGGGTACTGCTCTCGAAAGAAATCACCGTCTATGGCATCGGGGTGGATGCGGCCGCCCTCCCGGTATACCGCAGCGCCGAACGCATTCACATCCCGGGCCTGGGCACTGGCAATATCCTGCCGCGATATGCCTCTGCCACCGGCGGCTCCGTGTTCCCGGAGGGTGGTCGCCAGGCGATTGAAAATGCCTATCAACAGGTGACGCTGGAAGCTCGCAACCAGTACACGCTCGGCTACAACACTCATGTTTCCGCGGTGAGCACGCGGCGAAACATCGAAGTGCGCATCCATCGGCCCGGCCTCAAAATCTTCGCCAAGGAAGCGTATTACCCGTTGCCGCCTGCGCCAGCCAAGCCGGGAGCGCCACCTCAGCAACCGGCGCCGCAGTAGCTGCCCTGATTCGCGCCCCCAGAGTCTATTCTGGGTTCCGGAACTCTGTGGTATAAAATCGGTTAGGTAGTCCCCGCATTCGCTGTAGTTTGTGCCTGTTCTTCGGGTCCCGTCTTGTCCCGGTTCGCATTCCGGACTGACTCCCGGTTCGCCAACGAATGCGTCTCCTTCAACTGAGGCTGAGCATTGAGTTTCATTAACTTCGCCGCACGCGAGATCAATTGCAAGATCGTCTACTACGGTCCCGGCCTTGGTGGTAAAACCACCAATCTGCAGATCGTGTACGACAAGACCGCCGACAAATCGAAGGGCAAAATGATCTCGCTGGCGACGGAAACCGACCGTACGCTGTTCTTCGATTTCCTGCCTCTCGATCTCGGCACCGTCCGCGGCTTCAAGACTCGTTTCCATCTATACACCGTCCCCGGACAGGTCTTCTACGACGCCAGTCGCAAGCTCATCCTGCGCGGCGTTGATGGGGTCGTCTTCGTCGCCGACTCCCAGGAAGAACGCATGGACGCCAACATTGAGGCGCTCGACAACCTACAGGAAAACCTCAACGAGCACGGTTACGACTTCACTAAAATCCCGTACGTCCTCCAGTTGAATAAGCGCGATCTCCCGAGCGTGTTGCCGATCGAGACTCTCAAGAAAGAGCTCCTCAAGCGCAACGAGCCCGTCTTCGAAGCGGTGGCCTACCAAGGTCACGGGGTCTTTGAAACCCTCAAAGAGGTCGCCCGGCAAGTCCTCCTCGAACTCAAGCGCGGCTAACCCGTCGCTGTAGCGCTGCGGAGCTCACCCGTTCGCGCAATCACGATATAAATAACGAATGTCCTCCCGTCCCACCTCCGCCGACTTTCGGCAGACGCTGCGTCTTGCGCTGCCGCTGATCGTCGCCGAGCTCGGGTGGATGAGCATGGGCGTGGTCGACACCCTCATGGTGGGCCGCCTTCCCGACAGCGCTATTGCGATCGGCGCAACCGGGCTCGGGCAGAGCCTCTACCACATGGTGGCCATCTTCGGCGGCGGGCTGCTGCTTGGCATGGATACGTTCGTCGCGCAGGCGCATGGGCGCAACGATATCCGCGACGCGCGGCACACGCTGGTGAACGGGCTGGTCATGGCGCTCTGCTTCACGCCTGTGCTTATGGCAGCGGTGCTCGGCTGGCCATTCCTCATGCGGCACTTCGGGATCAGCGTCGAACTGGTCGGGCCGATGAAGCCCTTTCTCTACGCGCTGAACTGGGGGACGTTGCCGCTGCTCGTCTACTTTGCGTTGCGCCGCTTTCTCCAAGCCCGCGACGTCGCGGTTCCCGTGACCTTCGCGCTGGTGACGGCCAACATCGTGAACCTCGTCGGCGACTGGGCGCTTATCTATGGCCATCTCGGCTTCCGCGCTCACGGCATTGTCGGCTCCGGATGGTCGACTTGCATCGCCCGCATCTACATGGCGGCGGTGCTGGCCATCACGTTGTGGATAGTCGAGCGCGAGCCGCACGCCAGCGACGAGAATCCCAAGGTCGACCTCAGACGCATCTGGGATTTGTTGAAGCTGGGAGCTCCGGCCTCGGCACAAATCCTACTCGAGATCGGCGCCTTCTCATTCGCCACAGCGCTGTGCGCGCGGCTCGGCCCGGTCCAGCTCTCTGGTCACGAGATCGCGTTGAACTGTGCCGCTCTCACGTTCATGGTGCCACTTGGCATCAGTTCGGCCGCGGCCGTTCGTGTCGGACAAAATTTGGGAAGGCACGATCCCGTTGCTGCACATCGTGCCGGGTGGTCGGCCATCATCTTCGGCGCCGGCTTCATGACCTGCGCTGGACTCGTCTTTGTCGCGCTGCCGAAGGTTATTGCGCGCGCTTTCTCCCCCGATCCGGCGGTGGTGCGCATCGGCGCGACTTTGCTGCTCGTCGCTGCCGCGTTCCAGCTCTTCGACGGCCTTCAGGTCGTCACTACCGGCGCACTTCGCGGCGCGGGTGACACGCGCACACCGATGGTCGCCAACTTCGTGGCCTACTGGCTCATCGGCTTGCCGCTCGGATACGTCCTGGGCTTCCCGATGGGCTGGGGCGCGCTCGGCATCTGGATCGGCCTGTGCTGCGGGCTCATGCTGATCGGATCTATGCTGTTGCTGACCTGGCACCGCAAGCGCATGGAGGCCTGACGATGTGCTATTTGCTCTTCGCTAGAACAACTCTTCCGCTCGTGCAGAAAGAGTGGCGCAAGGAAACGACAGAGGTTTGCGCCGCTCCGTTGAACGAGTCGGAGTACCCGGTTGCGGGAAATTTCGCTCCGGGGATTGTCCAGGTGATCAGCTCGACTTCGGGTTGCGGTTGCTACTTCCCGTTTGTCGAACACCAGCGCGGAGCGTGGCGCTGGGACGATGACCTCGATGACGAAACGATTGCCAACGAGCAGATCAACCGCGAAGGGCTCGCTCGACTGCTACAAACCAGCGAGGAAGACTTTGTCGAACTTTACGGCTGTTGGATCGACAAAGTCCGAGAACCCATTCAAGATCGGGAGCAAGTTACGCTAAACGACATCGTGCAATCCTCGTTTCGCTTCCGCGAGCTGGTGCTCTACCGCGTCAGCATGAGGTCTACTGCGACCACGGGGGAGTGATCCCGTTCATGCGGGCGTACGCCACCAGCTGCCCCATATGTTCGTTGATGTGCACTAGCGCTCGCAGATAGACGTCATCTACGGTCACGTCGCGGTCTTCTACGTGGACTTTCCGCTGCAAACTGGCGGGCGTTTCCGCGGCGTAGGCCTGTTTCGTTGCGTCCAGTGATCGCTTCAGCCAGCGGATGACGTCCTCTTTGTTGGTGACGTTTTTGAACTCGCCGAGCTTTGCGTCGGCCGGGGCCTTGACGCCGATATGGTCGATCATCCAGTAGTTGGCGCCGGCGATATGCATGAAGACCTCGCTGGTGGAGCGAACTCCGGCGGCGGGACGCCACGAATACTTGTCTGCTGGAATAGCTTCGGCGAGCGCGATGATTTGCTCGGAGGCGTGGTCCCACTCCGGGGTGTACCCCTGAAAGACGCCTTTGGGGAGCGTATTTTGGGCGAAAAGAGTGCCCGAAATCGCCAGAAACAAGACCAAAACCGCAGGAAATCGCTTCATATGTCGTCCTCGGGGGACAGTATGCAGCGGTGGGGTGAGCTGGGGGTGCTGGCTGATCCCGCGAAGGGGCAGGTTCGTCCCAAATAGGTGAATTATCGGCAAAGTTTACTAGCTAGTAACTTAATTCTTTTTTATTGATTGTTTAATTTCTGCGACTTAGCGGGGTAATAATCGGGGGACAGATGCGGTTCTTCCGCAAGGTCATGCATCCAGGTCTCACCGAACACAGCTTTATGCGCTCCTCGCTGCGCGAGAACCAAGAAAAGATCGTCGCGCA
>DASYAU010000068.1:0-4019 GCA_036501185.1 Candidatus Korobacter sp. | reverse complement strand
CTGCCGCGCACGCGAAACGACAACTCATTGACCGTAAAGGTCAGCTCAAAGAAATTCGGCAGATCGAAGTCCGGTTCTGGCTCGTGCAGCACCAGCTTGCACCCTTTCAGGCTCAGGTCCTCGATTCGCGCAGGGCACGATTTCTCGATCCCGAGAAGATGGATCTCGGCGACGCCCTCGCATTCAAATCGTGGGTGCTTCCTTAACTCTTTCATTCGCGAAGGGTCATCTCACGGACACCTTATCGGCAAAAGCGCGTGCTGCACGAACAGTGTCACAAAGCGGCACGATTGTTTTGGGCCGAACCCATCTAGAGATGGCAGCACAATCATGCACGATTGCCTCCGTTTTCTCTGCCCCTTTTGGTGTAGTCGGTTTGTTATTCGAGCCGAGTTTTCCTCCGCCGTTCTTTCATAAAATTTCCTAAGGCTGGCAACGCAGTCGTCCATCGCGTCGCCGAACGCCCACCAAAGAGTGGCGTCATTCTCTGAGCTGACCGAGTCGCAGAATCCGGCAGCGGCGCAGTCACTCTCACAGCCACTTCGCAGCCTCTCTCTCGGGTCGAAGGGCCAAGGATGTTCTCTCTCCGGCACGGCATCCACATCCGGGCACCCATTCAGCGCTGCTTCGCGCTTTCGACGCACCTGGCTGTCGTCGAGCGCGAGCTCGGCATGCATCCCGCTGAAGGTCGTACCGCCGGCCTGATCACCGCAGGCGATACCATCCGCTGGGAAGGCATGCAGCTCGGCTTCTTCAACTATCACGTCTCGCTCGTCGTGCCCGAAACCTGGGATCCTCCGCACTTCTTTCAGGACCGCATGATCGCCGGCCGCTTCCGCAGCTTCGAACACGATCATCGCTTCCTCGAAACCACGAACGGAACTTTTCTCGAAGACTGTGTCCGCTTCACCATGCCGCTCGGGTGGGCCGGCGACCTTGTCGGGCGCTCGGTTCTCGTGCCGCACATCCTCGGGCTCATGCGCCGCCGTTTTGAACTCCTCAAACGCCTCGCCGAAACCGATGAGTGGCGCGACTATCTCCACTCGTTTGTCGTCGAACCCCGCCGCGCACCGCCTGCATCTCAATCCACCAGAGGTGCTGCGTGAAAGCTGTCGTGCTGCATGAGTACGGGCCGCCATCGAAGCTGAAGTATGAAGACTTCCCGGATCCCCAGCCCGGCCCCGGCGAGATCCTCGTCGCCGTCCGGGCCACAAGCCTCAACCCCATCGACTTGAAGATGCGCTCCGGCGCCGCGAAGGATCACTTTCCCGTAACCTTCCCCGCCATCCTCGGCCGCGACGTAGCGGGCCTCGTCCGCGAGCTCGGTGAGGGGGTAGAAGACTTCGCCGTCGGCGATCGCGTCTTTGCCCTCACCCACGACACCTACGCCGAGCTCTGCCTCGTCAAGGCCGCCGATCTCGCAAAAATCCCCGAGGGTCTGGACATGACCGCGGCCTCCACGGTCCCGCTGGTCTCCTGCACCGGCGATCAGCTCATCCGCAACGCCACTGACGTGCAGCCCGGACAGACCATCATCCTTACCGGCGCCGTTGGCAGCGTGGGCCGCTGCGCTCTCTTCTGCGCGCGCGAGATCGGAGCGAAGGTCATCGCCGGCGTGCGCAAGAATCAGATCGCGGAAGCGAAGTCTCTCGGCGCCATCGAAGCCATCGATATCGATGACGACGCAGCGATCGCGAAGCTCGGCACGGTGGATGGTGTTGCCGACGCAGTGGGTGGCGCCATCGCGTCAAAGCTGCTCGGCAAGGTGAAGCCCGGCGGCAACTACGGTAGTCTGGTCGGCCCGCCGAAGGATGCCGCGCTGCATCCCACGGTGAACGTGAAGCCGATGACGGCGCAGCCCAATCCCGCGACGTACGTCCATTACGCCGAAGCAATTCGCGACGGCAAGCTCGTGCTGCCGGTCGATCGCGTCATGCCGCTGAAGGACGCGGCTGAGGCCCACGCAGCGGCTGAGAAGGGCGGAGTCGGCAAGATCATCCTCACGCCCTGATCGACGCCGTACTCCCGCTGTCCGGTACAATTTTAGAAAAACAGGATCGCTGGGAGGCGAATGTCCCGAAAGATCGTCATCACTGGTGCTGCGGGCCTTGTGGGTCAGAATCTCATCCCACGGCTTGAGCAACGGAACTTCGGCGAAATTGTCGCCATCGACAAGCACCCCACAAACACCGAGACCCTGCGCCGTCTCCATCCCAACGTGCGCGTCATCCATGCCGACCTGGCCGAGCCGGGCCCCTGGCAGGACGAATTCGCCGGCTGCACGCATCTGATGAACGGCCACGCGCAGATCGGTGGAATCTACACCGCCGATTACACTCGCAACAACGTAACCGCGACTGAGCGCGTCATCGAAGCGGCCGTCCGCAACAACGTTTCCTATGCGGTGAATATCTCCTCCTCTGCTGTAACCTCGGCCGCCGTCGACGACTACACCGAAAGCAAGAAGGGTCAGGAGAAGATTGTCCGCGAGTCAGGCATCAAGCAGATCGTCCTCCGGCCCGCTCTCATGTTCGGCTTGTTCGACCGCAAGCACGTCGGTTGGCTGGCGCGGTACATGCAGCGCTCCGCTATCTTTCCTGTTCCCGGCAATGGCCGCTACATTCGTCAGCCACTCTATGTCGGAGACTTCTGCAACATCATTGTGAGTTCGCTCGAGAAGGAGATCACCGGCACCTATCCCATTACCGGTGTGGAGCGAATCGATTACATCGATCTCATGCGCACGGTGAATAAGGTTCTCGGTTCACCCTCTCACGTCGTGCGTGTTCCTTACAGCGCCTTCTGGGCGTTGCTTAAGCTCTATGCGGTGTTCAACAAGAACCCGGCCTTCACCACCCGGCAGCTCGAAGCCCTCGTGACTCCCGATGTCTTCGATCTCATCGACTGGCCCACGATCTTCGGAGTGACTCCCACCCCGTTGCAGGAAGCTCTCAACATCACCTTCTGCGATCCCACATACTCGAAGGTCGTTCTAGACTTTTAGTCACGGCACCATCGTGACTCCGTCAGATGCCGACGCAGCCATCCAGCAGCGCACATCCACGTTCTTCCCTGCGAAGCCGCGCGATCCATCTCACGCGTTTTCTTGAAGGCCCGCGCCGCGTTGTAAAGCTTCTCGATGCGCGCGAAGGCTTCAACCGGTATTGGCTCCTCGCGAGCTTCCTGATAGCTCTCCTGCTGATCTTCCTGCGCGATCCCTCGCTCTTCACCCGGCCGCAGTTCTGGGCGGAAGACGGC
This sequence comes from Candidatus Korobacter sp., assembly GCA_036501185.1. Classification (GTDB taxonomy): domain Bacteria; phylum Acidobacteriota; class Terriglobia; order Terriglobales; family Acidobacteriaceae; genus Korobacter. Next base: position 761 of record DASYAU010000068.1, on the reverse strand, counting down.
AAGGTCTGGTACACGCAGGCATACGGCGGCTGGCTCCATTCGCTCACCATACCGCTCGGCGGATATCTCAATACGCTGCAACGGCTGGGCGCGGGCGCCGCCCTGCTCGTGCCCTTCCGTTGGGCTCCGCTGGTCATGTCGCTCGAAGGCCTCTTCTTTCAGGCGCTTCCCGTTCCGATTCTTCTCTCCGGACGTTGCCGCAGATGGGCTCCTCTATCCTTCCGTCTGCTCTTCGCAGCCGTGTACCTGGGCATTCCTGACGCGCGCGAGGTGCATGTCCTGTGCACCAACTGCCATTGGCATCTTGCCGTGGTTGAAGTCCTGCTCGCCTTCGCCGCCGCACCGCGCTCGCTCTTCGGCAAAATCTTTGATGTCATCACCTTTGCGCTTGCAACGGTCTGCGGTCCGTTTGCCGTTCTGCTGATGCCTTTCCTGTTTGTCTTCTGGTGGGTTCGTCGTCAGCGCTGGTCCCTGACGATCTTCTCGATTCTGGTCGCGGGCAGCGTCTTCCAACTCACGCTGATGCGCCACTACCAGACCGCACGCTTCTACCGTCCGCTGGGAGCCACCGTGGCGCGGTTCATCCGCATCGTCGGCGGCAATGTCTTTATCGGTGCTGTGCGAGGCTCCACTCCCTACGGCTACAAGTACTCCCTCTTCGTGTGTCTTCTATCCCTTCTCGTCGGTCTCGCTGTCATCGCGTACTGCTCGCGCAACGCATCGATTGAGGTCAGGCTCTTCTTTCTCTACTGCTTCGGTGT
>DASYAU010000067.1:0-3404 GCA_036501185.1 Candidatus Korobacter sp. | reverse complement strand
CAGCAGCCTGCTCCGCCTCACAACTACTTCTTGAGGCTTTTGTACGCTGCTTCGATGAACATATCGGGCGTCCAGTAGCTGTTGTGACCGTATGTCGGATCGTAGTCCCGCGTCAGCTTCTCCGCCTTGGTCTGATCGAGCGTGAGGCCTCTCTTGACGGCGTCTTTCACGCGATCCCGAACGATAGCCACCATGTCGCGGTATTCCACCACTTCAGCCTGATCGCAAAGATGGCCGTGGCCCGGAATCACCAGCGTCCCGCCTTCTTCTTCGTGCTCGACAACGGCCATATCCACAAGCCGCGTCAGTGCCAGCACCGTGCCTTCGATGGTGCCGCCCTTCGCGACATCGATTACCGGGTAACCATCGGTATTAAAGATATCGCCCGCGCTGACAACATCCGATTTGCGGAAGAACACGAAACTATCGCCGTCGGTCAGAGCATTCGGCTGATGGATGATCTCAATCGGTTCGCCGTTGAAGAACAGAGTCTTTTCCTGGCCAAGGAACGTATCGGTCGGCCACGCTTCGGTGGGCGTAGGGGACTTCGTGCCGGTGGGCGCGCTCATGCGCGTCAGCACATTCTCCTGCGCCAAAATCTGCGCGCCGTCCCGCGAATCCCGAATGTCGTTCGTAACATTGGCGCCGGTAATCGTCGTGCCGGAGAGCCGCACCAGATCGTTGCCGTTCGTGCTGTCGGGATAAGAGTTCGTGTCGACGATGTACTGCAGCGGCCGCTCGGACATCTTCCTGATCGTCGCGATCACCTTGTCCGACATCTTGTCGAAACCAGCGTTGACGAGCAGCGCGCCCTGTTTGCCCACCTGAAGCGTGATATTCGCGCCATCGCCCACCAGCATGTAGATGTTGCCCTGCACCGGCAGAACGTGGAGTTCGGCCTTCGAAAAATCCGCGTTCTCCTCGCCGTGGCTCTCGGCCGCAGCCAGATTTGTCTGGCCCGTGGCCACGCCCGCAAGTGCGCCGAGCGCCAGCGTTGCACCCAGCAGAGGCAGCATTCGAGTCTTCATGTGGCTTGCGTTCATTTCTTTGCCGCGCTCGCTTCCATCGCCTTGATCTTCAGCCGATATTCCGGATACATCGTCTCCGCTCCGCCGCGCGTCGCTTCTTCCGGCACCATGGGGTGATTCCTGACGTACTCCGTCAGGAACTCATTCTTCCCCGGCAGATAATTCGGCACCTCGCCCGGCTTTCGCCCGACGACCTCTTCAACCGACTCGCAGGGATACAACCAATTGCCGTTGTAATTCAGATTGACCCGGAAATCCTGGGTCTTGATGAGCGGCTCCGTCAGGTAACCCGGATCTTCCACGATGCTCACATGCGTCATGATGTCGCCGTGACGGATGAAGTGCTGCGTCAAAGTCGCATGGTCGCTTTCGATCAGGCCATTTCGTCGAATCCACCCTGTTTTGATATGCGTCGTATGGACGGTCAGCATGTCGCCTTCCCATTTACCCGTGGAGAAACCCATCCATGTGTGCATCGCATATTCCGGCGGATGCGGCCTGCCATCCATCCAAATCACCAGGTTCTGCTCGTAGGTCTGGCTGTAAACATGAATCGCAAGCAGGTTCTGTGTCTCGGGGTCTTTCTCTTCCCAGATCCGCAGGTTGGTGGGTCCGCGGAAGATGTAGGGCGAAACATGCACGCGGCACTGCTGCTCCGGCATCGTAATTCGCGAAGAACTCCAGGCGTCCGCGCGGAGTCGATTCGCGTCGGTGATGGGCAGGCCCAGGTAGTCGCCAAGTTCCGGGCCTGGAATGCGCTCGGGCTGATCTTCCGTAAACATGGCGCCCCAGTTCCCCGACAAATCAACTTGCGCGAACAGCGGTGCGCCCATAAAAAGCGGCACACTCACCAAAACGGCAGTCAGCGCAACTCTGACAAGACGAACCTGCATCATTTGGGAACTAGTCTCCTGGGAATGGGTGTAGCCACACTATTGACGAAAAACGCATCGGCGGGGTTACGCGAACGGTACTATATCACCCTCGCGAACTTCCACGCAACTCATTGAACCGCCAACCATTAGACCAAGGACCTTTTCCCGTGGCGGAACTTATATGTGGATTTCAACGCGAATTTCGCGCGCTTCCGCCGATAAGCCGTCCATGGTTAAGCTTAACCGGCGGCGCGGCGGTGTTTCCGCTCGAAAACACCGGGCTATGGCGATTGCACTCCTGACGCTCTGCTCAGTCTCCACGCTTGTAGGAATGCGAGCCTTGATCACCTTCAATCAAACCCCGGGAGCGGTCGGTGCCAACCCTGCGCGATGGCCTGCATCGAGCAGCGTCAGGCGCGTCAATGGCCGCGCTGAAATTCTTGTCTTTGCCCATCCATTCTGTTCCTGCACCGATGCCACAATGGCCGAACTCGCGCAGCTCTCCGCGCGACGGAAAGCGGGAGCCGCACCCCCGGCGATCACGGTTCTGTTCTTTCGTCCGCGTAATTCCGGCTGGGCGCCGAATAGCCTCTGGAAGGAAGCGCAAAACCTCGAGGGTGCGCATGTCGCCTGGGACGACGACGGGCGGGAGGCCAAACGATTTGGAGCGCGTACCTCCGGCTACACGCTTTTGTACAACGCCGAAGGAAATCTGCTGTTCGGCGGAGGCGTAACCGCATCACGTGGCCACCGGGGCGACAACTACGGACTTGACGAGCTCGCGGCATCGCTCAATTCGGGACAGCCTAGCCGCGCGACCAGCCGGGTCTTTGGCTGTGCTTTGGGCACATCGGATGAAGTAAACGGGGGCGCCCTGTGACCGCTCCTTACACCGGGACACTCGAAACGGCCGACACCCCGGCGCTCAGAAGGAGGGCGGCTCAGTACTTTCGCTATTCGATCGACGAGCTGGCCTGCCAGGTCGACCGCATGTTCGTATGGCTACTCGCGGCGGAGTGGGCCGGAATGGTAGCTACGGCGGCGATCGTCTCGCCGCGCGTCTGGAACGGCGTCCAAAATAGTCTGCATCCCCATCTGTGGGCCGCGCTGCTGGCCGGGCCGGCTTTTATCCTTCCCGCTATATTGCTTGCGACCTTCTACCCCGGGAGTCACCTCACTCGGCATGTTATTGCGGTCGCGCAGATCTTGGTATCGGTACTGTTAATCGACGGGACGGGAGGACGGATTGAAACTCATTTTCACGTCTTCGGTTCGCTGGCATTTCTGGCGTTCTATAGAGACTGGCGCGTGCTGATCACGGCTTCTGTTGTGACGGCGGTCGATCACTTCGTACGGGGCATCTGGTGGCCGCAATCGGTTTACGGGATAGCAACGGCAAGCCCCTGGCGCTGGGTGGAACATGCGTGGTGGGTCATCTTCGAGGACTTCTTTCTGATCCTCGCGACCAGAAGAAGCATCCAGGAGATGTGGGCGGTGGCCA
>DASYAU010000066.1:0-3979 GCA_036501185.1 Candidatus Korobacter sp. | reverse complement strand
TCAAAATTGCAATTCCCCACGAAGCAATGAGCAGCCCCAGCGCTCCGGCCATCAACGCGAGAAGAAGCGCTTCGGTGAGGAGCTGACGGACAACGCGCTTGCGTCCCGCGCCGAGAGCTGTGCGAATGGCGATTTCGCGGGCACGGGCGGTGGCACGCGCCAGCAACAAATTAGCGACGTTGACACACGCAATCAGCAGCACGAATCCGACGGCAACCATCATGACGAACAGCGCCGGACGGATCTCGTGTGTCATTTGCTCCTGTTCGGAGGTCAAGTGCGCGCCGGAATATTTGTCGCTGTCGGGATACTGCTTGGCGAGTGAAGCGGTGACCACGTCCAGGTTCGCTTGCGCTTCTGCGAGTGTGACGCCGGACTTCAGTCGCGCGACGGCTTGCAAGAAATGCGCGCTGCGGTGCTCGGCCATCGAAGGTGAACCATCCGTTGATTCCCGCAGAGGTCCGAGAGTCGACCACAGCTCCGCGGGCTCGCGCTGGAGCGGATACTGAAAACTGGCCGGCATCACGCCGACGACCGTGTAGCCACTGTTATCGAGCGTGATTACGCGGCCGATGATGTGGGGATCGCCGCCGAAGCGATCCTTCCAAAGGCGATCGCTGAGAATCACAACGTGATGGTGTGGTTCATCTTCCTCTGGAAGAAACGTGCGGCCTAATTCCGGGGCCACGCCCAGCAGATTGAATAGGCCGGTGGAAACGCTGGCTGCCTGCAGATGCGCGGGTTGCGCAGTGCCGGTGAGAGCAAAGCTGGCGTCCGTGTATGCGGCCATATCCTGAAAAACGTGGTTCTGCGCGCGCCAGTCGGCAAAATCTGGATATGAAATTGCGCCATTGGTGGTGTGGATTCTGACGTTCGAAGTGGCCACATGCATGAGCTGGCCGGGATCGCGGAAGGGCAACGGCCGAAGAATTTCCGCGTTGACGACCGAGAATATGGCGGTGTTCGCGCCGATGCCTAACGCCAGCGTGAGGATCGCGATCGCCGTGAAACCAGGGTTCTTCAACAGCATGCGGATCCCGTACTTCACGTCCTGCAGAAATGCTTCCATGTGCGGCTCTCCGTGGCTCGTCGTTGATTTGAGACTGGTGATTCGTGATACGTGCCGCTAAGAACTCAGACGAATACGCCTCTAAACGGTCTCGCCCGGTGCCATGGGGTCCACGCGCGCAGCTTGGCGCGCTGGAATGTAGCACGCGGCCAGCGCGACGAACGCGAGGAGCAGTGCGACTCCTGCGAAGGTGAGCGGATCGGTGGCGCTACCCCCGAAGAGCAGTTTGCGCATTAACTGTGTCAGCGCTAGCGCGGCAGCTATGCCGATCGCGACACCGATCACAGTGAGTCTTGAGCCCTGGCCCAGGACGAGGCGCAACACGTCGTTTTGCTGTGCTCCGAGCGCCACGCGCACGCCGATTTCGTGGCTGCGTTGCGTGACGACGTACGCCATCACGCCGTAAATTCCGACGGCGGCGACCAGCAACGCGAGCGCGGATCACGGAAAAAATGGCGGTGTTCGCGGCAATACCCATCGCGAGAGTGATCACGGCGATGGCCGTGAAGCCGGGCTTTTTTGCCAGCATCCGGAAGCCGTAACGCAGGTCTTGTAGCAGCGCTCCCATTTTTCGGCCTCCGCAAATAGTGACGAGTGATGACTCGTCCCTAGCGCTACTCGTAGCGCAACGCCACCATGGGATCGACGCGCATCGCGCGCCGCGCTGGAATGAAGCAGGCAGCGAGCGCGACGACCGTGAGCACTCCGGTGACGAACACGTACGTGACAGGATCGTGGGCGCTGACCGTAAGGAAACTTCCCACGACGCGACCGACCGCCAGGGCGCCGGCGATTCCGACAATTAGACCAACCGCGATAATCAACAAGCCTTCCCTGAAAATCAATCCCAGAATATCCAGCGGCTGCGCCCCTAGCGCCATGCGCACTCCTATTTCGTGGGTTTTCTGACTGGCCGCGTAGGAGACAACTCCGTAGACGCCGACAATCGCGAGAACCAGACCGAGGAAACCAAGCACGGCGGCCAACACGGCGCCGATCTTGTAAAACAACATGCCGTTGAGGGTGTTGAGCGCCTGGTTCATCGTTTGTACGTCGAATAACGGAAGTTGCGGCGCAAGCGACTCAATCACTCGCTCGATTTCAGGGATCATTGTTTCCGTAGCACCAGCGGTGCGAAGTTGGAGAATTTGGAGCGAATTGCCAGGCTGATGCTGGACGAACGGGATATAGAACATCGAGTTGATCGGACCGGTTACTCCCTGGAAGCGCGCATCTCCAGCAACTCCGACCACTTCGATGGAATGTTTGTCGTCGGTGGCCATCTTAAAGTGATGGCCGATGGGGTCCGTGTTCGGCCAAAACTTCTTGGCCATTTCGTTGCTCACAATGGCTACATATTGAGAATTCTCACCGTCGGCATCCGTGAAAGTTCTGCCGCGAAGCAGCGAAATCCCCATGGTCTGAAAGTAATCACCGGAAATCGTGGCGTACGAGGAGGACGGAGCGGGCTGGCCCGGAGGCGGCTGGTAGCCTTCGATCATCAGGCTGTCGCCGTTATTGTAGTAGCCCATCGGAGTGGAGCCGGCCTCGGAAGCCGACACGACTCCCGGGATTGTGCGTACTCGCGTCAAAAGGCTCTCATAAAAATCGCGAGTCTGCGCCTGGTTGTAGCCGATTTCGTTCGGATCCATCACGAAGTTCAACACGTGGTTCGGATCGAATCCCAGATCGGTGCGCTGCGCTTTGCTCAGGCTGCGGGTAAAAAGTCCGGCGATCACGAGGAGCATCAACGAGCCAGCTACTTGAGCCACCACCAGAGTCGTGCGCAACCGGTTCTTGCCGCCGACTACGCCGCGACCGCCTTCGTCGAGAATCGCGCTGAGATTTCCGCGCGAGGCGCGGATGGCCGGAACGATTCCGACTACGATGCCGGTGACCAGCGCTGCAGCCGTGGCGTAGGCGAATACGCGCCAGTCGAATCCGAAATCAAAATTGATGGGGAGGTCGGTCTGAATATTTATGGAAGCCATGGCAGAGCTTCCCCAAAAGCCAATAAGCATTCCGGCCACTCCTCCGACGAAAGCCAGGACAATACTTTCGGTGAGCAATTGGCGAATCAGGCGGATTCGCGCGGCGCCGAGCGCGGCGCGAATGGCCATTTCACGCTCGCGCACGGTGGCACGCACCAGCAGAATATTCGCAACGTTCACGCAAGCGAGCAGCAGCACCATTCCCGCAAGCCCGAGGAAAAGTGCACCGACGGTGAGCACCGTGTTGTTCGGGTCAGGGTTAGGACGGGCGCGCAGTTCGGGATAAGCCTGCACGGTCATATCTTTGTCTGCCGCGGGGTAGTCCTGAGACAAACGCTGGGAAACGACGGCCAGCGCCGCTTGCGCTTGTGCGAGCGTGGTGCCGGGACGGAGTCGGGCGAGGACTGGCATTCCACGCAGCTGACGATTGGTCATGAAGTCGCTCGGCTGGCCTTCGATTGCGATCATTCCAAGCGGCAAATACCCCTGTACCTTCAGGATCGGATACACGCCTTCAAAACCCTTCGGAGCAACGCCGATGATCGTAACTGGGTGGCCATCCACGGACACCTTGCGACCAACGATTTGCGGATCAGCACCGAAGTGCGTTTGCCAGAAGGAATAAGACAGAACCATCACCGCATCGGCGTTCAGAACGTCACCCTCGGATGGCAAGATAAAGCGTCCCAATGCCGGCTTGATGGGAGGAGAAATAATTTCCAGTCACGTAATTCGTCATGATGCGGTCGGCTTTGCCGTCCACGCCCAAGCCGTCCATTCCGAAGATGTAGCCAAAGACATCGGAAAACACGCCGGACGTCTGCTTCTGAATGTCGCGATAGTCCGCTGCAGAGAATTGCGCCTGCTGGCGCTGGTGCTGCTGCTGGAACGCCAGAACCGTGATTTGCGATGGGTTGCT
>DASYAU010000065.1:0-2009 GCA_036501185.1 Candidatus Korobacter sp. | reverse complement strand
TTTTCGCCCAAGATCGGATCCACTGCGACCGTCGCCCCCGGCGTCGTCGCTCTTGTTGAAGCGGGTGAGGGCGTGGCGATTCTACCTGAGGGCTCCCGAAAGCTGGGCAGCGATGAAGTCGTGTTTGTTCCGCTTGCCGATAACGACGCGCGTATCGACCTGGTGATCGCCTGGTCTCCCAAACACGAGAGCTCGGTGCTGCGTTCGTTCCTCGACCTGGCGCGGAAGCGGCGTCACGACTAACCGGCGAGTTCCTTCATCAACCAGGGACCACGATGCCGAAGCGAAGCGCAGGTCTGATCATGTATCGATGGCGGGAAGGACATCTGGAAGTCTTCCTGGTTCATCCCGGCGGCCCGTTCTGGGCGAAGAAGGACATGGGTGCGTGGTCGATTCCCAAAGGCGAGCCCGAACCAAACGAAGAGCCGCTAGAGGTTGCCAAGCGCGAATTTCGGGAAGAGACGGGCTTTGCTGCGCATGGGCAATTCCTGGAGCTCGGGACAGTCAAGCAGGCTGGCGGAAAGATCGTAACCGCATGGGCGTTCGAAGGCGATTGCGATCCTACCCGGCTGGCCAGCAACCTGTACCAGGTGGAATGGCCGCCACGCTCCGGACGAGTGGTTGAATTTCCAGAGGTGGATCGCGGCGATTGGTTTTCGATCCCGGCTGCCCGAGTGCACATCCTGAATAGTCAGAAGCCTCTGCTGGATATGCTTTGCACAGCGCTGCACCTCAGCGAATCCTCTAACAAATAGTAGGAGGGCGGCTCCTGCGCGGCCGGCCAAGCTCACGATTTGCTTTTGAATTCTGTATCACTTGTGACTAGATCAAAAGCTCAAGTGTTAACCTGTTGACATTCTGCCTATCGCCGAGCAGACTATAGGCGGACAATCTACAGGAGTAGCGGAGTGGCAGAAAGCAAATCGGATGTGTTGCAGGGAACCCTTGATCTGATGGTGCTGAAGACGCTTGAGTCGATGGGGCCGCTGCACGGCTACGGCATAGCACGGCGGATCGAACAAGTCAGTGGAAACACGGTCAGTCTCAACCAGGGAACCATCTATCCAGCTCTCCTTCGCCTGGAACAGCGGAAGTGGGTCAAGGCCGAATGGGGCACCTCGGAAACGGGACGCCGCGCCAAGTTCTACTCGCTCACTCGGCTTGGGCGAAAGCAGATCGAGCAGGAGACCGAAAACTGGGAGCGCATCGCCGCCACCATGGCACGCTTCCTTGCCCCGTCGAATTAGGAGACGAATATGGACTGGATCCGCATTCTCCTCAGCCGCAGCGCAGCACTCTTTCGCAGCAGGAAGCTCGATGCCGATCTCGACGAAGAGATGCGTGCGCACATCGATCTGGCCATCGAAGAAAATCGTCGGCGCGGGATGAATGAGCCGCAGGCGCGCACCGCCGCTCTGCGCGCATTCGGCGGCATCACGCAGATCCGCGAAACCTATCGCGTGCAGCGCGGCCTGCCGTGGCTCGAACAGGCCGCTCGCGACATTCGCTACGCCGTTCGCCAACTGCGCAAGTCGCCTGGCTTCGCCCTCACCGCCATCCTTACACTCGCACTGGGCATCGGCGCCGCTACATCGGTCTTCAGCGTGGTCAATACGGTTTTGCTCAAGCCGTTCGCCTTTCGCGACCCGGATCGCCTGGTCGTGATGCGCGAGGTTGTGGAAGACGAGGTGCGCAGTGAGCGGACGGCGACTCCCGATAATTACCGGCATTTCCTGCGCCTGAAGAATGACGCGAAGACAATCGAAGATGCTGCCATCTTTAGTCAAAATGGAGTGAGCGTCTCGCGCAATGACGATCACCCCCGCATCGTCGGCGCGGTGAGTGCCTCGCCGAACCTCTTCCGGCTGCTCGGTGTGCAACCCATCCTGGGCCGGGACTTTGTCGAAGGCGATGCGAAGAAGGGCGCCGACGACGTTGTCGTGTTGACCTGTGAGGGCTGGCAAAAATTCTTTGCGGGCGACTCTGCCGTGATTGGCAAGACGCTGCGG
>DASYAU010000064.1:0-5676 GCA_036501185.1 Candidatus Korobacter sp. | reverse complement strand
CGGAGCGTACTTGTCTGCCGGCCAGAAGCGGGATGAATCGGGAGTCAGGACTTCATCCGCAAGAGTGATGCCTTGCGATGTGCGTCCAAACTCAAACTTGGTGTCGGCGATGATGATGCCGCGATGCGACGCGTAAGAGGCAGCCTTTTTATAGACGCGCAATGTCAGATCGCGCAGATGACTGGCGGTCTCGACGCCGACGATATCGCACATTTGATCGAAGGAGATGTTTTCGTCATGACCGCTGGTCGCCTTGGTTGACGGGGTGAAGATCGGCTCGGGGAAGGCGTCAGATTCCTTCAAGCCCGCCGGAAGCGTGATGCCAGACACTTTGCCGGTTGCCTTGTATTCCTTCCAGGCAGAGCCGGAGATGTATCCGCGGACGATGCACTCAACCGGGAAGATTTCCGCGCGGCGAACGAGCATGGAGCGTCCGCGAAGCTGATCAGCGTATTTGCGAACGTTGGCCGGATATTTGTCTACATCGGCTGTAACGAGGTGGTTTGGAACGATGTCGGCGAGGTAATCGAACCAGAAGAGTGAAATCTGGCTTAGTACCCGGCCTTTATGAGGAATGCCGGTGGCCAGCACGTAGTCGAAGGCGGAAATCCGGTCGCTGGCGACAAAGAGCAAAGTGTCATCGCTGACGTCGTAGACGTCGCGCACCTTTCCGCTGGCGCGAAGCTTAAGATCGGGAAAGTTCGTTTTTAAAAGGACGGAATCGAGGAGTTCAGTGCTCATGATCTAGGAATTCTACAGGTAAGAGGCGAGGCGTATTCTAGCCTGTCCGAAAAATTTGTCAATGATTCTCGGGGCCGCTTTTGACCGAAGGCTGGAGATGTCAGTGCTGGGAATGTATTGAGGGCAAAGCGCCTGCCAAACCTGGTGCTTCAGGTATGCTAATCGCTCCTCTGCTTGTGGAAAAGCTGAGGATGGGAGTGGATAAAGAGGAATTGGGTGCACGAGCGTAAAGCGGCGGTCCCCCGGGATTTCAGACCTGCGCTCCGAACTTTACGGACACCAGCTTCGAAACGCCCGGCTCCTGCATGGTGACTCCATAGAGGACAGGTGCGATGCTCATTGTCTTCTTGCTGTGGGTGATGAGCACGAACTGCGTCTGCACGCTCATCTCTTTCACGAGGTCGGTGAAGCGTCCGACATTGGCCTCATCGAGCGGGGCATCGACTTCGTCCAGGATGCAGAACGGGCTGGGCGCGAACTGGAAGATGCCCACCAGGAGCGCTAACGCGGTCAGAGCTTTTTCTCCACCGGAGAGCAGCAACACGCTTTGCAGCCGTTTTCCCGGAGGCGAAGCGACGACGTCAATGCCGCTTTCGGCGCTGTTCTCCTCGTCGGTCAGCTTCATGAAGGCGTGTCCGCCGCCGAAGAGCTTCTTGAACGTGGTCTGGAAATTGTCGTTGATCTTGTGGAACGCCTCTTCGAACTTCTGGCGTGAGATTTGGTCGATCTCTTTGATCGTGGCGATCGTGTTCTCGATCGACGAGATCAGGTCCTTACGTTGGGTTTCGAGGAAGGAGTGACGCTCGGCGGTTTCTTTGTACTCTTCCAACGCCATCATGTTGACCGGACCCATGGCGTCGAGCTTTATGCGCATCTCGTGATAGAGCTGATCTTCGGTGGCGAGTTCTTCACCTGCGAGGATCGTTAGCGTCGTGTCCGCCACGAGCGCGTCGCGTTCGATGTTCAGTTCGTTGAGGCAGGTTTGCGACATGTACTGTACGTCGGACTGAAGTTTGGCTGCGGCGGCCGAGAGTTCTCCGCGGCGATCGCGGGCCCGGTCAAGCAGGAGGCGCCCGTTGCGCAGGAGGTCGTCGATCTCACTCAGACGGGCTCGAAGTTGCTCGGTCTCGAACTGGAGCAGACCTTCACGCGCTTGCGCGGCGTTGCGCTCGGCGTCGAGATCTTGCAAGGATTGCGCAAGCTGTTCGTTTTCGGCTTCGCGTTGCAGCTTCTCAGCGGCGGCAGCATCAATCTGCGATGCCAGCGCGTGAATACGTTCACCCATCTCGGCAAAGATCGATTCGATGCGTTGCAGCACGTCGACGGCAGAACGATGACGTTCTTCCAAAGTGGCTACGCGAGCGGCGTGCTGTGAGCTCGTCTGCGACGACATTTCGCGGCGCTGGCGGAGTTGGATCAGCAACTCCTGGGCGGAGGCGATTTGCTGTTCGATCTCTGCTCGCTTTAATTCGAGCGTTTCGATCTGCGATTGCAATGAACAAAGTATGCCTTCGTGCTCCGTGCGCTCGGAAGCGAGGCGGCGCAACTCAAGCTGAGAGATGTTCAGCCGGTCGTTAACTCGCGACATCTCCGAATCCAACTGCTGAAGCATATGGCCCGAGGTCATTGCCTCAAGTTCGGCCTCGCGCTTCTCCTCTTCGAGGCGTTCGAGCAGGGAAGAGAAGTCCCGGATCTCGTGGCCTAGGGTGAGTACCCGCGTTTCTTCCTCGCGCAGCGCGCGTTCGAGTTCTTCGAGCCTCCGCATGACTTCACGCAGTTCTCGTTTCATCGAAAGCGGACCCTCGGCGCGCTGTTTTCCGCCGGTCACCGTGACGTTGTGAAAGCACTCGCCAGCTTGCGACAGGAAAAATGCGTCGGGATTTTCAAGCGCCAGGCTGCGCGCGATGTTCGATTCCGGAACGATGTATCCATCGCGGAGCTTGGGCAGGATGACTTCCAGCGACTTTCCGAATCCGTCGAGCACGCGGATGGTGTTTTTGAGCGGGATGATCTGGGCGGCGGGCGGCGCCGAGTGCGCGGCCTCGTCGAGAATGAAAGAGAACTTTGCCTGTGCGTCTTCGGGATGTACAAGGAATGTAGCGCGTCCGTCAACGTCGGTGCGCAGCATGCGGAGACCTTCGTCAGCAGCATCCCACGATTTGACGACGATGTAGTTCAGTTCGTCGCGGAGGAAATCTTCTACGACTCGCTCGAAGCGGGGCTCGACCTCAAGGAAATCGGCGAGTACCCCGACCGGGGCTAGACCGCTCTGCATCACGCCGGATTGAAAGAGCCGTCGGACGGATTCAGTGGAGTATCCGTGTTCGGCGATGACAGATTCGAGGGAACCTTTCTTGCCGAGAGCCGTCGCGTATTCGGCGCGGAGCGCATCGAGGTTGGCCTTGGCCTGCGTCTCGCCGCGCTTTTTTTCTTCGATCACGCGGCGCAACTGGCTTAGTTCTTCGGTGATTCCAGTGACGCGTTGGTTGACGGTTTCAAATTCGAGCGCAAGCTGGCCTCGTTGTCCGCCGAAGGCGTCGACTTGCGTGTTCGCGCTGGTAATTTCGGCATCGAGGCGGCGTGCTTCGCGGTCAATGCCAGCAAGGCGTTCTTCTGCCTGGGCCAGTTGATTGCGTAAGCCCGAAGCTGATGACACTGTATCGAAGATTGCAACCCGGGATTCTTCCTGCTGGCGTTCGATTTCGGCAAGGCTCGCCGCGGCTGCGGTTGCTTCCTGCTGGCAGAGAACCAGGTCGTTTTGTGCGGCGGCGAGATCGGCCACGGCGGATTCGAGTATCTGTCGGTTCGATTCGCGTTCGGCCTCAAGAACGGTCAGGCGGTGTTTGGCCTGCCCCAGTTCCGCCTCGGCCGACGCGGAGCGGGCGAGCAATTCGGCACACCGTTCTTCATTGTTGCGGCGGCGAGCGTGGGCGCGGTCGATTTCGAGCGCGATTTGGCTGGTACGGTCGCGATTCTCCCGCAGTTCGGTTTCGATCGAGTATCCGCGTTGGGTGCGCTCGGAATGCTCGGATTCGAGTTGCTGCACTTCGTCGGCGCGATGGCGCATCTCCTCCGCAAGAGTGTTGAACTGGGCGTCGAGTTCCACGCTCTCGTGCTCAATGGCGGCGAATTTGCTGGCCAATACCACTCTTAACTTTGCGCGCATTTCGTCGCGTAGCTTCGCATAACGCTCTGCCTTCGACGCCTGCCGCTTCAGCGAATTCATCTGCCGCGTGACTTCTTCGAAAATGTCGTTGACGCGCGAAAGGTTCAGCTTCGCGTCTTCAAGACGCGCTTCGGCGAGACGCTTCTTGGTCTTGAATTTCGTAATGCCGGCCGCTTCCTCGAGAATCGCGCGGCGGTCCGTGGGACGGCTGCTGAGGATCTGGCCGATGCGTCCCTGCTCGATGAGCGCGTAGGATTCTGGGCCAAGCCCGGTGCCCATGAACAGTTCCTGAATATCGCGCAGCCGGCAGAGCTTGCCATTCAGCAAATACTCGCTGTCGCCGGAGCGGAAAAGACGGCGTGTGACGGAGATTTCTCCGCGATGAAACTGTTGCTGGTTGAACTTGCGGCGGCGAATCTTGAGAACGACATGGCTCGGGGCAATACCGGCCAAAGCGCCCGGAGGGGGAGCGGTCATGTTGTGCACGGGCAGCGCGAAAATCGGCTCGTCATCGGGAAAGGCAATGGCAATTGTGTTGACCTTCGAGCGTGCGACTTCGACTTCTTCGATCCTCCCGGGCTGGGCGTCTTCTACCGCGCGCTCGGTATCAGCGGCTGACCGGCCCCGGATCGAGGCTTCGTCCCAATCGTCAGTGATGTGGGCGTCAACGTCAACATCACCGCCCTGACCCGCCAAAGAACTGCGGGACAAGGACGGGGCACCCATTTCTCCGCTACCCGGCATTTCATCCTGAATCTCTATCTCTGTTGCGGCATTGGCACCGGCTCCGCCGCAAACCTCAGGATCGATCAGCGTCAGCGACACTTCGGCCATTCCAGTCGGCTTACGGTCATGCGTGCCGGCGAAGATGACATCTTCCATGCGCGAGCCACGCAGCGTCTTCGCCGACTGCTCGCCGAGCACCCACGAGATCGCGTCAGAGATGTTCGACTTGCCGCATCCGTTGGGACCGATGATGGCCGCGACGCCGTCCCCGTGAAACTTGAGTTCGGTGCGGTCGCAGAACGACTTGAAGCCGAGAATCTGAAGCCTTTTCAGTTTGAGCAACGCTTTAACTCCTTGGAACCAGTTGCCGGTCGACGATGCCCGGTTGCCAGCGACCCCGGCGGAATGCAGCGCATTCCCTCTGCGGAATGCGCGAGGCGTCGTCTGTTAACCAGGCAGATTCCCCGTTGTTTTTCGATGCGTGGGGCGTCCCTGTTAGATCGCATGCTCACGCCGTTCGCGCCCTTGGCTGGGTAGGGCACACACAAAGTTAAGCTACTGTAACGGCGAAATTCGGGCGGCGTCAAGCAATATAACACCATATATGGTATGGCCTTAGGCACAGCCGCCCTGTATTGCACAGGCATTGCAATCCTGGAACAGATTTTCAGTGGAGACGGAAAAAGAGGTGGGAGAACCGCGAGAGCAAACTCAGGCTAGCGCAGCGTGTCACGCAATGCAATTACGAAATTTTCCGAATCGGATTCGGGCTACGCGCCCAGCTTCTCGAAAAACCGGCAGATGGTTTCGATACCTTTGTGGAAGTTCGGAATGTGAAACTTCTCGTTCGGAGCGTGGATATTGTCGTCCGGCAGGCCGAAGCCCATCATCACGCTTGGGATTTTCAGGACATCCTGGAAATCGGTGACGATGGGAATTGATCCGCCGCTGCGGATGAAGACGGTTTCTTTCTTGAACGCGTCGTGCAGTGCCTCCGTCGCGGCTTTGATGTACGGATTGTCTGTGCCTACCACGCATGCCGG
>DASYAU010000063.1:0-3116 GCA_036501185.1 Candidatus Korobacter sp. | reverse complement strand
CAGTCTTTTTATCCAGCTTGAACTCGCCGCTCCTTCACACGGATGTGAGGGTGAGTCAGCTTCCCATCAAAATCCTGTGATGCCGCGATCCGCGCATCGTTTCTGCCACGGGCCATCCTTGCTTTCCTCCATTTGGCTGATGTCGCATGTACCTGATGTGCTTATCATCGCATCTCGATGAAACGAGAATAGGGGGATTTATGGGGAGCGAGTATGACGCGATGAACTTGGTACCGGCGCCCGTTAACTTCTACGTATTCCTGGTATGCCTCGGCGTGTTCCGCTTGATCATCTCGTTCGAACAACATTCCGACGAGCTACGCCTCTGGTATCATCACTGGCGGTACCGCCGTTTCCTGAAAACGTCTCGTCGTCTTCGTCTCTAGACTCGCCGCTGGTGGATGTGTCGAGGCTGCTTTCTTACGAGTCGTGAGCTGCTGCCGGTTTAGATGACTCTCGGTTAAGTGACTCCGGCCTTCATTTCGAACTCCATAGGGCTTAGGTAGCCGATCGTCGCGTGGCGGCGCTTCGGGTTGTAGAAGCGCTCGATGTAATCGAACACGTCGGCTTTGGCTTCGTTACGGGTGCGATAGACCTTGCGGGCGATGCGCTCCATCTTCAACGACGAGAAGAAGCTCTCCATCGCCGCATTGTCCCAGACGTTCCCGGCGCGGCTCATCGAGCAGGTGACGCCATGATCGGCCATCAGCCGCTGGAACTGATCGCTGGTGTACTGGCTGCCGCGATCGGAGTGATGGATGAGGGCATCGGGCATGCCGCGCCGCCACATTGCCATCACCAGGGCATCGGTCACCAGCTCTGCCGTCATGGTCGCGCTCATCGACCAGCCGATGACCCGGCGCGAGAAGAGATCGATCACGGCAGCAACATAGAGCCAGCCTTCGGCCGTCCAGATGGAAGTGAAGTCGGCAATCCACCGACGGTTGGGAGCCGGTGCGGTGAAGCTGCGCTCCAGCACGTTCGGAGCGACGGCGCCCGCCTGCCGCTCACCTGAATCAGACGGCAGACGGCGCCGTCGCGGCCGTGCCCGTAAGGCTTGCTGGCGCATCAGCCGCTCGATCCGATGCAGGCCGCAGGACACGCCGTCGGCCAGAACATCTCTCCAGATGCGACGCGCTCCATAGGTTCGATCGCTGCCGATGAAGCTCGTACGAACCTTGGCCGTCAGTTCCTCATCGCTGCGCGAGCGATCACTGGGTGGCCGTGTCAGCCACGCATAGAACCCACCGCGCGAGACACCGAGCGCCCCGCACATCCATTCCGCCGGCCATATTCCCCGGTGCTTCGCGATGAAGGCGAACTTCACAGATTGTCCTTCGCGAAGTAGGCCGCGGCTTTTTTTAGGATGTCCCGCTCGGCTTTGAGCTTGGCCACTTCCCGGCGCAGCCGGGTGATCTCGACCTGGTCCGCCTTCTGCTGGCCGTGACCCGGAAATGCCTGCTGCTGATCAGCTTCGAGCTCCTTCACCCATCGCCGCAGCACCTGGCCACTGACTTCCAGATCCCGTGCCGCCTGCGCGATCGCTACACCGCGCTCGGTCACCAGCTTCACTGCCTCAAGCTTGAACTCTCGCGTAAATCTCCGTCGCTCCATAGCCCACCTCCGGTTCCATAAAACACCTATCGCGGTGTCCACGAAACCGGCAGATGGGGTAATTGGCCGGCCAGTTTATCGTGATCTGGCAAGTTGGGGTGCTGCGCTTCAGGCTGATGGTGGAAACGAGGTCCGCGTTACACGGCCTCAAGCATCAGATGGAGAAGCGCAGCATGGAACATTATGCAGGGATGGATGTGTCGTTAAAAGAGACCAGCATTTGCATCGTCGATGAGGCCGGTAAGGTTGTGCGGGAAGTCAAAGTGACGAGCGAACCCGAGATGCTGGTGGAGGAGTTGGCGAAGGAAGTTTACTGCTTCAAGCGGATTGGTCTTGAAGCTGGGCCGTTGTCACAATGGCTTTACAGTGCGCTCACCGATGCCGCTCTCCCGGTAATCTGTGTGGAGACCCGTCACATCAAGGCCGTGTTGAAGGCGCAGGTCAACAAGACCGACCGCAACGACGCGCGGGGCATCGCACAGATGATGCGGGTCGGGCTTTACCGCCCGGTGCACGTAAAGACGATTGCCAGCCAGAAGTGCCGTATGCTGCTGACCAGCCGGAAGCTCCTTCAGACAAAGGCAATCGACATCGAAAACGATCTACGCGGCACACTGCGCAACTTCGGCCTCAAAGTGGGTGTGGTTGGCAAGGTCGGGTTCGAAGGGCGGATTCGGGAACTTGTTGAAGGTCGCCCGGACTTGGCGGCGATCGCCGAAGCAATGCTCACGGTACGCAAGGTATTACGCCAGCAGTTCGACGTGCTGAACACGCAACTCCTGGCACTCGTGCGAGCAGATGAGGTCTGCCGTCGATTGATGACGATCCCGGGCGTGGGTCCTGTGGTCGCCTTGACGTTCCGCACCACCGTCGATGTCCCTGCGCGCTTCAAGAACTCGAAAAAGGTGGGTGCCGCGTTTGGCCTAGCACCGCGCCAGAACCAGTCGGGTGAGAGCAATCGGATCGGCGCCATCTCCAAATGCGGGGACCAGATGATGCGCGTCATGCTCTACGAGGCTGCCCAGACCATGCTAACCCGTTCAGCCAAATGGTCGTGGCTCAAAGCTTGGGCGATGAAGATCGCCAAGCGCCGTGGGATGAAACGGGCAATCGTGGCCTTGGCGCGACGGCTTGCCGTGGTCATGCATCGCATGTGGATCGACGGCACCGAGTTCCAGTGGACGAGAGATATCGCGGCAACGGCGTGAAGGCCGAGGCTATTCGGAAAAGGAGAGATTGAGTTCCATCGACAGGTGGAGCGACGTCCCTGGCAGGGACGGTGGATGAGGCAAGTTCGTTGAGCTGCTTGTGCCTGTCGTCAGATCAGCCGGCAAGGCCGCCCGTGCAGATTGTTCTGCCCCATTCTCCTAATCCCATCATGGGAGGGCCTTCGTGCCGATCCCGGAGAGAAGCGCGGACCCTGCTAGTGACGTCGAATATCGAACCGGTAGAAACGCCTGAAAATGCTTGACCTCAATCGGCCAATTAGAGAAGCAGCTCAA
>DASYAU010000062.1:0-41254 GCA_036501185.1 Candidatus Korobacter sp. | reverse complement strand
GCTGCCCTTTATTTCCTATGGCGGATCGTCGCTTTTCATCACACTGGCCAGCGTCGGCGTCCTTCTGAACATCACACAACAAGCAGAGTAAAATGCGGGCGATCTTGGCAGGTGGTGGCACGGGCGGGCACGTCATTCCGGCGTTAGCAATCGCGCAGGAACTCAAGAAAGTGTATTCGGCCGAAGTGATCTTCATTGGTACTCAGCGCGGTATTGAAACCCGCCTTGTACCGAAAGCCGGTTTCGAGCTGAAGCTGGTGAAGGTCGGCGCCTTGAACCGGGTGAGTACCGCAACCCGCCTAAAGACCATGCTGGACCTGCCGAAGGCGATCGCAGAAAGCCGCCACATAATCCGGCAGTTCAAGCCCGACGTCGTTATCGGTGTCGGTGGATATGCTTCGGGACCAGCGATGCTGGCGGCGAAGCTGTGTCGCGTTCCGACCGTCATTTTTGAGCCAAACATTTATCCAGGTTTTGCCAATCGCATGCTCGCGCCGTTTGCTTCGGCAGCGGCAGTGCACTTCAAGGAAACGTGCAAACACTTTCGCCAGTGCTCGGTCACCGGAGTTCCGGTGCGCCAGGCATTCTTCGATCTGCCTCCGAGGCGGGACGACGGCCGGAAACATCTTCTGGTATTCGGCGGTAGCCAGGGCGCGCGAGCCATCAATAACGCAATCGTGGAATCGCTGAAGCCCTTATATGGGTCCGTTCCGGCTCTGCACATCGTCCACCAGACAGGCGAGAAAGAATATGAGGCCGTTGCGCGGGCTTATTTGGAAGCGAACGTCGCGGCCGAGGTTTCTCCGTTTATTGACGATATGCCTCGAGCATTCTCCGATGCCGACTTGATCATCTGTCGCTCGGGCGCAAGCACGGTCGCGGAAATCACAGCCGCCGCAAAGCCGGCGATTTTTATCCCGTTGCCCACCGCGGCGGATGACCATCAGCGAAAAAACGCCAAAGCGCTGGTGGATGCTGGGGCCGCCCGGATGATCCAGCAATCCGAGCTGAACGCAGAACGCCTAGTGAAAGAAGTGGGCGATCTGTTCGGAGGTCCGGAGATGCTGCAGGACATGTCGGCAGCAGCGAGGAATCTCTCGCATCCGAATGCCGCAGCCGAAATTGCAGCCATGGCCGTGCGCGTCGCAGGCAAGAGCGGAAAAGCCGCGAGAGTTTGATGCAGCGGTCGTGCCAAGCCAACCGCAACCCGCGCGACACTTCTCAGGATATTGAATGGCGGCCATTGCCGCCACGAGCGCACACTGCGGCGGGCATGATAAAACAATGAGTTCGCGGGGAACTCATTTTGTTCGCAAAACTACAACGCATCCATTTTGTTGGAATTGGCGGCATTGGCATGAGCGGCATAGCCGAGGTGCTGCTGAATCTCGGCTATAAGGTTTCCGGCTCCGACTTGAAGCACTCGCCCGTCACGGAGCGGCTTGAATCGCTGGGCGCCAAGGTTTTTGCAGGACATCGCCCGAGCAATATCGCCGGCGCTGAAGTGGTGGTCACCAGCTCTGCGATCGGGAAGGAAAATCCCGAGGTCGCGGAGGCCCACGTCAATCATATCCCCGTCATCCGGCGCGCAGAGATGCTGGCCGAACTCATGCGGCTGAAGTACGGGATCGCCATCGCCGGCATGCACGGCAAGACCACAACGACTTCGATGGTGGCCGCTGTACTAGCCGGCGGAGAGTTGGATCCTACCGTGATCGTCGGTGGCCGCGTCGATGCGATGGGATCAAACGCTCGACTGGGGAAATCGCATTACCTTGTGGCCGAGGCCGACGAAAGCGACCGCTCGTTCCTGAAATTGTGGTTCATCCATGCCGTCGTGACCAACATTGACCGCGAACACATGGACTGCTATCGAGACATGGAAGATGTCGAGCAGACGTTCGTGGAGTTCATGGATCGCGTGCCGTTTTATGGAATGGTGGTGGCCTGCAATGACAACGAGCGTCTGCGAAACATCCTGCCGCGCGTGCAACGCCGCATTGTGACCTACGGCACGACAGATGGTTCAGATTTCCTGATACGCTGCACGCCATGCACAGCTGAGCAGTTGACGTTAGGATTTCTAAGCAGCTTTTCGGTTGAGTACCGCGGCAAGTCGCTGGGCGATTTCACCCTTCGCGTGCCGGGTATGCACAACGTTCGCAACGCAACTGCGGCGATCGCCATTGGTATGGCCCTGGAGATTCCACTGGAGAAGATCCGAGCTGCACTGTCGGAGTTCCGTGGCGTTGACCGCCGCTTCCAACTCAAGGGCAAGGCGAACGATGTCAGCGTAATCGACGACTACGGACACCACCCGACCGAGATCCGCGCCACATTGGCGGCGGCCAAGCAGTGCGGGTTCCGGCACATCCATGTCATCTTCCAGCCGCATCGTTACACCCGGACGCGCGATCTGATGGAGGAATTTGCGCGATCTTTCGATGATGCCGATTCACTCTATCTACTCGACATCTATCCAGCAAACGAGCCACCCATTGAGGGGGTAAGCACCGAAGCATTGGCCCGGAGGATCACCGAACTTTCAGGCAAGCCGACGTTTTACGCGAAGTCTTTCCAAGTGGCAGCGATCATGGCATCCACGTCCGCGGCGCCCGGAGACATGATCCTGACGCTGGGAGCGGGGAACGTATCGCAGCTTGGGCCACAGATCCTTGAGCGGCTCAGCGCCAAGAGCACCCTCCAGACCAAGTAGAAATCCGATCCTACTTGAATGAAACGCTGACCGTCTGCGAGCTGTCGTCGCCGCTCTCGGTATAAGCCGTGACCTTTAGCTCCGCTTTGTCGATCGGACTTTTCTGCGCGCTGATCTCTAAGGTTGACTTCACCTCGCTCGAATTCGAGAAATCCACCACGTAAGGATTCAACGAACAATGCACTCCCGGCGCTGTCGTGTTGCAGTCGAGGTACACGCGCCCGGTGCCACTCTTTGACGTCAGCTTCACCTTCACCTGCTTTGAAGAACCTGTGTGCATCGTAACGGCGGGAGCCTCGATGTTCGGACCGTCGATTTTCGCAGCTTTATAAACGCGCACGTAATCGACCAGCATTGTGGCGGGATTTGGAGTAGTGTCGTCTGCCGGCCCTGGCCAGGAGTGCTCCCCGCCGATCGCGAGGTTCAAGATCAAAAAGAACGAACGGTTATATGCCCACTCGGTTCCGGCGGGAAGCTCATGTGGCGTTGCGATGAAGAATACGTTCGTCGGGTCGTCAACGTAAAACTGGATCATGTAGGGCGACCAAATCGCGCCATACAGATGAAACCCATCGTCCACGCGGCCGCCGTGAAGAAACTGGAGATCGTTTCGCACGCCGAAGTCGCCGGAGTAGCCAGGACCGTGCAGCGTGGAGCGCACTCGGTGTGGGCCCAGTCCGCCGTGCTCCGGGACATTCTCCATCACGTCGATCTCACCACCGCGAGGCCAGCCTACTTTCTGAATGTCAGCTCCCAAAGCCCAAAATGCTGGCCAGGTCCCAGGACCAAATGGCAGCTTGATCCGCGCTTCGATGCGACCGTATTGGAACGCATAATGGCCCTCTGTGTTGATCCGGCCCGAAAACCACTGAACATTGCGTTTGGTTGCGCGCAGAACAAGGTGCTCGCCATCAAAAGAGACATTGCCATCTTTCGGATCGCAGAAGGAGATATCTTTCCAGCCCGCCTCGAAACGAGGTTTCATCTGTGTCCGGTCGGCAGGAAATGCAGGGCAGTAAATCTGTAGCTCGTTATTGAACTTCAGGTTTCCAATCTCCAGGTTCCACTTTGTGGGATCGAGCCGCGATGCGGCGGCTTGGTTGAATTCATCGGCCCAAGCGGCTTTGCCCCAGTCTTGTGCGATACAGCTGGCAAACAGGCAGGAAACCATCGCGATCAGCGTAAGAAGAGAGCGCATGACTCGGAATATAAATTCCTGGCTGCGTATTTGAAAAGGAAAAGGCCCGGAGGATTCTCCGGGCCTCGGTTGTTAAGTTCTATTTCGGCTTACGGCAGCACGTAACGGAACGAAGTCAGAACCATGCTGTCGTTGGCCTTCGGGTCCCACGGGTACGGAGCGGCGGTTGCCGTCCCTGCCCAGGTGTTCTTGTGGATCCACTCGTACTGGGCGCCAAACTGCATGGTGCCCATGGGGCCTTTGTAGAAGCGGTACCAAAAGCCAGTGGTGGCTTCCTGGAGGTTGCGGAAGTTCGCCTGGCACTTGGCACTGCCTGCGTATGTCTGCATACAACCGGTGTTATCCGCACCAGGGGCGCCATAGCCGTACTGCTTGCCATCGCTGCCAATGGTGTAGTAACGGCCGGTGTATTCATCGCCGGCGTAGGTGTACCAATCCAACTTCGGCGTTGGATGCACTTCCAGTCCGGCCAAGCCCTGCGCCTGCTTCAGCGGAACGAGTGCACCATCCTGGAGGAAGGTGACGTCCACATTCGACGAATCGGTGTAGCGGCCGAGGCCGCGACCCGCGTTCGCCTGGAGGATGAGGTCGACTTTTTGGGGGACCAGTGGCAGGATGCCGTTGATGCCGACGCCCCCAGCGAGTACCTTGTCCTCGTAACCGGGGACATCAGGCGTCGCGGGATTCGCCGGGATCTTGTCCCGAAGGACACGCATCAACCCCTTGACTTCGAAGTGTCCCCAGCCCGGATCGAGCGCCAGTTTGGCGACGATGTCGGGCATGAAATCCGTCGAAGTGCAATTGGCGTATGTGCTGCCGAACGAATATCCGGAGCCCGCGCAATTCGATGATGCGGTTCCCGGACCACCTGTAGGTCCGTTACCGAAGCCAAGTACGCCCGCGGGACTCGCAAGCGGTGACGACGGATTCAGCATTTCAGGGTTTTCGAGAGAGGCGCCGAACGTAAGCGTCTTCCCAAAATCCTTGGTCAAGCGGAAGGCGGCGAGGCGGGCGAAGTCGTAACCCACGACGTACTGTGCTTCAATCGTGGCCGGGACCCACTCCTGCCGGTTCTCGATGCCTTTCTTGTTCGATGCCCACAAGCTCCACATCTGGCCGCCGGTGATCGTCCAACCGTTCTTGAACGCCGCCTGCCCCCACAGCTGCCGCTGGCGCAGGTTGAAGCTGCTGCTCTGGTTCTCGTTGGCGGTTGGTGCAGCACCTAGGAAGTCCGTTTCGTAGTAGCCGGACATCTTCACATTGCCGAGTTTGCCTTCCGCCAACAGCGAAAGACGCGACTGACGGCCGGTCATGTGCCATTCGCTGAGTTGCGAATTTACCGAGCCGTCGTACGGAATGCCGTTAAAGCTGCTGATGATGTCGGCGCTTTCGTTGTGCTGACGCCAAACCGTTTCAGCCGCTATGAAGCCTCCCGGAGTAATGGTGATTCCCTTGTAGTGCAGCGAGTTCGGATGTTCTACGTCCACCACCCGCTTCTGGGTTTCCTGGATCGCCATGGCTGAGTTCGTGGTCACCGTCTTCAGGTCAGCCAAGTCGGTTTGCACCGTCTGGAGTTGCTGCTGGTTCTGCGAGGCTGCGGTCTGTGCCGCCTGCTGTGCCTGGGTTGCGGCGCTCTGGGCCTGGCCTACGCTCTGCTGCAACTGCTGAATGGTGGCGTCGCGTTGCTGCACCTGCTGCTGCAACGACTGGATCTGCGCGTTCTGGTCACTCATGGAACGGCGCAGCTCTTCGAGTTGCTCTGAAACCGTCGGCTCGTGCTTCTTTTCAACCGCCTTGTGCTTCTTTTTCGCGGTAGCCGTCTTGGTGGTTGTGGTTGTAGTGGTAGCGTCTTGTGCCTGGGAAATGTATGGGGTTGCGAGCACAGCAACGGTGATCAGGCCCGCAAGCATGGGATTAGCTTTCAACATCTCTCCTCTCCATCGAAAAGGTGTTCTAGAACTTTTCCTGCGGGAGCACCGGAGCTGCGCAAAACCCGGAGCACGCAGTACCTGGTAATCCTCACGGCGTTTACCGCGCTTACTCTCTTGATCGAAGCCTTGCGGCCAGTTCTGCACACCTTCGTTCCTCGTCCCTGGACGTCCGGCGAGGTTTTAAGCCGTGCGCTTTGCCGCAGCGGTAGTTCACCTGCATAGTATTTGGCAGGGCAGAGTAGTTGGTTAACGTAAGGTTAAAAGGCCCTGCGTATTCATCGTTTAGAAATATTTGCGGATATTGATAACCATGAATATGTCATTCATGGTTCGGATTGAAAAATGCCGACTGGCTGCGTGGGACGAGCGGGGTTCCCGCGCGGTGAGAACGGGCTATACTAACGTGCCAGCGGAGGTCTAGCTGCCATGTTGCACCTCTTACTACCTTTCGCCGCCCTGGCGCTGGTAGGCGCCCCGCAAGGACAAAGCGCTGCGCCACAAGCCGTTCCAGTTACGAACGATCCCATCACGTTGACCCGCAGTGCGGGAGATGCGGCCCAGCCCGTTTGCTACAAGATGCGAACCTACATCTTTGAGCGGAACGACGGGGCCGCGCCGATACTGGTCCGGGCAACGACTTGCCCACTGGTGCATCCTCGGGTGAACCGAGCGAACACGAGGGCGCGGATCATCCCGGCGAACTAGTTACGAGCTGCCGATCAGGATCCCCGTAATAAATACCAGCGCCCCGCCGACCACCACCTGCAACGTGGCGGACACGAACGGCGTGTCCATGTAACGGTGCCGGATGAACGAAATCGTAAACAGTTCGACAATCACTACTGCCACAGCCACCGCAAATGCCAAGTGGAAGTTGGCGATCAGGAATGGCAAGGTGTGCCCAATACCGCCCAGAGTCGTCATCAACCCGCAGACGACGCCGCGAATCCACGGATGACCACGCCCGGTAAGGCTCCCGTCATCGGAGAGCGCCTCTGCGAAGCCCATGCTGATACCTGCACCTATCGACGCGGCGAGACCTACGAGAAAGGCGTCCCAGCTTCGGTGGGTGGCGAATGCCGCGGCAAAGACAGGGGCAAGCGTTGAAACGGAGCCATCCATTAACCCTGCAAGCCCCGGTTGCACGACCTGCAAAACGAAAAGTCGACGGCGTGCGTGTTCTTCCTGCTCGCGGACTTCGGGCTGAAGGTTCTGTTTTTCGAGCTCATCTGCGCGGTGCTCATGTGAGCTCTCTTCCTCCGCGAGCTCATCGAGCAGTTGGCGGATGCCGAGGTCCTGGGTACGCTTGGCGGCCTGCTCGTAGAAACGCCGGGTCTCTTCTTCCATGGCGCTGGCCTGCTTGCGCACAGTATCGAGCCCCAGCGGGCGGACGAGCCACACCGGCCGGCGTTTCACGAATCCCTTCACGTCCTCGCGACGCAGCAGAGGGATATGCTCGCCGAAGCGCTGGCGAAAAGCCTCAAAGAGGCGTTCGCGATGCTGCACCTCTTCGAGACGCATCCCCTCGAAGATACTGGCGGTGGCAGGATATGTATCCTTCAGACCATCGGCGAAGTCGGCATAAACGCGCGCATCTTCTTCTTCGAGCGTGATGGCGAGCGCCAGGATTTCCTTCTCATTTAAGCTGTCAAAAGTTCTCATGGTTGTGAGAAGCGGCCGTCAGTGTGCGAACCACGCAAGCCACGCTACGCCGACCGCAATCGTCACGATTGTAGTGGGAACCCCCACAACAAGGTAGTCCTTGAAGGTGATGCGAACGTGCGGGCGGACCGTTTCGACCACGATGATATTCGCAATCGAGCCGGTGATCGTCAGGTTGCCGGCCAGCGTGCTCGACATCGCCAGTGCCAGCCAGAACTGGTGTGTATTCGGGAACTGCGGTACCAGGTCCTTGAGCAGCATGACCGCCGGAACGTTGCTCGCGATATTGGAGAGCAATGTTACCGCGACGCTGAAGATCGCGAGGTTATGCAGGTTCAGGCGCTCCGCCGTACGAAGCAGCGTGTCAGCAATGCCCGTGTGCTGCGCCGCGCCGATGATTAGAAACAAGCCGATGAACAAAATCAGAAGTGACCAGTCAATTTCCCCATAGATGTTCCGCAGCAGCCGCGAACGGAATAGCATCAGCACCGCGGCGCCGCACGCGGCAACCAGCGCGGGATTGAAGCCGGCGAGGAACCCCGCGATGATGCCGATCGTGATGAGTAGCGGCGCCAGCAAGCCGTCGACCCTGTGCTCAGATGAGCCGTCCGGGTCCGGCGGCACCTGTTCAGCGAGATGCTTTCGGCAAAGTAGCGAGATCATCACCCAATCCAAGAACAGGCCGACCAGCGAGACGGGACCAAGGTGAAGGAAAAAGTCGCGGTAAGCGATGTGCGATACCGAGCTGATCAGAATATTTTGCGGGTTTCCGGTGATCGTGGCGGCACTGCCGATGTTCGACGCTGTTGCCAGCGCAAGCAGGAACGGCAGGGGATTGCGTCCCATACGGCGGGTGATCTTCAGAATTAACGGCGCCATGAATAGGCAGACGACATCGTTCACGAGAAATGCAGATAGCACTCCCGCCGAAAAGATGATTCCAGGCAGCAATTGCGTGGGCTTAAGTCGCTCGACGATCCGTCCCGTGATCCACTCGAAGAATCCTTCCAGGTGGAGCACGGCCACCAGCACCATCATGGAGAACAGTAGGACGAGAGTCTCGTAATTGAGTGCGGCGACGGCAGTGCGCCCATCGAGTGCGCCCGCCGCGAACATCGCCACGGCACCGATGAAAGCCATCGCCGCGCGATCAACACGCGTGCCGGGCAGGCGTCCGATGGCGAAGACGCCGTAACTGACGATAAAGATGATCCAGGCTGCTATGTGGACGGGTTCGACAAACATTGCCTAATCGGGCAAGTCTACAGGACACCACCGCAGTAGCAATGGGAAGTAGAGGCCGCCTTTGACGGAGCGGCCGTCAAACGCCTGCAGGACCTTCGCATACCGCGTGAGATCGCCGCGGTACTTCGCGATCTGCTCGTCGAGGTAGCTCTGCGTGATGGTGCTTTCTTTATCACTGGTTTTGTAGTCGATTAGCCAGCGGGTGTCGCCTTCGATGAAAGTGCGATCTACCTTGATCGTGAATCGCCGCTCATCGAGCAGTGCAGCAAGCCCATATTCGTTATTGGCGTGGTCGCGGCGTTGCAGGATCCAGCGGCCATTGCGGTCAGAGAGCGTGTTTTCGAGGGCCTTGCGTACACGACGCTCCGCGCCCGCGAGGTCCGGCGAACGAATGCCTTGCTGCACCAGCATCGCGCGGATGGCCGGCGCAAGCTTCGCGATGCGCTCCATGCTCCAGCTCTCAATCCCATCATCACCAATTTGCTGGAGTACGCGGTGGGTGACGGTGCCGATACGCCGCAGGTCCTCGCCAACGCGCACAAACGTGTGCTTACGTACTTCGAGGTCTGCGGTGCGCGCATAGCGAGGTTCGAAGCGCAACGCAGGTGGCGTAGCGGGCATTGTCCAGTTCTCTGGCAACCGGCGGAAGACCTTCGATTTTGATTCGCAGCCCGGCGGGGTTTCGGGGAACTCGACGGCGGGAAATTCGGCGAGGACGTTTCCAGGAAGGAGCGCCAGCATGCTGCCGCTTTTCGGAGGCTTATCGTGATCCGGCATGGTGGAGACGAAATGCAAGCGCTCCTTTGCCCGCGTCGCGGCGACGTAAAGGAGGCGCTTGGCTTCTTCGGCCGCACATTCGTCGCCCAGTCTTACGATGTACTTCGCAATCGTGGTTGGGCCTTTTTTGTGGCGGTCGACAGGTTCCATAGGCGCCAGCAGCAGGTCGCGATGATCGCCTACTATGCGCTCGCGCCAGTTCAATAGCTGCTTCTGGTTCTTCTGCGTAACCCGGTTGAGGCCGGGAACGATGACCACATCAAACTGCAGGCCCTTCGCGCCATGGATGGTCATCAGTTCAACCCGAATTCCATCGCTCGTGTCCGCGGGAGCATAGAGCTTTTCGATTTCCGATCCCAGCCGAACTTCGTCGATTTCGCCATGCGATTCGAGTTTCTGGAGCAACGCGAGATAGGCGTCGGCGTCGCGGACCTTCGCGTCGTGCTCCGCGCCGGTGAGTGCTGCCGGGCCTCCAATAGAAATCCAAAGTGACTCGACAAGCGCACGCAATGGCACGCGTCCGCGCTGCTGCATGGCTGCTTCGAGCGCCGGAAGAATACGCGCGAGCACGGCCTGTCCGCGCGGGCTCAGGTCCTTCGCGCGGTCACGGAGAAGCTCCCAGATCGTTCTTGCCTTGTCTCCCCGACAAAGAGTCCAGAGGTCCGCAAGGCTCAGACCGCACCATGGTCCGCGCAAAAGCGCTAGCCATGCGGTGCGATCGGCAAGATGTAGAAGTGCTTTGGTGAGCGCGTGAAGATCGAGGACGGTCTGCCGCTCTGCGAGGACGTCGATATCTTTTGCCCTGAAGGGAATGCCGGCATCACGCAGGGCGGGCGCTATGTGCGCCACATGGGTTCGTGAGCGGACGAGAACCGCGACAGACTTCGCGTCGGCGTTCAGTTCTTCGCGGACGATAGCGGCCACGCGGGCCGCCTCGGCGAGATAGTCTTTGTGAGGAGCAGAATGCAGTGTTACTCGCGCGTGTGCGTCCGAGGAACGCTCTGCGTCGGCGGCTTCGTATGCAACTGCGCCGGTGACTTCGTCATTTCCGGCTAGGATTTGTGGGAACGTTCGATTGAACCAATGGACGAGTTCAGGACGTGAGCGGAAATTCGACGAAAGTCTCGCAACTTCGAGAGGCCACGCACCTTCGCCGAAGCCGTTTTCCGCGGCGCGAAGGAAGAGTGCAACCTCCGCTTCGCGGAACATATAAATCGATTGCATCGGGTCACCGACGACGAACAGCGTCGCACCCGCGCCGGGCTCCCATGCTCGAATCAATTTCTCCAGCAGCTCAGTTTGGGTGAGGGACGTATCTTGAAATTCGTCAACGAGTAGGTGCTGGATTTTGTAGCCGAGGTGCAGCGCGAGATCGCTTGGGTGCTCCCGATCGCCAAGCGCCATACTCGCCGCCATCGAAACCTCGCTATGGTCTGCCTCGCCGTGCTCCGCAAATACCATGCGAAGGTTCGCCACGGCTCGTGGCAACACGCGGAAAAGTGCAAGGAGCGACGCCCATTGGCCTTCGTCGTAGGTGGCGGGTGGAAGGCAGTCTATGCGGAGCAGCGCTTCGCAGAGGTCATCACAGAAATCAGCATCCTTAATAGTTTTGAGCAGCGCCGTATAGTTGTTCTTTTCTCCTGACGGATCGGGAAATCCGCAATTTTTATCCAGCCGCGCACGAATTTCGCCCTCTTTCGTGAGGCAGAGGTGCCGCACAGCTTTCCAAGTCGCAACGTGACCCATCGTAGCGGGTGGCAAAGCTCGTACTCCGCGAAGCTTCGCCATGCAGTCATCGTCCGGTAGATTGCGACCGGCATACCTGCCATACGTCAAAATTTCTTCGATTTTGCTGGTCGTGAGCAGTCGCTCGATCGTCGCCTTTACTTTCCGCAACTCGCTCTCGATGGCATCACACAATGCGTTTTCAAGCGTACTTCGTAATCGCGCCTGTTCTTCGCTGGAGTGTAGATCCGAGCGCCCGAGAATCCGCAGCCACTGCTCGCGTTTTTCCAGCAGCTGTACGAGGAATTGTTGCAGCCGCTCCATCCGGTTGTCCTGGTCGCGGAGAACCTGGGCGATCGCTGCGCGCGTCGTTTCATTGCCGTCGCCGAGTAAAAGCAGGGTGCGTTCTGCAGCTTCGGCGTAGAGCGGAGTAAAGTCAGCGGCGATGTTGGGCAATTGGCCGAGGCGGGCAAGCAGGGGAGTTCGATTCGCAATCTTTTCGCAAAAGGAATCGACCGTTCGGATCTCGAGTCGCTCGGGGGTGTCAAGGATGCGCCAACCTAACGCTTGCTCGCGCGAAGCGACCTTCTTCGCGAGGTCCCAAGTAATGCGCTTGTGTGGATCTTCCGGCGCCTCGCATCCACTGTTTCGCAACGCCTCAAGGACACGGTTGCGCATTTCGGCCGCCGCCTTTTTGGTGAATGTGATGGCCAGCACTGCCTCGGGCTGCTGCACGCTCTCATGTGCGAGTAGCGTGAGATAGCGCTGGATTAGCAGCTCCGTCTTGCCAGAGCCGGCCGGGGCTTGGACGAGGAAGGACTGGGTAGGATCGAGGACGCGTTTGCGCTCAGGCGCGTCGGCGGATTCCACGCGGAGTCTGGGATCAGTCGTCATCGCTGTCGCCCTCATCCTCACCGTTCGAGACGGAGAACTCCGCGATGCGGCAAAGCGATCCGAGATGGCAGCGCTCGCAGGTGCTCTTCGATTGCTCGGGACCGCGCTTCGGATTGACCTCCGCGTTGCCGGAGAGAAAATCGGCCGCCAATCTCTCGAGCTCCGGGCGCCAGCTTTCGAGCATCACCTTGAACTCGATGTCCTTTTTCAGGTTCGGTGATTTTGCCAGAGTCTGCTGGTTCGCCGCGATTCCGATGAATTTGCACTCCTTCACCGCAATTTTGGCAAAGGCAACGCCAGCGATCTCGCGTCCCTCGGCGCGCTGCGCGACCGCATAGATTGGAAGCTGCGGCGCGTCCGGTCGCGGCGTCTCCCACAATTTTCTTGAGTATTGCGAGCTGCCGGTTTTGTAGTCGATGACGACGTACGAGCCATCGAGCGTTCGCTCGATACGATCGATGCGTCCACGCAATTCAAGCCCGCCAATCTTTGGCTTGATCTCCTGCTGATGTTTCACGTCATGGAAAGAAGCGCGTGATTTTTCGAATTCAAGCCACTCGTGAATAAGCTTGTTCAGGCGCTCGCGCTCGAGATCACGATGATGTAGGAGCCATGCCTCTTTCCCGGCGGGGAAGTTTTCATCCAACGCGGTCTCGATGGCTTTTGTAATGACTCCTTCAAAGTAAGTGCGCGGCAACGCTTCCAGTGAATGGGACTCGCGTAGATCGTTCCACACAAGTTCAAGCGTTCGCTCGGTAATCTTGCCGCGGTCACGCGGATTGGCGCCCAATGAAGCTTCGTCGAGTTCCTCGGCGACAAGCCTTCCCAGCGCGAAGCCGCGAAACGGACAACCCGATTGCCACTCCAGCAACGATGTGCCGTGCTTCTGCAGTTCGGCGTTGGTAATTGCCGGCGCCATCGCGTCCTCGAATTCTTCGATCGCGGCCCCATCCTGAAGAATGTTCCAAACGGCCACCGCCGACTGCGGCAATTCGCTCAACGCAATCCCGTGATACGCCTTGAGCAGTGGCGATGGTTGTAGTTCGCGCTCACCATCGTTCTTCGGCCAGCTCAGCACGCAATCGTCCGCGCTTCCCAGCAGCCGTCCCGTGACCCGCCGCGCATCTTCGAGGCTGCGTTCCGCCGAACAGTCGGGAATTCCCGCCGCAACCTGCATGGCGTGCGGCACAAACGGGTTCGGACGGCTCCTCTTCGGCCAGACCTCATCGCTCAGACCACAAAACCAGAGCGCGTCGAAGCTTTCACCCGACGCTGCCAGCGGCCCGACTACCTGGATCGGCGCTGCCTGGTTCTCCAACGCAAACTCCGCTTCGCGCGCGGCAAGTTCGAGCTCATGCTGCAACTCCTTTGGCGACGCTTCCGCCAGCACCTGGTCCAGCGCGCCGAAGCTGGCCAGTAGGTCGTTCCATTTCTTGGAAACTTGGAATTCCTCGCTGCTGAGGGTGAACTCACCTTCGGCATCACCGGGCCAACCGATGATTGGCAACAGCTGTCGGACCTCCGCCGCCCACTCGCTGCGGGTCATCCGTTTCGGCAATTTTCCGGTTTCGCGTTCGAGTTGGGAAAGGATTTTGAAGAGATTTGGAGCCAAGGTCCGCAGATCTATCTCCTTCGCATTGGCTCTGGCGATCCGCGGTAGCTGCGCAAGTGTGACAGGGACGCGAAGCCGGTTCCGCAATGCGGCATCTAGGCTGGCGCGGGCCGTCGCTTCGCTACTGCCACTCCCCCAATAGCGCGAACGCAGCAAGGCGCTCCATTCTTCCGCCGCTAGCTCGGAAGTAGCGAGACGCAGCACGCGCAGAGCGGTGCGCACCATTGGGTGTTCGGCCAGTGGGCGCCCGAGCGAAATCTCGAAGCAGCGCTCCCCGTGGGTGTGTCCCAACAACGCGTGTTCTGGATGCAGCATTGACGAGAAGATGCTCTCGATCTGATCCCGCGACGCGCGGAGACCGGGAACAATGATCCCAATCCGTGCTGACGGCATTCCTTCGAGCTTGGCGCGAGCCCAGAGCGCGGCGCATCGGATCTCCGCGGCAGCATCAGCACTGTGAATCACGCGCGCCGGCTCGGCGGGCGCATTCGGGTCCGAGCGGAGCAATGTGAGCTCCACTCCGGCAAGTTGCAATGAGGTCCACAGCTCCCGTTCCAGCGGCGTAAAGCTGTCGAAGCCGAAGGCAACCACCTGTTTTGGGAGGTGCGGGATACTCGCACAGCGAGCGATCAAGACCCGGAATGCCGCGGCGGAATCGATCCACTTTTGCTTCCGGCAATCGGACTCAAACTCACGTGCCCAACCATGGAAAGCCCGGGTTTCTTGGGTAGCATCGTACGCGCGCCCCCCGATCGGCAGCTTGTACTTATGGAGGAGCGTCCAAGCGTGCTCGGCGAGATCAGCAGTCGCGCTCTGGCTCATCAGACCACGGCCGGTCGCTGATTCACGGACGATTTTCTCCCACAACGCGGCGGTGACATTCGCGCTAAGAATCGCCTCGTCGACTACACCAGCGAGGAGGCAATCAGTCCAGGTGCGCGTGACCCAAGCGTCGACTGGAAGGATGTCGGGCGACTCGCAGACCGTGTGTTGCTGCCAAGCCTGGCGTTCAGCCTCGGCCCGCAGGCCCCGCGCGGCGCGGGTATTCGCGGTGAGGACCGTGGCGCCTGCAATGGCAAGCTCAACGGCGGTCTGTACGCGGATCTGCTGAGGGCGCATGGAATGGGATCAGTATTTGGAATCTACCAGAATCGCGCCACGAGTCCAATCGGTGGTTCGCAGCAGATTGGTTCAAGTTTTCAGCGGTTTTGCCGAAATCCACAGCATGAGTGCAGCCAACTATCTCTCCCTGCCTCCCTCGGACGCTTTGCGATGGTTTAAAGTCTTGGCGGTGTTCCGATTCGCCGCGGCGCAGGGGCAACATCCTGGGTTTGACTTACCGCCCGATCGGCTGCCGCTACATGTAGATCCGCCGGATGAGCCACGCACGATTTTGATCGTGGACGACCAGCCGCTGCTCCGCGAAGCGGTGGGTGAATACCTGGCCATGCAGGGCTACGAGGTGAAACTCGCCGATTCGGGATGCGAGGCCATGCAACTGATAGAAGACGGGCTCTTGCCGGACCTCGTTTTATGCGACGTAATGCTTCCCGATATCGATGGAGGGAGCCTCGTGCGCGAGGCCCGGCTCATGCTGCCGGATTTGAAGATGCTCTTTATCTCCGGGTATCCACCGGAGACTGTGGCGGCCAGAATCGGCGACGAGGAGTTCCTCCAGAAACCGTTTCGCCTCGACGTATTGGCACGACGGGTGCGCAGCCTCATGAGTCGTGACTGCATGCAGTAGGACAGCGCAAAAAGGTCGCCATTTGGGGACTGCTGCGCACGACGACATCGTGCTACTCTCGGCTCATGCGGGTGATGGGTATCGATTGCGGGAGCGAGTACACCGGTTTTGGGGTCGTGGAAGACGATGCGCAAGCCCGTCTGCGGTGCCTCACGGCGGGCGCGGTTCACCTACATTCACGAGATCCCCTGGAGGCAAAGCTGGCCACCATCTACCGCGATCTATGCCGAGTGATCCGCGAGTTCCAGCCCGATGTGGTTGCGATTGAAGACGTTTTCTACGCTGTAAATGCGAAATCCGCATTGAAATTAGGCCATGTGCGCGGAGTCGCTATGCTGGCGGTGGCCGAATGCGGCCTCCGGGTTGCCGCTTACGCTCCCCTGGCTGTAAAAAGCGCGGTGGTGGGCTATGGCAAAGCCGAGAAGTGCCAGGTGCAAGCCATGGTGGCAAGGCTGCTGAACTTGCCTGCGCTCCCCGAACCCGCGGATGTCGCCGACGCGCTCGCCATCGCCATTTGTCATTTACACACGTCGGCCACCCACAGTCGCATGCACGCGAAAGCGTAGCTCCCTCTGACAGCGTTTCCGGTTGTCGTAGAATCCAATTCAGTGATGCCACGAACGTTTGCTGCCCTCGTCTGCCTTGTACTCCCCGCAGTGTTTCTTTCGGCGCAGGAACCGGCACAATCACAGCCGCCCGGAAAGCCGGGAACACCCACCGTCACATATCTCAGCGACTGGCGTGCGCAGGATCCGCCGCGCTATTCCATCTCCGTGGATTCCAGCGGACGCGCCACTTACCACTCCGAGCCGGCTGCGAACCCTAACGGCGGCAGCGCGCCCGAGCCCTACTTCGTCGAGTGGACTGCAACCGAACCCACGCGCAGCCGGATCTTCGAATTGGCGCAGAAGACGAATTACTTTGAAGGCAATTTCACATCGAAGGCGAAGGTTGCGGACACCGGATTAAAGACGTTGCGATACCAGGACCAAGCGCGCGACCACTCCGCCAGCTATAACTACTCTGAGAACCCGGCCGTCCGCGAACTGACTGAGATTTTCCAGAGCATTGAAGCCACGGCAGAGATGGGCCGCAAACTGCAATACGACGCCCGCTACAGCAAGCTGGCCATCGATCAGGACCTGAAATACTTGCAGCAAGCTCAACGCGGGCACGAGGCGATTGAGTTCGGATCGGTCGAGCCCATCCTGCAGCAGATTGCAGGAGATACCTCGATGCTTCGCATGGCGCAACAGCGGGCGGCGCAGATCCTGAAGATGGCCGGACTCCCAGTGGAACAGGCGCAAAAATAGTTTGTGACGCCCGTCACTGGCACAGCGCAACGAATCCGGCACACTGGATCATTGCGAGGTCCATCGCCGATGCCCGAAAGCGCTGTGTTGATTGACTCTGTTCTGATTCCCGCTGAAAGCGTTCTAACCGCGAAGGGCGACAGCCCGGTAGTGGAAATCTCCTCCGCTGCAACGCGTGCATTCCTGCTCGAATTGAAGATTTCAAATGTGACAGAGCAGGAGTGCATGGAGTTGTCGCTCCTCGGTTCCGCAGACGGTACAGCATGGGGACCGCAGCCGCTGGCCACTTTTCCGCAGCGCTTTTACCCAGCTGAGTACCCAAGTCTGGTAGATTTGTCCGCCGAACCCGTCGTCAACTTCCTGAAAGTGCATTGGGAAGTTACGCGTTGGGGCCGCGGTGACCAGGTGCCGCGATTTGTCTGTGGAGCAACGCTGCGCGAAGTTCCTGCCGAGCTCCTGAAAGAGTTCCGTCAGGACGCCGAATTCCGCAAAGCCTAACTCTTGCCAAAACAAATCGGCCGCCCACGCGCGGGGCGGCCGTCTCTGTTTCTCAAATGTATCAATGGGCCGCTGCGAACAGGCCGGTAACTGCCGGCATTTGCATTGTATCGGTCGCTTTCTGTGCCAGTTGTGTCTTGATCCGCGCCAGCTCGAGCCGGACTGACCCTGCGACATTGCTGTTCGGATCGGCCGTCAGGTAGGCTTCGAGTTCGTTCGCGGCCTGCTCAAGCTGTTTGGCACCTACCAACGCGTATCCCCTCAGCAAGTGCACCGGTCCAGCCACACTTGGTCCGCCGAGTGTTTGCGCACGACCGAGCTGCAGAAGCGCGTGCGCATAGTCTTTCTTTGCCATCCACGCCTTCGATTCTTCAAATGCGCATTGCCAGGAATTCGGTTCGTACATCGAGGCACGATCGAGACTGCGTAGCGCCTCATCCGAACGCCCTAGTTCGTTATAAACAGCCCCCAACACGAGGTATGCTTCGCCGTAAGTCGGGTCTGACTTCACCGCGTGATCGAGGTCATCCATGGCAGCATCGGGATGGCCTTTGGACAATTTCAGTACGGCGCGCAACGTCAGAGCTCTGGCGTAATCCGGTGCGATCTGCAGGGCCTGCTCGACATTCTTTTCAGCTTCGTCGCGATGATTTTTCACCAGCGCATTGTGTGCTTTCTCCGCGAGGTGCCGCGCCTTTTCGGGCGTCCGCAACTCAGATACGGAGACGGTGCCGGTTTTGGGAGATGCCGATGAACGGTTCTGCATGCGCAGCGTGATGTTTACTGGCATCCCGTCCACCGAGACTCGTTCGGTGGCTTGGTTCACGCCATCTTCCGCGACCACTTCGTATGTTCCCGAGCGCAAGTTCGAGACTTCGAAACTGCCGTCCTGGAGCGAATAGCTGCTGGCCACTACCATGCCATTGGTGAGCGCGTGGACTTCGATGCGGATATTATTGAGAGGCAAGCCGTCACTGCCGGCGACGACTCCAAGAATGGTTGGTTGGCCCATCAGCTGGCTGCTGGTCGGCAGTGAGTTGCTAAAACCGCTCATTTGAGCGGCGGAGAAGGTGGAAGCCCCGACGGCGACTGCGAGTAGGAAACTAAGGGCCGGGTGTTGCATGACGGTTCTTTCGCGGTTCTTGAGGACCGACTCGTTATCGCCGGCCCGTGGGAGATCGGTCCCACTCGTCGTGGACTGGTTGATCCACGCTACAGCCATAGATGTTTTTTTCTTGACTTAGTTGGCTAACTCTGAATCACGAAATTCGAAATAAAAAGTTGCGTAAGAGGCAACTTCGGACAGGTGCTACATTGGCAACCGAGCAGCGCAAAATGGAAGACACCGTAGTCATAACACCCGCAAAAAACCTCGTTGGAAGTCTCGCGTTCCCCGGCGATAAGTCGATTTCGCACCGCTATGCCATGCTCGCCGCCCTGGCGCGTGGGAGCTCTCGTTTTAAAAACTTTTCCACCGGCGCGGATTGTCGCAGCACGCTGCAGTGCGTGGAAATGCTTGGCGCGAAAGTGACCCACGCCGAAGACGGAACTCTCGAGATTCTCGGAACGGGCGGCCACCTCCAAGCGCCCGCAGGTGTCCTGGACTGCGGCAACTCCGGTTCGACGATGCGTATGCTCTCGGGAATTCTTGCCGGCCAGCCGTTCACCACGGAACTCACAGGCGATGCATCGCTTTCTCGTCGTCCGATGCGCAGGATTGTGGAACCGCTCACGGAAATGGGGGCTCGGATCGAGACTGCGGACGGCCACGCGCCGCTCCGGATTCATGGCGGACACTTGCGTGCAATTTCTTACGTGACGCCGGTTCCGAGCGCGCAGGTGAAATCGTGCCTGCTTTTTGCCGGTGCCTTTGCCAGCGGTGTGACGACCGTGGATGAGGCGTTGCGAACTCGCGACCATGGCGAGATCGCGCTGAAGGCCTTCGGTGCCAAGATCGAGCGCCGCGTGAACCGTGTGACGGTGGAAGGTGGTGCGCAATTCCATTCAATTGAAGCGCTGATTCCGGGCGATACTTCGTCAGCGGCATTTTTCCTGTGCGCGGCCGCGTTGTTCCCCAATTCCAATCTCGTCATTGATGGCGTGCTGCTGAATCCGACCCGGGCGGCGATCCTGGATGTGCTGGCCTCGATGGGCGCCAAAACAAAATTTCTCCAAGTACAGGAACAACACGGAGAACTCGTCGGCACCATCACGCTCGAGTCGGCAGGATTGACTGGGTTGAAGATCGCTGGTGGTCTCACCGCTTCGCTTATTGACGAACTGCCCGTGCTCGCCGCTATCGGGCCTTACACCCGCTACGGGGTCGAGATCCGCGACGCCCGCGAGCTTCGGGTCAAAGAGAGCGATCGGATTTCCACCGTGTGTGCCAACCTCCGCGCGATGGGTGGCGAAGTGGAAGAGTTCGAGGATGGTCTGCGCGTGCGAGGCAGCCAGAGACTGCACGGCGCAGAAATCGACACTCAAGGCGATCATCGGATTGCGATGGCCTTTGCCGTTGCCGGACTGCGCGCCGAGGGCGAAACCCTGATCCGTGACGCGGAGTGCGCGTCCGTTTCCTATCCGGAATTTTTCGCGACCCTGGAAAAGGTCACAGAGCGATAGAAAGTTCCTCGGCCCGCGAAAAATCTGGAATCCCTCGCCCTCGCGAAGCGTAAATATCTTCGAAACCAGCCCATGGTCATCGGGGAGAATGCATGCCGTCTATTCGTTTCGCTCTGCGCCAAATGCGTCGAAATAAGGGCTTCGCTCTCACCAACGGACTATGACTTGCTACCGACGCGCCCTCCCGGTACCCTAACCGTAAGGAGCTTTCTTGAAGGTTCTTGTTACCGGGGGTGCGGGTTTCATCGGCTCTCACTTATGTGAGCGCCTGCTCGAACGCGGCGACGAGGTGTATACCGTCGACGATCTCTCAACCGGGAGCATCGCGAACGTTCAGCACCTCAAAGAGCATCCCGATTTTCACTACTACATCGATTCCATCACGAACCAGCGCTTGATGGCCGAACTGGTGGACCTGTGCGACGTCACCTATCATCTGGCGGCCGCCGTCGGCGTCCGCCTCATTGTGGAAAGCCCCGTGCGTACGATGGAGACCAACATCCGTGGCACGGAAATCGTGCTCTCGCTGGCGGAGCAGAAGCGCAAACGCGTGCTCATCACTTCGACCAGCGAAGTCTATGGGAAACGTGAGCAGATCCCCTTTCGCGAAGATGACGACCTTGTGATGGGGCCCACGAACAAAGGTCGCTGGAGCTACGCCTGTTCCAAAGCCATCGACGAATTTCTCGCCATCGCGTACTGGAAGGAGAAGCGGGTACCGACGGTCGTCGTGCGCCTCTTCAACACTGTTGGCCCCCGCCAGACCGGAAGGTATGGAATGGTGGTCCCAAGCCTGGTGTTGCAGGCACTGACCGGCGAAAATCTAACGGTTTTTGGCGATGGCAGCCAGAGCCGCTGCTTTACCCATGTAAACGACGCGGTCGAGGCGCTCATCAAGATTGCGAACCATCAGAGTGCGAATGGCGAGGTGTACAACATTGGCAGCCAGCAGGAAATCACCATTCTCGAGTTAGCTCAGCGCATCAAGGATCTGACCGGCTCCGAGTCGAAGCTCGTCTTCGTGCCATATGAGAAGGCATACGAAGAAGGCTTCGAGGATATGATGCGCCGCGTCCCCGATCTTACGAAGGCACACGAATTAATCGGGTACGAGTCGAAAATTTCGCTCGACGAGATCCTGCACAGCGTCATTGCTGACGTCCGAGCGCGCATGCAACCGCAGCACACTCCTCAGGCAGTTATCACGTAAGATAGCAACGTGGGTCTCTTCCGCAATATTGGCATTACCCTTGAGATGATCAAGTGGGAGCACTCCGTGTTTGCGCTGCCGTTCGCGCTCTGCGGCGCAATGCTTGCCGCGCACGGCGTCCCGACCGGACGACAGTTGCTTTGGATCGTCGTCGCGATGGTCGCTGCACGCTCGGCCGCGATGGCCTTCAATCGCTGGGTCGACGCTCGGCTCGACGGGACCAATCCGCGCACCAGGATGCGGGCAATTCCTGCCGGCTTGCTGACCGCCAATTTCGTACTGATGTTCACCATCATCGCTGCGGCGATTTTCGAAATTGCTGCGTGGCAGCTCAACCACCTTGCGTTGCTGCTCTCGCCCATCGTGCTGCTGGTGCTCTTGGGATATTCGTTAACCAAGCGTTTCACGCGCTGGTCGCACGTGGTGCTCGGCTTCTCATTGGGAATTGCGCCCGCGGGTGCTTGGATTGCCATCCGCGGCTCGCTCGATCCGCGGATACTACTGCTCACTGCCGCCGTCACATTTTGGACGGCAGGCTTCGACGTGCTCTACGCCTGCCAGGACTTCGAACACGACTGCCAGACAGGCCTGCATTCGATTCCCCGTTATCTTGGAGTCGCGAACGCCCTGATCGTGTCGCGCGTGTTCCATGCGCTGATGTTGACGATGCTCGGCATCTTTGTCTGGGCGTTCCAACTGGGAGCGATCGGTGTGGCGGGCGTCATTGTCGTCGCGGCACTCATCTTCTACGAGCACACGCTCGTAAAAGCCAACGATCTGAGCAAATTAAACGCCGCGTTCTTCACCATGAACGGCGTGATCTCGATCCTTTTCTTTATTTTCGTGGCGACCGGTGTGCTGCTCCGCCGTTAGCGCTTAGTTCGGTTTCGCCGGCGAAATCACCACCGTGCCGTTCGCGTGTTGCTTGCTTTTCTGCATTTGTTCCTGGATATGTTTCACCATTTCCTGCGCGAATTTTGGATCATCAAGTGCCAGGCTCGCGCTGGCGCCAATCTTTACCAGCCGCCAGCTATCGCCTTCCATATGCATGGTTGCCAGAATGCGGAATGGCACTGGGAGGTCTTGCGATTTGCCATCCTTGTAAACGCGGAGACCAAACTCCATGGCGTCGGTGTCGCCCGTCAACTCGTCGCGCTCAACCGTGATCTCGACCTTTGTCCCATCTTTCGGATTCCGAATAACCGCCAATAGCGGCCCCGAATCGTAGGTCTGCACTCCCATCATCGCCAGCCCCATTGCTAGCATCATTGTCTGCTGTTGGCGGACGCGCTGTGCATCCGGCGGAAGTGTCGCCAACTCCGCCAGGATCACGGCGGGCAGGTGACGATCGACAACATCGGGAGTCGGTGACTTGATCATCTCAATCAGCGCCTGGCGCGGCGTTTGCGGTGCTTGTGTCGTTTGGGCAACGGCAGCGGTACAAAGAAGCAGAACGAACAGAAATCGGCGCATGGGCAGCCTCCGTCAGTGGATTTGTAACATGCTCACGCTCAATCGCAAAGAAACCTTCGTACCTTGGGTAGCCGCCCGGACTGTCCGCTCCTGAACACTCGAAAACCTCCAAATCCATGGAACTGCTTGCGTTGGGTTGTCGTATCGATTGCTCAGAGGATGGTCATGTCT
This sequence comes from Candidatus Korobacter sp., assembly GCA_036501185.1. Lineage (GTDB taxonomy): Bacteria > Acidobacteriota > Terriglobia > Terriglobales > Acidobacteriaceae > Korobacter. The sequence continues at coordinate 18,460 of DASYAU010000062.1, read as the reverse complement.
ACGTTCCTGCACGACATTCGCTACGCTTTTCGACAGATGCGCCTTTCGCCCGGCTTCACCCTCACCGCCGTGCTCACCTTGGCGATCGGCATTGGCGCAACGACGGCGATTTTCACGCTGATTAATTCCATCATGCTGAAGTCGCTGCCGGTGGCGGAACCCTCGCGCTTGTACCGCATCGGCGATACCCAGACATGTTGCAGCGACGGATGGGAAGACGACGACTGGAGCCTCTTTTCGTACCAGCTTTATCAAAGGCTCGCAGCCGCTGCGCCGGAATTCGAGGAGACGACGGCGTTCCAGGCAACAACGGACATGAATGGCGTACGGAGTGTCGTCCGGGATCACCAGCCTCGCCCGATGCACACGGAGTTTGTGTCCGGAAGCTACTTCCAGGTATTCGGCGTCGGCGCCTATGCCGGACGCACACTGCAGCCCGACGACGATCGTGAGTCGGCTACGCCTGTCGCTGTCATGAGCTATAGCGCCTGGCAGCAATCGTACGGCTCAGATTCGTCGTTGGTGGGCTCAACCTTCGTCGTCGAAGGACATCCCGTCACCCTGATCGGCATTGCTCCGCCGGGATTCTTTGGCGACACGCTGCGCAGCAATTCCACTGACTTCTGGATTCCGCTTCACCACGAACTGATGATTGACGGTCCTGACGGGAAGATGCGCAACAACCAGCAGAACTGGCTCTATATTATCGGACGTCTGAAGCCGGGCGCGAGCGTGAAGGGGCTCGATGCGCGGCTCACGCCGGTGCTGCAACGCTGGCTCCGCAATGAGGACGAAATTCCCGCGGGCTTCCGCGGCCAGCTCGATCCCACCATTCCGCAGAAATATATCCGGCTGGCACCGGCTGGCTCGGGCATCGCCTCCATGAAAGAGAACTATGGCGCCAGCCTGCGGATTCTGCTCCTGGTGTGCGCGGCGGTGCTGCTGATCGCTTGTGCGAACATCGCCAATCTGCTGCTGGCACGCGGCACCTCGCGCCAGGCGACGACCGCCATGCGCATCGCTCTCGGCGCGAACCGTCCGCGGCTCATCCGCCAGCAACTTACCGAGGCCGTGGTGCTCTCCTTTTGCGGAGGCATTCTCGGGCTCATCATTGCCTATTACGGTGCGCGATTGATGCTCCTGCTGGCATTCCGCCATGCTCGCTCTGTACCCATCAGTGCGAGCCCCTCGTGGCTGGTACTCGGCTTTGCCTTCGGCATCTCGCTCCTAACTGGAATTATTTTTGGTGTGGTTCCGGCGTGGTTCACCAGCCACTCGAATCCGGCTGACGCACTGCGCGGCGTGAACCGCAGCACGCGTGATTCGGCGAGCCTGCCCCAGAAGCTGCTGGTCATCGGCCAGGCTGCCCTCTCACTCGTACTCATCGCATGCGCTGGATTGCTCAGCACGAGCCTGCGCAACTTGCAGCAACAGGATTTCGGGTTTGTTCCGCAAAACCGCATCAGCATCCAGATGAACCCACCGTCGCCAACCTATACCCAGGAGCATCTTGCAGCTCTTTATCGTGAATTGCAGGATCGCCTCAGCCAATTGCCGAACGTCAAAAGTGTGAGCTTTGCGCTTTACAGCCCGACGAGCGGTAATAGCTGGGGAGAACTCATCGCGGTAGAAGGGAAGGGCGAACCTCAGGCCGACATGCGCAATGCGGCGACGTGGGACCGAGTGAGCCCGAACTATATCCAGACGATCGGCCAGCAGATGGTCCGCGGCCGCGACTTCCAGAACAGCGACGCTGGAGGTCATCCCGTCGCGATTGTGAACCAGTCGTTCGTCAAGACCTATTTCCCCGGCGAAGATCCGCTCGGCAAACACTTTGGCCTGGATAGCTCGAAATTTGCCGGCACCTTCGAAATCATCGGTGTAGTCCACGATGCCAAGTACAACGATCTTGACGGGCCTGCTCACCCGATGTTGTATGTGGACCTCGAATCCACTGAGCACTATGGCGAGCCTTTAATGGACATGATTGCCGGACGCTCGCATTTTGTGCAGAGCATCCAGTTGTTGGTGGCGAGCGATGCGCAAACCTTGGAACCGCAGATCCGGCGCGCTGTGGCCGACGTAGATCCCACGCTTACGATTATTTCCGTGGAGCCGATGAAACAGGAAGTTTCGAGTAGCTTTGCCCAGCAACGCATGGTCGCGCAGCTTGCCGGCACCTTCGGCGGCATCGCGCTTTTACTCGCTGCGATCGGGCTTTATGGGCTCACCGCCTACAGCGTGGTCCGTCGCACCAGCGAGATCGGCGTTCGCATGGCTCTCGGTGCGAACCGCACGAACATTGTGCAGATGGTGTTACGTGGCGCCTTCCTGCAGGTTGCGATAGGCCTCGCAATTGGAATTCCGCTGGCAGTTATAGCGGGACGTCTGATGGCGGTGAAGCTCTTCGAGGTTCACAGCTACGACCCCGTGGTGCTCGGAAGTTCGATTGTCGCGCTCGGTTTCTGTGCCGCGATCGCCAGCATTTTGCCGGCACGTCGCGCCGCTAGTACCGATCCGATAAAGGCGTTGCGATCCGAATAGAGGAAAAGGGCACTGTCATTCACTAAAAATATCCGCTGCGTGTTGCAGGCGGCGGATCAGCCCCAGTTCGCTAAGAGATTCGCACCGCTACCACCTGTCCGGAGTGTCCACTCCTGAACACCCGGCTGTTCGTAAGTCCATGGAACGCCTTGTCTGACATTGGCTTTCCAATTGCTCTGAGGGTGCCTATGTCTACGTTCCTCCAGGACGTTCGCTATGCTCTCCGTCAGATGCGCCTTTCGCCCGGTTTTACGCTTACCGCCGTGCTCACCCTGGCGATCGGCATCGGTGCAACGACGGCGATCTTCACCCTCGTGAACGCCATCATGCTGAAGTCGCTCCCTGTTAGCGACCCCGCGGGCCTCTATCGCATCGGCGACACCAACGAATGTTGCAGCGTGGGTTGGGGAGACGACGACTGGAGCATCTTTTCCCTGCCTCTCGTCCAGCGCTTTGCGGAGGCCGCGCCCGAGTTCGAAGAGGTCACCGCCTTCTCCGCCAGTCCGCAGATGTATGGCGTGCGCAGCTCCCTGCGCGACCAGCAGTCCCGACCGATGCACGTGGAATATGTGCAAGGGAATTACTTTCACCTGTTCGGCATTGGCGCGTTCGCCGGACGCACACTGCTGCCCGCGGATGACAACGCTTCCGCTGCGCCGGCGATCATGATGAGTTATCGCACTTGGCAACAAGCGTATGGCAGCGATCCCTCACTCATCGGCTCGACTTTCATGATGGAGGGCCATCTGGTGACGCTGGTCGGAGTCGCCCCGCCGGGCTTCTACGGCGACACCCTTCGCAGCGACCCACCTGATTTCTGGATCCCGATCAACCAGGAACTTCTGATCGACGGTCCGGACGGCAATATCCATAACAATCAGGCGCAGTGGCTTTACGCAATCGGTCGTCTCAAGCCCGGAGCAAGTGTGCGAGGTCTGGATGCACGACTGACGTCGGTGCTGCAGCGCTGGGCGCGCTACGAAGACCAGATTCTTGCGGATTTCCAGGCGCAGGTCGCCCCCAGCATCCCGCAGAAATTCATCAAGCTGGCGCCTGCCGGTTCCGGCGTTGCTACGATGCAGGCAAGCTACGGCGCAAGTTTGCGTATCTTGCTCCTGGTCTGTGCCGCTGTTCTGCTAATCGCCTGCGCAAATATCGCCAACTTATTACTCGCCCGTGGGACCGCGCGGCGAAGCCAAACCGCAATGCGCATGGCCCTTGGCGCCGGGCGTACCCGGCTGGTACGCCAGCAACTGACCGAGGCTGTCACCCTCGCCGTTACCGGAGGCCTTTTCGGCCTGGCGATTGCGTATCTCGGGGCGCGCCTTATCATTTCCTTGGCGTTTCATAGCGCCACGTTCACACCAGTTAGCGCCACACCTTCATGGCCGGTGCTCGGCTTCGGCTTCGCTCTCTCGCTCCTTACGGGCATCATCTTCGGCGTGGTACCCGCCTGGTTTACGAGACACTCCGATCCGGCCGAAGCGCTGCGTGGCGTTAACCGCACCACTAAGGACCAATCCACCCTTCCTCAGAAGCTTCTCGTCGTTGGACAGGCTGCGATCTCCCTGGCGCTCCTCGCCTGTGCAGGCCTGCTCACCATGAGCTTGCGAAACCTTCAGCACCAGGACTTCGGTTTCCATCCCGAAGATCGCATCATCGTCAGCATGAACCCGCCCGCAGCCTCCTCAACCCAGGAGCATCTCTCCGCGCTGACGCATGAACTCCAGGACCGGCTGAAACAGCTGCCCGGCGTGGAAAACGTGAGTCTCGCCCTTTACACTCCGATGTCAGGCAACAACTGGGGCGAACTCATCGCGGTCCCGGGAAAAAGCGATCCTGCGCCGAGTCTTGAGAATGCAGCTTCGTTGAACCGGGTGACGTCGAATTACCTGACAACGATTGGACAGCCGATCGTTCGCGGGCGCAATTTCCAACCGAGTGACGCCAACGGCCACCCGATTGCCATCGTCGACCAGGCTTTTGCCGAACGCTTTTTCCCTGGCGAGAATCCTATTGGCAAACATTTTGGGACGGATGCCGCTCGCTATTCCTCGACTTTCGAGGTCGTCGGCGTAGCGGCGAACGCGAAATACAACGGTGGCGGCAATCCTTCTTTTCCGATGTTCTACTTACCGTTCGACCAGCATGAGCATTACAACGATGCGGAAACGCAGAGTATCGAGAAGATGTCGCACTTCCTCTCCAACATCCAAATCCTGGTTCACGGCGGGCCGCAAAGTCTGGAACCGCAGATTCGCCGAGCGATTGGTGAAATCGATCCTTCTTTGACCGTGGTATCCGTCCTGTCTATGCAGCAGCAGGTGGACAGCAATTTCGACCAGGCGCGCATGGTTGCGAATCTCGCGGGCGCGTTTGGCCTGATCGCTTTACTGCTCGCCACCATCGGCCTCTACGGGCTCACCGCCTACAACGTGGCACGCCGCACAGCCGAAATCGGTCTTCGCATGGCGCTCGGTGCCGACCGCTTGATGATTGTCCGCATGGTAATGCGCGGCGCGTTTATTCAAGTTGCGATCGGCCTCGCGATCGGCTTGCCCATAGCGATTATCGGAGGACACTTGATGGCGTCACAGCTCTTCCACGTCCGCAGTTGGGACCCGCTGGTCCTTGGCGGCTCAACGCTTGTACTGGCCGCGTGCGCAGCTCTCGCCAGCATTCTGCCGGCGCGGCGTGCTGCATCTACACAACCGATGAAGGCGCTCCGGACCGATTAGCTTTTCGAGGAACTTACTTGTCGTAGCGGAGCAGCGAGAAAACGTCGTAATTCTTCAGCTTTTCGCGTCCATTGAGGAAATCGAGCTCGACCACGAATGCGATTCCGCAAATTTCGCCGCCGAGCTGCTTCACCAGCTCGGTTGCGGCGACGGCAGTGCCGCCCGTGGCAAGCAGGTCATCGACTATGAGCACGCGCTGCGCGTGGCTGATGGCATCTTTGTGGATCTCCAGCGTGTCTTCACCGTACTCAAGTTTGTAGGTGTGCTTCACCGTCTCGCCCGGCAGTTTGCGCGGCTTGCGGATCGGAATAAAACCAGCGTTCAGGCGATAGGCGACGGCGGGTCCGAAGATGAATCCGCGGGCCTCCATCCCTACGACCAGGTCAATTTTTTTCTGCAGATAATGTTCGGTGATGCCGTCGATGACCCGAGCCAAGCCGACCTTTTCCTTGATCAGCGTGGTGATGTCGTAGAAGAGAATTCCCGGCTTGGGGTAGTCAGGAATTTCGCGGATGTAACTCTTTAGTGAGTCGTAGTTTACGGCAGCCTTGCTGTCGGCCATCTACCAGGTTCCTTCAATGCGGAATGATTTTATGTTCGTGTCGGGTGCGGCATCTTCCATTTCCACGTTTTCGACGCGCGAGGCCCTCGGGCCCTTCTGCAACTCCGCGTAAAGCTGGTGCAGTTTGTCCTTCGGGCCACTGGCGAGCACTTCCACGCTGCCATCGGCGCGGTTGCGTACCCAGCCCGCAATTCCAAGCTGCACGGCCGCGTGTTCTACAAACCACCGAAAGCCGACGCCTTGGACGCGTCCAGTGACGAGATAGCGGCGGGTTTCGTTCGTCTCGGCCATATTGCTACGCACGCGAGAGATACGCGCCTTCGGAGGTGTCCACCCGGATCTTGTCGCCTTCGTTCACGAAGGGCGGCACCTGCACCACGAGCCCAGTCTCGGTCTTTGCCGGCTTGGTCACACTGCTCGCCGTGGCCGACTTCAAGCCCGGCTCGGTCTCGACAACCGTGAGTTCCACCGTCTGCGGCAGTCCTACTCCGACCGCCTTACCGTTGAAGAACTCCACAGAGATCTGGAGGTTCGGAATCAGGTAGTCCACCGCATCGCCGAGGATGTCGTGGTTCAGGTGGAGCTGCTCGTAATTTTCAGTGTTCATGAAGACGTAGGCGTCGCCTTCCTGGTATAGGTATTCCATCTTCTCTTCGTCAACCGTGATCTTGTCGATCGGGTCGCTGGAGCGGAAGCGGTGTTCAAACATGGCTCCGGTGCGCAGGTTACGCAGCTTGGCCTGGATGAAAGCACGTAGGTTGCCCGGCGTGCGGTGCTCGACGGAGAAGACGGAATGCAGGTCATTGTTGTGTTTAATGACCATGCCGGGACGCATCTGGGTGGCTGGAATTGCCATGAAACCTGTAACTCCTTACCTTAGGAACTTTGTTTGTGCAGCAGCTTCGGAGGCGCACACGGCGAGCCGCAGATAGGAATGCCAAACACTCGATTGTACCGTTTTGCCTCAGGTTTTGGGAACTGTGCGAGAGTTGGCAACACGTGCGGCTTGACACCGTTCTAACAGAAAAAGACGGCATTAAGGCCGCGGAGGCTGTACTTTGCCCAAGATATCTGCTGAAGAGAAACCACAGGACAATAACCGGAAACAGGGAATCTCAAACCGCAATCTTGAAGAAGAAAACCGGCGCCAGGCAAAGGTGATTCCGTTCCCTGAAAAACGTGAAGAGAAACCCGCCAGCGAGCGGGAAAAGAAATAGAATGCTTGCGCCTTGGCTAAGGCCTGGGCGCGTAACGGAGCGGCAGCACGCGGCCGCAAATGAAAAGGAGACGTGCATGAATGACATCAAGTATCGAGGCTTTGGCCAAACGCCCTCCTACGAGAGTGGCCGCGGCGGAGCAGGGCTAGGACTAACGTTGCTGCTGGTCGGCCTGGGGATTGGCGCAATCACCGCACTTTTGCTGGCTCCCGACAGCGGACGCAAGACGCGAAAGAGACTGCGCCGCCGCTACGAAGACGCCCGCGAGCGAATTGATGATTTTACCGACCAGGCAAGCGATGCTTGGGAGCGCGGAAGCGAGTGGGCGAGCGACGCCTACGCCAAGGGCTCTGATTGGGCCGATGACGCGCGGAAGCGCGCTGTCAAGATGAATAAGCGCGTGAAGCCAATCCGCAAAAGCATCTTCGGATAGCTGCGCGCCTTGCGAAGCGAAGCCCGCCTTACGCGGGCTTTCTCCTTGTCTCCCGACTACTCCGGATATGCGAAAGAGATCGCGCGCCCAATCGCCGGCACGTAAGAGATCCCGTGTGACTGGTGGGGAAATACCGCGCAGTCCGCCACCTCGTATCCTTTGCCTCCGTGCAACGCTTGCAAGCGCTTCGCAAGTTCGCAGGCATTGCCCACCATCCGGTCCTTTTTTACCAGGGCCTCGATCTCGTCCTTCTTGCTGGCCAGCTCGGGCGGAAGTTTCGGAACGGCTTCCTCCTCGCCGCCGACGGTGATCAGCACCCGAGGCGCAATTTCTCCCGCGTTTACCCGGGCAGAGAACCCCGCCTCTCTCTCTCCAATACTTCCTTGTCACCCCACCAGATCGAGGGGCTGGCCGCAACGAACGTCCGGAACGCCTGCGGCTCTGTGAACAGCGCGTCCACGACCGTCAAGCCCCCCACCGAATGCCCGAACAACGTCTGGTCTTCACGGTTGACTTGCGTCAACGCGTACACGCGCGCCTTGACCTCCGTCTCAATGATCTTCAGGAACTCATCCATGCCGCCAACATCTCCCGCACCCAACGGTAATGTCACAGCCACTTCCTTCAACTGCGCGCCATTGAGTGGCAGACTCATGTCGTACAAACGTGCGTACGTCATCGCCGCCCAGAAGGGCGCGACTCCAGCAAGTTCCTTTGGAAGCGGTTTGTGCTTCGACAGGATCGTCTCCGGCCACTCCGCGTCGTGCGGATACCCGATACCCACCACGATTGCCTGTGGAGCGTTGTCATTGGAACGCGATGCTTCTACCGCCGTGCCGAAGTACGCGTCGCCATCGAGCACGTAAAGCACCGGGTAACCATTCGGCGGCGGCGGGCTATCGGGCAGAGCGATTGACAGCGAGTATCCATGACCGTTTACTTTCGAGACGAAGCTGATCCGCCGCGTGTCCGATATCGAAATCTCGGATGGATGTCCGGCGCTCGCCGCTGCCGAAGGTGGCGGAGCAGGGCTCTGCGATGGCGCCTGCGCAACTCCTAGCGAAGTGAATGCTGCGGACAACATCGCCGCCAGCAGAATACGAAATGCAGTCATGGAACCCTCAAACCTGGAATTGAAAATGCGAGACCCGCATTATGCCTTCTAGAAGCGAAGTTTCCTAACGCTTATCCCGCAAAAGCGCGAGTACGCGCTTAATGCATCTCACTACGATCTCCGGTCACCCCACCAGGAATTCGAACTGGCTCTTCGTCAGCGGGACTACGGAAAGGCGTGTCTGGCGAAGCAATGGCGAGTCTTTGAACCGGGAATTCGATTTGAGGTCGGCGAGCGTTTTGGAACTCGCGAGCGGCTTACCTGCCTTGATTCCCACCAGCGGCTTCTTGGGGTCCGCGGCGTCGACGGAAACTACAGTCGCGGTTCCCACTGCGGTCTTCTCATCGCCGGTGTGATAAATGACGAGTTCGTCGCCGCGGTTCATTTCACGCAAATTCTTGACCGCCGCGGGATTCGTGACCCCATCCCAAACAGTTTGCTTGTCGCGCCGCAGGTCGGCGAATGAATACGCGCTCGGCTCGGTCTTCAGAAGGTAGAACATCCGTGAGACGTTATGCCGCTTCACTCTCTGCGTCAAGGTGGGCGCCAGGCGGGAAGAATTCATTGCGAGTGGCAGCTTTTCGCGTGTTGGCGACATCGCATTACCCGGTGTGGAATTTTCACACCAATTGCGGGGGTTCCGGGATGGCTTCGTCACGCCGAATCGTTTACCAGCAGGGAGATCACGTCTGCACTCTGTTTTCCTCTCCCGAGGAGCAGTTGAGTGCTGCGATTGAATACATCAAGGGAGGCCTTGCTCGCGGGGAACGATGCCTGTACGTCTGCGGCGAGCACTCGATCCGAGATTTTCGTTTGGCTCTGCGAAAAGCCGGGATCGATGTCTCCGCCGAGGAGAAGCGCGGTGCGCTGGTGACTGTTACGAAAGAGAGCGCTCATCTCAAGGGCGGAAGCTTTGATCCCGACAAAATGATTTCGCTGTTGCATGCAGCCGTGAAGGACGCGCTGGATGCGGGTTTTACAGGCCTCTGCGCTGCTGGTGACATGAGTTGGGTGCTAGACGGGGCGCCGGGATCGGAGCGCCTGGTTGAGTACGAAGCGCGCCTCAACGATTTCTATCAATCAAACCGCGCTCTTGGCCTCTGCCAATACAACCGGAACGCCCTGCCGGCGGCGATACTCGACCACTGCATGGCCACCCACGCCTACGTCCGGATCGAAGGTCCCATCTTGCTCGAGAACCCCTTCTATGAGGTCCCGCAAGAAGCGATGCATCGCAAAGCGAACGCCGAGGCAGTCCCCGAAAAGCTGCGCCGGTTTAGCGGTGGTCGGGCTTGATGCCAGTTTCCAACTGAAATTTCCTATCACAAAACCCCGCTCGTCGATTGCATAGCTACGCGCCCCGGCGTCTGGCTCCCGGTTTCCCGACAGCGAATCGCCCCGAAGCATGATCACAGCGCCACGTGCCTGCCGTCACTGCGAAGTTCTGCCGAAAAGCACAGGCTTCTGAGCGGCACGACATCGTCTCGTCGCGCCCAAGGATCTTGTGTCAGCCCTTATCTTTCATCGTGCGTTAGACCGGTCTGTCCTCCGCTACGGTTAATTCAGAAATTTACTTAGTTCCGGCAAGCGCAGCGGAAATCCCCATGCGGCGTGCCTTAGCGGAGTTCTGCCGGGAAACAGGCCAAGTTTCAAGTGGTAACACTTCCGGAGAAGAAAAATGCGTAGGAAGATTCGCGTTTTCGCTGCAATCTGTGCGGGATTGATGTTTTGCCCTCTACGCGCCTGGGCGGTGCAGGGCACCGGCCACGTCGAAGCGAGCCTGAGGCAAGTGGAACAGTACAACTATTCCATCCACATCCTCGCCATGCTGCTCGTCGGCTTCGGCTTCCTCATGGTGTTCGTCAAGAAGTACGGCTACAGCGCCACCACCGGAACGTATCTTGTCGTCGGCGCCGGAATTCCGCTTTACATCCTGTTGCGATCGACAGGGTTGATCTCGTCGGTGGCAATGGCGCCGAATAGCATCCACGTCCTGTTGCTGGCGGAGTTCGCCTGCGCCTCGGCGCTGATTGCCATGGGCGCCGTGCTCGGCCGGATGCGGCTCTACCAATATGTTGCGCTGGTCGCCCTCCTGGTTCCGGCATACATGATCAACGAGTGGCTGGTGCTGGATGGCGGTCTCGGCGTGACCCGAGGCTTCGTCGATAGCGCTGGCTCCATCGTCATTCACGCCTTCGGCGCGTATTTCGGACTGGGTGTCAGCATTGCCCTCATGCGGACCGAGCACGTGAACCACGATGGCCAGCCCATCGAAAGTGACGCCACTTCCGACCGCCTCTCCATGATCGGTTCGATGGTGCTCTGGATCTTCTGGCCTAGTTTCTGTAGCGCAGTGGTTCCCGCCGAACAAATGCCACAAACTGTCATTAATACGATCCTCGCACTCTGCGGAGCGACGCTGGCCACCTACGTATTGAGCGCGCTGCTAAGGCACGGCCAAACCTCGTTCTCCGACATCGCAAACGCCGCGCTCGCAGGTGGTGTCGCAATCGGCGCCACGTGCAACGTGGTATCGGCTCACGGCGCGTTCGCGATCGGATTGACAGCAGGCGCGCTCTGCGTGCTGGGTTATGTCTACGTTCAGCCTTGGCTGCTGGAGAAGATCAAACTAACCGACACCTGCGGCGTTCACAACCTGCACGGGATGCCAGGCTTGATGGGCGGACTAATCGCGATCCTCGTGATACCGGGAATCGCCAAGGCGCAACTGACTGGGATCGCAACCACAGTGGTACTGTCGTTGGTCGCAGGATTATTCTCCGGCTACCTGATCCGGATTATCGGCGAAAAGAAAATCTCCTACGAAGACCAGGAGGAGTTCGCCGGAGCAGACTAATCTCGCGAAATCGAACGAGTGTGGGCGCCCGTGCGCCGGCGAGGATATGCTGTTAATCCTTAAACGGCAGGAGGTGCGATGAACCAGTGTCAGAAGCCGAGCGGATGGATAGGGCGCTTCACCCTTTCGAGAATGAACATGAGCCATTCGGGCGTCACCGATTGGGGACTGTCGCACCTCGAAGTGAATCCGACGGATTGGGTGCTGGACGTGGGCTGCGGCGGCGGGCGCACGGTGAACAAATTGGCCGAGAGGGCCGCGAAAGTCTGCGGCATCGACCACTCGCCCGATAGCGTGACGCATTCCACGAAATTGAATCACGCGTTGATCGATAACGGCCGCGTGGAGAGTCGCGAAGGGTCGGTCTCTCACCTGCCCTTTCCCGACAGCACCTTCAACGTAGTCACGGCCGTGGAGACGCACTTCTTCTGGCCGGATCTACCCGGCGACATGCGCGAGATACTGCGAGTGATAAAGCCTGGCGGATCTCTCCTGATCGTCGCCGAAGTTTACCGCGGAGCGGACAGCGTCTCTTCGCGCCTAATGGAGAAACACGGACCGCGGATCGGCCTGAAGCTGCTGACCGAGGAGGAGCATCGCGCGCTCTTCGAGAACGCCGGATTCGTAGGCACGCAGGTCTTCACCGAGCCGAAAAAAGGATGGATTTGCGCGATCGGGAAGAAGGCGATCAGCACCTAATCGAGGAAGACCTTCCGTCGGTCTCCACGCCTCTCGGGTTTCATCGCAGTTCGGCAGCCGCAGCCAGCGTCTCGCACCGCGAAACGATGAGCACGTCCCGCCACAAGAAGAGAAGGTCTGCGCTGGTGGCAGGATCTTATGCATCGGTTTCGGAATTGCATTGTGCTGGCTGCGTTGGCTGCATTAATGGCGGTGGGATGCGCGGCAGAGTCGGCGAACGAATCGAAAACAGTCAATTTGCAGTTCGAGAAAGGGTCTGCCATTGCGGGCACTGTATTGGATGCCGGCGTGTACAAGGTGCGGGTCGACCGCACAGGAAGCGAAGCCGAGATTACGGTGATGCGCGGACGTACGCAGGTCGCCAAGGCGAAGGGAAAGTTCGTACAACTGGGTCGTTTCAACATTGGAAACGCAGTAGCCTATGATCCCGCACACAACGTCGTGCGCTTGGAGGCAGGAGCGCTGAAGGGCGCCGTGCTGCTGGCGCCGACGGCACCAGAGGCAAGTAAGGCGGACTGAGACGTGCCCAGCGATCAGACCTGCATGACGAAGCCCTGGTCATCAGCCGGGGCTTCTTAACGTTTCGAGCGAATTCCGACCTGTTCAGTCGCGACGTAATGCCAGCTCCTGATTAGATAAAGCTATCCGTCACTCCATTTCGTCGTATTCCCCAGATTTTCGGCAGCATTCGTCCCAAATTTCGCCAGTTCTCGCCCTCGCGCTGGTGGTTTCAAAGATACGTTTTGGCTATGTCGATCCATGGCTCTTCACGAACCATCCCATGGCGAATCCCGATCCGCCGGACGGCACCATATGGAGCCTTCCGCTGCCTTATGGAGTTTGGGCAATTACGATTTTCCTCCTCTATTTCGCTTGCCGTTGGTATGCGGACGGAAAAGCTCGCCGCCCCGATGGGGGCTGCGTTACCTCCGAGAGGGGAATTCCTCCCACCGGCCGCGCCCTCTGGTTGCCGGGAATTCTCCGTCCCAGCCTGACGTTTACGCGGATATCTGAGATTTTCAGGGTGCCTTACGAGTATGATTTTGCCCAAACCGTGGGGTTCGGAAGGCACCGAAAAATTTATCCGTCGAATTGTCGAAAAACCGGCGCGCGATTCGATCTGTTCATGAACGGCCCGAGAAGTTGGTACTGAAGCCGTAGGGGAACGCATATGTCTTTCTTTCGCGACCTGAAAATTGCCGTACGTTCGCTGGCGCGGGTTCGCGCACTTTGGATCACCGTGGCGCTCACGCTGGCGCTCGGCATTGGCGCCAACGCAGCCATTTTCACCATCGTGCGTGCCGTGTTGCTGCGCCCGCTCGCCAACCGCGACGAAGACCGCCTGCTCTACATCCAGCAGAGCGCCTCTGGCCTCGGCGAACCTGACGCCCACTTCTCAGTCCCGGAGATCGATGACATCAGCAAGAACCTTAAAACCATCTCGGAAGTCGGCACTTTTTCCGAGATCGGCTTTACCGTGATCGGGTTGGGATCCCCTCGCGAGATCCCCGCCGGCGTGGTGGATGGCCATTACTTCGACACAGTCGGCCTCCACCCGGTGCTCGGGCGCTTGCTCGGACCGCAGGATGATGGCCCAAATGCAGCGGGTGCCGTGGTACTGACCTACAAGTTCTGGACCGGCGCCATGCACTCCGACCCTGGTGTCCTCGGCAAGCAGATTCGTTTGGAAAGCTATGAAGGCTCGCGTACCGCGACGGTCATTGGCGTTCTCCAACCTTCTGTTCCTTACCCGGTTGCAACCGAGATCATCGCCAACATCGTCACCAGCCCGCATCATCTCTCGGCCACCATGGTCACCGGCCGCTCGCATCGCATGACCGAAGTCTTCGCACGCCTCGCTCCCGGCGCAACTGTCGACCAGGCGCGCGCCGAGTTGCGTTCGGTGTATGCGGGAATGACCTCCGCGCATCCCGATGTCTATCGGCCCGACAATAACTACCAGATCCACGCCACGCGCCTCCACGACCAGATCAACTCACGCGCGAACACGGTGCTGTGGGTCCTGTTCGCGGCCGCGGCACTCCTGTTCGTCATCGCCTGCTCCAACGTCGCGAACCTGGTGTTTGCGCGCACCGTCCGGCGCGAGGGCGAACTTGCCGTCCGCACGGCATTGGGCGCCAGCCGCACCCAGTTGCGCCGCGCGCTGCTGGCCGAGAGCGTCGTCCTGTGCTTCAACGGCGTGATTGCCGCACTCATCGTTGCTGCTCCTATGGTCAGCATCCTCGGCCGCTACGCTGCGCGTTTCTCTGTCCGTGCTGATGGCCTCACGCTCGACTGGACCTTTGTCTGGTTCGGCATCTCTCTGGCCGTGGTCGCCTCCATTTTCCTGGCGTTTATCCCGCGCCTTCCCGCAGCCGAGGTCTCCCGCAGCCTCAGCGCCGCTGGAGTGGGCGCCCGCAACACCGGTACGAACAACCGGCGCTTGCGCATCTTCGCGGTCACGCAGATCGCTGCGTCATTCCTCCTTCTCGCCGGCGCAGGCGTCCTCATGCGGACGCTGTACGAACTCGAGAGCACCCGTCCGCGCTTCGACATGGGCAACGTGCTCGCCGTGAACCTGCCGGTCATCAGCTACGGACGGACGCCGGACCAGATGCGCAATTTCGACCGTGACGTGAAGGCGCGCGTAGCGGCACTGCCAGGCGTGGAGAGCGTCGCAACCGGCTTCGCCACGCCCTGGCGTGATTCGCAAGGCCTGAGCATCGCCTTCCAGTTCGCTGCCGAGGGCGTAGACAAGAAGAACGGTGTCGACGATCCGCGCGCGCGATTCCGTTCCGTGTCGCCAGGCTTCTTCAATACGCTCGGAATGCCACTGCTCGAAGGCCGCGACTTCCTCGACACGGATGAGAAGGACGCCGAAGGAGTCGTGATCATCAGCCAGAGCTTGGCGAACAACCTGTTCCCAGGACAGCAGGCGATTGGCCGCGAAATCCGCTGGACCGACCCCGTGATGAAGTTCATCGGCATCGCCTACGATCCTCGGCGCATCGTTGGCGTGGTTCCTGATATGGACGATGAGAACATAGTCCCGTCTCCCGCGATGACGATCTACCAGCCGGCCATGCAATCAGGGTTCTCAGGTCGCATGTTCGTGCGCGCCAAGGGCGATCCCTACGCGCTGGTGCCGGCCATCACACGCGTGGTCCACGAGATGGACGTCAACCAGCCCGTTGAGCGCGCGGCGACCCTCAATGATGTCCGCGCCGAGGTGCTCACGCCCGACAAACTCAACGCCATCGTCTTTGGCGGATTCGCGGCGATCGCGTTGCTGATCTCCGTGGTCGGTGTCGCAGGCGTCTTGGCGTTCTCGGTCAGCGGACGCACCCGCGAGTTCGGCATCCGCATTGCCATGGGCGCTCAACCCCGCGACATACTCGCCAATGTCCTGCGCGAAGGCCTCGTGATGGCCGGAATCGGCGTTGCAGCAGGCCTCGTCATCGGCTTTGCTACTTTGAAGGCCGCACTGCGCCTGATCTCGCAGCTCCATTTCCCAGGCATGTTGACACTGCTCGCTGCGGCGCTCGTAATTCTCGCTGCCGCCGTCATCGCGTCGGCAATTCCGGCGATGCGCGCTGCCCGCGTGAATGCGGTGGAGGCGCTGCGAGCGGAGTAGCCGACGCGACGGGACGAAGTATTACTCGCTGATCACATCTACTTTGCCGGTGATCGGATCGATGTAGATCGTCAACGTGCCGGTATATACAAATTTTGTGTTGGGATTTACCTCCACCGGTCCGCGTGGGCCCGTCAACTTCTTTTGAACTTGCTGGGTCTCCTCGTCGATGACGTACAGCGTGCTGTAGCGATTGTTCGTGACGAAGACCCGCCCTGAGAACGTGTCGATGGCAATCCGGCTTGGGTTCGCTCCGACTAGGATTTTCTTCTGCAACGCGAGCGTATCGGTATTGAGTACCGCTACCGTGGAGCGAGCGGTGCTTTGCCCATTTCCGTCGGCGACATACAGGTAATGACGAAACGGGTCCACGGCAACGTCGGTGTTTTCCGTCCCAACCGAGGTCGTGCGCAACACCTTGCTGGTATGCGCATCGATCAGCGCCACCTGGTTCGATCCGTACGCCGCAAATACATGGTTCGTCGACAGATCGATGTCGAGGCCTACCGGGGATGAGTCTTCCAGCTTAATCGTGCCCAGATAAGTATTCGTGCGAGTGTCAAGCACGGCCATGCCGCTTACGCTGTCCCTGGCGTAGTAGAGGCGATGGGTGATCGGGTTGACCGCCAGCGGCGAACCCAGCGCAACATCCGAAATGGTGGCGATCCCGTTCAACGACGAGTCATACACGCCGATCACGCAAGAGATCTCCGCAACCTGCAGGGTCGTGCAGCCAACCACGTAAACGCGCCCGGTGACGACATCGACCGCGACATTCCCCAGTACGTCGCCCGGTCCTGGAACCATGTTGAGGACGGCATTCGTGGCGCCATCGATATTGGAAATGAACGTGGCCGCGCTCTCCTCATCCGTGTTGTTCTGGGAAACGTACACGTGGTTGGTAAGCGCATTCACGGCGATGCCCATCGGCGTCCCGGGAACATCGATCTGCTGCGTGACGGTCTGAGCGGATGCCACAGTGGCGAGTGAGACTGCGAACAGCACGATGAAGTGGAGATGTTTGGTGAAGATAGACTCTCTTTCGGCCCGCTTTTCGGTCAATCGCTCGGACGGAACTGGAGCGAGGCAGAGCTCCTCACGCTCAGAGTTGTTCGTGGAATCGGCGGGTTGGCTATCTAGGGCACGAACGAGTGATAAGGGCGGGAATACGGGAATGCAGGCGCCTGCGCGTCTTTCGGCCCTCCCGTGATCGTCAGTTTCTATTACGGTTCGACTGGCGTGGGCGGCATCTCGGACCGGAGATGGATGAGCACGTCCCACCCGCAGATTGGAACGTCGGTCCTGGTGGCATGATTCGGCACGTAGGACGGAGGATGCTATGAAACGGTTTCAGAAATGGATGATGCTGGTCGCAATGGCAGCATTGTTGGCGGTGGGATGCGCGGCTGAGTCGACGACTGGATCGAAGGTCGTCAGCCTGCATTTCGAGCAGGGATCGGACCTTGCAGGCACGGTGCTGGATGCGGGAGTTTACGAGGTGCGGGTTGACCGGGTTGGCAGCGAAGCCGAGATCACGGTAATGCGCGGCCACACCCAGCTCGCCAAGGCGAAGGGAAAGTTCGTGGACATCACGCGATTCAATATCGGAAACGCGGTGGGGTACGATGCTGCGCACCACGTCGTGCGGTTGGAGGCAGGCGCACTGAAAGGCGCGGTGCTGTTGACGCCCGCTGCTGGGCAGGCAAGCAAGGCGGACTGAGAAGTTTCCATCTACAGGAGTTGCTGAACAAGCCTCGGTGTTCTGCCGAGGCTTCTCGCGTTTCCAGTGGGTCCCAGCCCGTGAAAGAACTCAATCGACACCTGCTTTTCACGCCACGCGCGCACCGCCCAGTCGGACTGCGATTTTCACGACATGCCCGAACAGGAGAAGCAAGCGCAGCGGGCGCTCGATGGAGAAGTCAGACACTTTGCCGCGCGGCAAAGCAGAGATTTTGGGTTGATCGCTGCCCAGGAGTTGGGTGGCTTGGACCTGCGTAAGACCGCGCTTGGCGATGAGGGTCGCGATCTTGTGCGCGGGTTTGCCCTTGGCAAGAACCTCGGGAGGTCCCAGCGTCGGCGAAGATGTTGCCGGACCTGGGGTGTGTGGACGCCGTATGAGTGTAATAGTTTCAAGCTGCGGAGCAAGGAACTCGCGGAATTCGGTACTGGGTGGAAACGATGTTGCTACAACTGGGAGATCGTAAGTGATGCGTTTCCGATCATGGCGAGGTGGTCGCCGCAGGTTACGGATGGGGATGAACGATCTACGACTGTTCGTATACCAGTCTCGCCAAACTCTAGCGTGCTGGTGGTGTATACGGTATGCGGCTTTCCGCAGCTTTCGTGGACACATACGAAGTCAAGTTGCCACAGAACGAATGTCGGTACCACTTGGCCCAGCCCCATTACTTCTTCCAGATGGACGTTGCTTGGATCAGCCGAGAACACGCGCCCGTGCCGAAGGCATAGGAGCATTACGGGCCAAATACCCATGGGCCGATATGCAAGACCTTCGACTGTTCCTAATGGGCTTCGATGCGGGAGAACGAATTGGTCTCGCGGCGTGCAGGGATTTATCACCGGATCAAAGCGAAAAGAGATTGTCATAGGCGCGGCGATTCTAAGCCGCGCCCAGCATCAATCCTTCTTGCGCGGAGCGGGA
>DASYAU010000061.1:0-95789 GCA_036501185.1 Candidatus Korobacter sp. | reverse complement strand
CGAAACCGTGATCGGTATCATCGGGAACACACACGGCGTCAGCAACGACAGCGCTCCCATCACCATCGCCAGCCAGATGAACGAGCCAAGACTGTGCTGGCTGAGAACCTGTGCCGTTGGACCTGAAATAGGAGCCGAAGGCGGCGCCGCTCCATTCGCCGCTGGAGAAGCCGTGGTTACAGTAGCCGGCGCCACGGGCACAGCGGGCGCCGCAGGCGTCGCAATTGACGGTGCAGCCGTAACTCCCGCAGCTGCCGCCGCCTCAATCTTCACCGGCACGAACAGATGCGTAGTATGCGGGGGCAAGCACGTCGTGTCGTTGCAGGTCTGGAAAAGGATATCGACCGCGATCTTCTGCGCGCCGGCTGGCACACTTTTGGCCACGCGAACCGGCAGCTTAAGCTGCACCGTGCCTTCATACGTTTCGGTGTCGATGTTGAAATTTGGATCGAAGGCAGTATGTGGAAGCGGAGCCTTCAAAGATCCATCGCGCTCAAACGGCTGATGGTCGGGCACCGAGATCACGGTGCGCGTCGGACCGCCCGGCATTTGCGAGATCGAGTACACGTGCCACTCTTCCTGGATCACCGCCTTTAAGCCGATCTGCAGGAGTGCGCCGGGCTTGGCAGTCGCCGGTCCTTCCGCTATCCACCGGACCACCTCCTCCGGCGTTTGTGCCAACGCTGTTCCCAGCATGGCCGCCCAGGCGAACGCAACGAATATTGCTCGAACTCGCAGCAGCACTTTCACACTCCCTCTACTATTTTCCTACTTCGCGACTGCCGCCGTATTGCCTCCGGCATTGGCTTGTTGCAGCAGTGCTTCCACCTGCAGCTGGAACTCACGTAGCGTTGTCGGACGCACCTGGCTCGGCATCGGATAGATCTTCCCATCCGCGCCGTACAGGAAATTCTCCGGGAACCCGCGCACTTTATATTCCTTCAGCAGGTCCTCGGTGCCTTTCAGCGGAATGAATCCCAAATGCCAGCCGTGGACCAACGGCATCACCCAGCTATCTTCCGGCGGATGCCCGTTAATCGCCAGGATCTCGAAACCCTGCGACTTGTATTTCTCGAGTGACATTTGGAGGTACGGGAACTCGCCGCGGCACGGTCCACACTTCGGATACCAGAAATTGACCAGCACCACACGTCCCTTGTAATCGCTCAGCGACACCGGCTTACCCGTCGCGTAATCCGTGAGCATGAACGGAATGCCAGGCTTTGCAGCCGCCGCCCGCGCCGTATTGATCTCCACCGCAATCTGGTCCGCCGACTTGCCCAGCTTCTCGCCGGAACTGTTGAGTGCCGTGTGTACTTCATCGCTCGGGGTGGCTGCGTACGCCTTGAGCAGCAGCGCATACGCATCCTTGTTGTTCCCCTGCGCCGCGAGCACCTTCGCCTTTTCGATGTCGAGCCAGCGACCGTCCACGAGATGGTGCCCAGGAAGCTTCACGCCATCCAGCAGCGCGATCGCCTTATCGAACTCACCCTTACCTGCGAGATCATCGGCATCAGTCAACGCCTTCGCATACGACTGGAGTTGTGGCCACTGCTTATCCTTCGCATCCGCTTTCACCATGGAATCGGCCAAAGCCAGCGCCTTCGCGCGGTCCGACTTCATATAAAGGTTAAACAGCGGGATCAGTGTGTACCCCTTTGCGCCATTCGGAAAACGTTGTTGCACGAGCTCGTACATCTCACGCGCCTGCGTTTCGTCGGTGGTGCGGCTAGCGGTGTAGCTCAACATGTTCGCGGCTTCTTCCGGAAACTTGTCAGCCCCTGCGAGCACAATTTGCTTCGCCTTCTCAATATTTTCTTGGGTAGGCACCGAGGTGTATGCACCGACGTAGTGTCGCCACAGGTGTGCGTCATCGGGCCACGCCTCATACGCTCTACGCGCGTAATCTTCGCTGAGTTCCAGGTCCCCGTGTTCTTCGGCAGCAATGCCCAGCGAATCCAACGCAGGCCCGCAATGCGGATCGAGCTTCACCGCCTGCTTGTAGTACTCAACGGACTTATCGGGGTTGTCGTACTCGTAGATCCACCCCAAGGCCCACTGGTAAACAGCCTTGTCAGGATGTTCCGCTGCCAGCTTCAAGTATTGCACTTCGACTTCTTTCTGCGCCTTCTTCCTGGCTGGCTCCGCGGCTTCGCTCTTTTTCGAATCCTGGCTGAGAGTGTCGGGCGCGGCAGCGAAAGCGTACATCATGATGTATTCCTGCTGCGCGTCGTAATAATCCGGATCGAGCGTCACTGCTTTCTTCAGCAGATCGACAGCCTTACTCATTTCCTTCGGGTCGCCCGCAAAGCCCTTCGAGATGGGCGCGCGCGCCTCCTCGTATGCCGCCTTCGCCGCTGGACTCGGCTTGTGTGCCTGGCATACCGCCGCCGGCGCTGCAACGCATAAAAGGACCGCGATCACCGCTAGCTTCCTGATCATCATGACTTCTCCAAAATTCCACTGCTGATCTCTACTTGCTTTGCTGCCAAATTCGCACACTTCGGGCTACGCACTTCCCAAGAGTGCCTTCTGCGCGCCGTTTATTACGGGTGGTTCGCCGGACTTCCCAGGAAAGCGGACAAGTAATGCTTTCCGTGCGGATGTTTCTCAGCCCGATTGCCGGGTTCTAGCGTCACGAAGACCGAATCGATCTCAGCCAGCACCTTGGGATCGGTCAGCGTGAACACCCAGCGTCGTTGCGCATTGTCGTCTTGAATCAACGCTCCGAGTTTACGTACATTCTGCGGAGCGCCGTCCTGCTTGCCCCAAACGTAGAACGAAATCTCGCCTTTCTCCCGCTGGTTCTCGCCGAGATTGTAGGCATAGAAAATCAGGGACTTGCCTTCGGTATAGAAGACGCGTCCGAACGCGGGCCCGCTCTTCCCGCGCGAGTCCGTGTCGTAAACGTCAATGATGTGAAGGTTGCGAGCGGCGATCAGGTCGCGGATAGATCGGCCTGATACCAGCATTTGTTGCTCGCGATCGAGACTGGCTGACTGCTCCGAGAGTTTTTGATTGAGCCGAAGGATTTCGGCCTGTTGCGCGATCGTGACTGCGTCTGTCGTTGCCTGGTTCGTCTTGATCTGCGCCAGCTCAGCTTCTGCGGCTGCCCGGTGGTTTCGCGTCTCGTCAAGCTCTTTGGTAAGGTTTGCGACCGTCTGTGCCGAGCCGGCGTTTGTCGAACGCAATGCCTCGACCTTCTGTTGCTGATCCTTCAGCTGCCCTTCGAGATTGTTTCCTTCTTCTTGCAGTGTTTGAATGGTCGCGTTGAGCTGCGCTTCCCGTTCGCGGTTGTCTCCGTTTGAATTGGGAAGCACAACCGTGGCTGGCGGAGTGGGCGCGACCGTCGTCGCCATGACCTGGATCTTGCCAAGGGAATGAAGACGAACCATCTCGACGGATCCCCAGGCTACGATTGCCAACATGGCAGCTGCAGCCATCCAGACACGCGATGTATTCCAAAAAGTGGGAGCGGAATCAGGTGGGTGATGCGCCTTGCGGGAGATATGAGTACCAACTTCGGTTGCACGTTTCAGAATTCTGTTTCGTAATGCGGCTTCCGTAGCGGGATCGCGTTCGAGCTCAAGATTCCGTGCCGCAGGAAGCCACTGTGCATGGATATCGCTAAGCTCCGCGAAGAGACATCGACAGGGATAACAGTCCTGCAAATGATCGCCGAGCTGCTCGAGCTCCGGATGCCCGAGTGCGCCGCCGGCAGCTAACGCGCACAGCTCTTCAAATTGTCCGTGGTCTGGCATTCTGCATTCCTAGTCTCAGGGATTCCGCCCGTGCGGAATCCTCGTTTTGTATGCTCGCGGGCGATTGAATGATTTCGCGGAGCTTCATCAGTCCGCGGTAGTACTGGTGACGGATGGCTGGTACCGTCTCCCCCGCCCGCTTGGCAGCTTCGTCTACGGTCAGTCCTTCGAAATAAATGAGGTCGATCGCCAGCTGTTGCTTCTCATTCAACGCACCTAGCGCTTGTCGTATGAGGCACGTCGTCTCTCCGGAGACCATGCCTTCCAGTGCGTTCACGTGGGGTGAAAGCTTTGCCATATCCAGGTCGTCCATGTCGACCCGGGAATAGAACTGCCTGTGCTCCAGGTAGCGCCGCCGGTTGATGCTGCGACTGTAGGCATACTGCATCAGCCACGTCTTCAGCGACCCCCGGTCGGGATCGAATTGCGCCACTTCTTTCAAAATCTCGAGAAAGACCGTCTGTACTACGTCTTCTGCCTCCGACTCGTCTTTCACAATGCGCCGGGCAATCGTCAGCACCAACCGCTGATAGCGATCGATGATGACTGCGAGGGCGTCGCCTTGCCCAGCCGCCAACAGCCGCACCAGGTCCGTGTCGTTGGCACTGCGCAGATCGTCCCAGCGAACCTGGTGTGTTCTTAGTTGTGCCAAACCGAATGCCATAAACTCCGCCAAAAATTAGGCATAATCGTACACCCCGCGAACCGCCCTGAGAAACATTCTATGCGGGATTTCGCTGGCTTTACTTTCGTCGGGCAGGGCCCCGTAGTGCGACTAATGCGCGGTTTCCCCCTGTGCGGCAGCGTCTTTCTGCTGGCGCAAAAGGGCAAGCACTTGCAACTCTAGCGTCCGCTCGGAGTTGGGTGAGGATATCGGCTCCAGCGGCCCAAAATACAATTTACCGTCCGCGCCAATCAGGAAGTTCGTCGGCTCGCCCCGGACGTGGTAGCTTTCCGTCGCGAACTCGCCGCTTCCTTCCAGCGGAATAAATCCCAGGTGGAAGCCCTTCATGATTGGCAGCACAAAGTCATTCTCTTCGGGCTCCACATTGACCGCGACAATTTCGAATCCCTGGTCTTTGTACTTGTCGAGCACCGACTGGATGAAAGGGAACTCCCCGCGGCACGGCCCGCAAAGCGGATACCAGAAGTTCAGCAAAACGACGTGCCCATGGAAGTCCGCAAGCGACATTTTCTTCTTGTCGCTTGTATACGACGGCAGCGAAAACTCCGTCGCCGCCTTTGCGTTCTTTTCCTGCGCCGCCCAGATCTCTGCATCCACCGCGGTCGCATCTTTCCCCAGCCCTTGCCCATATTGCACAAGCAGCGCGTGCGAATCGTCAGTCGGACGCTTCGCATACTGGTCGAGAATGATGTCGTACGCTTTCTGCTTCTGTCCGCTGGCCTCGAGCACATGAGCCCGCTCGCGCTCTAACTGCAACTGTTCCGCGTGGGCCCACCTTGGCAACTTCACTTCGTCCAGCTTCGCAAGCGCCGCATCTGCCTTTCCGTCTTTCAAGAGCTGCTCGGCGTCCATGGTGTTCTGCGCATACGTCGCCATCGCCTTCCAGTAGCTCAAGTCGTCCTTATCGTTCTCCTTGATCTTTTCCACTTCTTGCGCCAGCGCGAGCGCCTTCGGCATGTCCGACTTCGCGTCGATCTCGAACAGCATGTTCAGGCCGCCGCCCTTCCAATCCTGGGCTGCCGGCGCCTTATCGTTATAGAGGGCCTCCAGGTAGTGCAGCTTCTCGCTATCGGTCGACGCCGTGTCCGCCAGCCAGTAATACGCCTGCGCCGTCTCACGGCTCTCCGGGAACTTGCGAATCAGGTCCTCGCTGATCTCCTGGAACTTCTTCACGTCGGAGTCATGGAATGCGTAGGCGTAGTCAAAAAGATACTTCGGATCGTTCGGCGCCGCTTCCACCGCCTTGCGAAGGTACTCTTTTTGGCCGTCGAGATCGCCCTGCACCTCGGACATCAACGCCAGTGACTGGTATCCCGGCGCAAACTTCGGATCAAGTTTTACCGATGACTCAAAGTAGCCGATCGCCGCTTTCGGGTCCTTATAGATGTTGAGATCGCCCAGCGCCCACTGGTAACCGGGCGTTTTCGGATGCGCTGCCGCCCACTTCTTATACTGGGCTTCCAGTTGAGCGGTGGCCTGCTCTCGCTCTTTCTTGAATTGAGCTTCCTGTTCCTTCGTCGCCTTTCCGGAGAAAACCGCGTCTTTCACGCTCGCCGTCGTGGCCAGATCCTGAGATGCGAATATGTACATCTGCTGAGCGTCTGTGAAGTTTGGGTCGAGCTCAATCGCTTTCTGGTAATCCGCCACCGCCGCTTTGTTGTTATCGGTCTTGCGCTCGTTTTCAGCCTTGTCGAAGGCAGCCTTCGCCTTTGGGTTCGTCCCCGCGTCCTGGGCCATCGCCGCAGCGACGCCCAGGCACAGGAGGATTGCAAGAGTCTTCACAAATTCACCTTGTCCTCTCATCCGCGCTCGGTCCTCAGAACTGCAGCTTCAGACCGAACTGGAACGACCGCGGCGCACCAATCTGGTACTCCGGATTTAAGCCGCCGCCAATCGCGCTGCCCGTTGCGTTTGCCAGCGTTGACGTAGAAACGCCGAACTCTGGGAAACTGGTGGGCCAAAAACCGGCGGGATCCGCGAAGTTGGGGTGATTAAAGATGTTGAAAGCTTCCATCCGGAACTGGAGCCCAACCCGTTCGGTGATCGGGAAATCCCGGTGCACGGCGAAATTATCCTGCCATGCGCCGAATCCACGCAGCGCGTTGCGGCCGAGATCGCCTTGCACTCCAGTCGGCGGATCAGAGAACGCGGCGGGATTAATTGCCTTACCGCCGGCATACTGGTTGCCATAGAGGTACCACGGCTCGCCGGGAACTACGTTGAAGCGGGCATCGAAGGAATACGGACCGACATTCCAGTCGTTGAAAAACGAGCTCAGGTCGATTGGAAATGCAGTTCGGGCCACAACCAAGTCTTGAACCGACCATCCACTCGCGACTGCATGAGCAAAACCGTGGCCGGCGGGACCGGGAATTTGATAGGTGAGTGCGCCGCTTACGTTGTGCCGCACGTCGAAATCCGAGTTCGCGCGATCGATGCTGAGGTTGTCGTGAAACAGGGCGACAGGCGAATATCCAGCCCAATCGTTCGACGAGTTATCAATGGAGTGGGCCCAGGTGTATGACGCAATCGCTTGCAGCCCATGCGCAACATTACGTTGATATTGCAATTGCAACGCCTGGTAGTTCGAAATGCCCTGGTTGTTGGTCTGCGAGACATACATAAAGTCGCTGTTGCCAATGCTCTGAACTCGCAGCAGCTCCCGTCCGAGCGTTCCCAGGTAGGTTGCCGTGAACGTCTGGTTCTCTCCCAAGGTCTGCTCAAGTGCCACGTTCCACTGATAAGTGTGCGGCGTCTTCAGGTTCTGGTCAGCAACGTAAAGGCCATAAACCGGCCGCGCATTGATATCAGGTACCGGAGGCGTCAATTGCGCGGGGGTCAGTGGATACGGCGTATTGTAAAACGAATTATCGGCACGGAAGGGGAAACCCAACGTGTATTCGCCCAGCCCGCCCGAGCCAATATCGAAGAACTCGCCTAAACCACCGCGCAACACGGTTCCGCGGTCCTGGTTGCCAAATAATCGAAGGGCTACGCCAATGCGAGGCGAAAAATTATTCCACCGCGTTTGGTAGAAAGGCGTGCCTCGTGGCGCCAGTGTCATGGTATTCGGATCATTCAAGCCTTGCAGAACGTAAGGGTCATTCTGCAAATTCGCCCCGGTTGGAGGCGGGTTCCAGTCCCAGCGCAGGCCGTAGGTTACCGTCAGCCGCGAGTTCACTTTCCATGTGTCCTGTGCATACAGCGAGAGATTCTTCGACCGCACGGCGACGTTTTGAAAGCTTCCAGTGGAAGCGTATTCCGCCGTTCCCGACAGCACACCGTTGGCGCCGTTAATTCCGGAGAATTCATAATCGAGCGAGTATGGATTCACATCCTGGAATGGAGCTAACCACCGGTAATCCGCTCCGATCTTCAATATGTGGGTCCCGAACGCAAAGGAAATATTGTCCGTAAGGTTCGCTTGCCGCTGTTCGCTCACGCCAGTGCTGGCTCCGAAGTAATAGCTACTTGCATCATCAAGACTGAAACCGAGTTGCGATGTGCCGATGTTAACGCCCGCGGGATAAATAGCCGCCAGCTGGGCGTTCGTAAACGGCTGCGCCCCACCAAGCGTCGTCAACTCCTCCTGCGAGTACGACTTCAAGTTGCTGTAATTCAAACGCAATTCGTTGTTGATCCTGTTTGTAAGCGTCGCATCCAGACCGACCGTTGCGGTGTGCGTCGTCACCCAGATCTGGTAGAGGTTGTTAGGGGTAAAT
Organism: Candidatus Korobacter sp.; assembly: GCA_036501185.1. Lineage (GTDB taxonomy): Bacteria > Acidobacteriota > Terriglobia > Terriglobales > Acidobacteriaceae > Korobacter. The sequence goes on along the minus strand of DASYAU010000061.1, from coordinate 87,621 downwards.
CCTGTACCTCCCGGCGAGCCAGCTTGGCCGGTCGAACTAGGCGAATATACGTATCGTCCGAACAAACGCAGCTTTTGTCCAAGCGATTGGTCAACTCGAATGCTATAAGCGTCCGTACTCACCGGGTTGGAGACACTCGCGTTGAATTGGGCCAAATTGTCGCTCAACTCCGCGCCATTCGGTTTTGGAAACGCATTCAAGAAGGGTTGCAGGGCCGTCGGTGCCGCGCTACGCGCTGCCATGTCAGGCACGACGCCCTCTAGCGTATTCGGCAGTGCTAGCCGCAGCCCTTCGTACGAGAAGAAGAAGAAGGTCTTGTCCTTGATGATCGGCCCGCCTAGCACGCCGCCAAAGTCGTTTTGCCGCTCTGGCGCTTTTGCCAAACCATCATGGTTGGCGAACCAATCGTTTGCGTCGAAGATCGTGTTTCGCAGGTAATCGAACGCTGTCCCGTGCCAAGCATTCGTCCCAGACCGCGTGACGATGCCCACCTGCGCTCCCGGCGTACGCCCATATTCCGGAGCGAACGAAGAGGTCTGCACGCGAAATTCCTGGATCGAATCCAGGGAAACCAAACTGTTTGTACCGCCGGAAGCGTTCCAACCGGGACTCGAACCAGCCGCTGCCTCCGGAAGACCGTTGCCCACGAGGTCCGTGCCAAGGTTCGCGGCCACGCCGTCCACCGTGAAGTAGTTGGCGTCGGTGCGCATGCCGTTGACGCTGAATTGTCCCTCGGAGCTCGTAGCCCCGCCCTCGGTAAACACGACACCCGGGGTCAGCATCAGCAAAGTCTGGATGCTTCTTCCAGCTAACGGAATGTCCTGCAGGAACTGCCGGTCCACCACCGTGCTCACCGTCGCATCGGTCGTATTCACGTGCGTATTGTCCGCGCTCACCGTTACCGACTCCGATACCGCGCCCGGATCCAAGGTGAAATTGCGGCTCACCGTCTCTTGCACATTAAGAACGACGTCCGTTACCACCACCTGCTTGAATCCTTGGGTAGTCACCGTCATCCGGTACCGCCCCGGCTTCAGCCCCGAGATCACGTAGATGCCGTCGTGGTTCGTCGTATTCGAAACTGTGGTATTCATGTCGGAGTTCGTCGCTTGCACACGCGCCCCGACAATCACCGCTCCCGAGCGGTCTAAGACCGTGCCCGACAACGTGGCAGACTCAGCCTGTGAAAAGACGTATACCGTCGAAAGGATGAAAAATAAGGCCGCAAAGGCCTTGGCCAAAACGGAAGTGCGCGACACACCTCTCCATTCCAGGGTCATGGTGGGTTCCTCTTGCATACATATCCACCGGGAATTCAGGATTTCTCCCACCCCGTGTGAATTTTTTTTGAACCCCTCCGACGGAAGCCTGTCCAGCCCACCGCCTCGAAATTCAGCCGGAAAGCTGGATAAAAAATCCGGCAACCATTGGTAAGAAAGGGCTTGCTCGCGGGGATACCTAGAAAGAAGACAAAATAGCGGATTGGTCCCGTCATCCTGGCGGGCTCGCCGTCGCACATGAGGGTCCTACAAGAAGATGAATTTCTCCCATGTTTCATGGAAATTGTCGCTTCGCTTCCGGTTCGCGATCATCCTGCTATCGCTCGCCAGCATGGCCTCGCTGCCTACCATCGTCGCCCAGGCTCCGCCGCAGACCAAAAAGTCCGCCAAGGCCAAGGCCGCCAGCAAGCCGGCACAGTCCCCGGCGTGGCAAGCCGTTGACGAAGCGCGCAAAGGCAACATCGACGCCCTGACCGCCTATGTCAAAGCCCACCCTGCCGACTTTGACGACGCCATGATCGCCTACAACACCGGCTTCGCCCTCGAGACCTTTATTAAGGACAACGCCAAAGACAGCGCAAAACTTTCCGGCAAACTAACTCCCCTCGCCGATGCCTTCGCCTCGGTGGGCCCGAACGGCCGAACGAACTTCTACTGGGCGATTGCCAGCAGCCTCCGTAAGAACGACGCACTGCTCCCCTTCGCTGAGACCATCGCCAGAAAGTCGGTCGACGAGGTCACCCAAGCCGATTACATGGCCGCGCAGCTCAAGGAGCACCAGGCCTACATGAAATACCTGGCCGACGCCGCCGCCAAAGCAGGCAAACCCAAGCCCGAGGAATCTCCTTTCGACGAGCAGGAATCTTTGGATCGTTACCGTGGCGACATGTCGCGACGCCTGACGATCCTCGGCAAAATCGAGATCAAGCTCGACGAAAAAAAGGCAGCGGAGTCGGACCTGACCCGCGCCGTCGAAATGAATTCCAACAGCGATGCCCTTCTCAACCTCGCCCACCTGGCAGCCGATCGCGGCGACAAGCCCGAGAGCCTGCGCATTTTCACTCGCGCCTATCTGCGGGGCCAGCTGAAGGCCAACGAAATCGACGAATTCAAAAAGCTCTACTTCGAGCTCCACCCCGGCGACGAAGCCTCACTCCATCAGTACCTGAACGCGGAGTACGACAAGTCGTTCCATAACCCTGCCGACGCCACGCCGTATCATCCTGATCCCCAGCGGAGCGACCGCGCGGTGCTTCTCGAAATCTTCACCGGCGCCGGTTGCGAGTCGTGCGTCTCCGTCGATCTTTCGGCCGACGCCATGCTTGAGCGTTATTCCCGCAACGAGCTAGTAACCCTCTTCTACCAAACCAGCGCTCCCACCGACGATCCGCTTTCCAACAAAACCGTAGGATTACGCGAGGATTTTTACCAGACCCATCGCAGCGCCCCACACACGTTCATCGACGGCCAGGAGATTCAAGCCGAGGGCGAGTCCGAGAAAACCAAGGAGATCGACGCCAAGCTCATGGGCATCGTCGATAAAAACCTGGACGCCGCACCCGCCGCGCAACTGCATGTCGACGCCACCCGTAACGGCAATCAAGTGCATGTGAAGGTCACCGGAACCAGCGAGAAACTACCGAAAACCGCCCGCCTGCAAATCATGTTGGTAGAAAAAGAGGTGGACTACAGCGGCGAGAATGGCCTGCGCTACCACCCCATGGTCGTCCGTGCCGGCGCCAACCGCACCGACGACAACACCGGCTACCCCGTCACGGCGTCGACGATCTCGCAGGACTCCGACTTCGACCTCGACCAGGTCACCGCCGACAATCTGAAATGGTATGACGACTATCTCACTGCGCTGAGAAAGCGGCTGCCGCCGAGCTTCGAGATTGACGGATTCAAGGAAAAGAAGAATGTCATGAATTGGGACAAACTCGCGATCGTAGCTTTCCTCCAGGATGACAAAACAAAGCAGGTGCTGCAAAGCATCTATGTTCCAGTGCAATCCGGCAACACAACAGCGGAGGTCGATGCGAATCATGCTCACTAAAACGTTGATCCGAACGTTCGTCCTGTCATCTGTCTCTCTTCTCTATATGCCGACCTCAGTTGCCCAAAAGGTCGATACCTCGCGTGCTGTTCAATGGAGCGCCAGGGTGCGTCCCTCGAAGTCGGCAACCAGCGTCAATGTTGCGGTCACTGCGGCGATCCAGCCTGGCTGGCATCTCTACGCCCTGGACCAGGAACAAGGTGGACCGGTACCCACGATGATTCGCCTTGCTTCTGGACAGCCCTTCACCCTGGCAGGTCCGGTGAAACAGCCGGATCCCATCATGGCAACTGACCCTAACTTCGACATGCCGGTTCGATATTTCGAGCAGTCTGCTACCTTTTCCGTCCCGCTCACTCGCCAAGCCGCATCGAAGAGCGCCTCTGACGTGACTCTCGAAGTGAGCTATCAAACCTGCAACGATCGCTTCTGCCTTCCCGTGACCACCGCAAAGGTGCAGGCGCACATTCCCGCAGCGGCGCGGTGAGCGAAAAAACGGAGTTCCGTATGACGGCAAACAGAGTGCTCGTGGCTTTGATATTGACCGCTATGTTTGCTGCGGGAGCAGGTCGGGCAGAGACCCAAACCACAAAACAGAGCGGAAGCGCGGCGCGGATTTCGCCCGGTACACCCCAACCTTCAAGACCAGTGGACCACTACCGCCGCACCAGGGATTGGGAGCAGGTGCAGGAGTACATGGGGGAGGAGACTTTCTACAACCGCACCGTGGGTCGCTGGTTGCACAAGCCCGAAAACCGCACCAAGAGTTGGCAGGACGGAGAAAAAGAATTGGGGATTCAGAGACCGGACGCGGACAAGGCCTATGCAAGTGCACTCGATGTGATGACGGCTGACCCGACGGATGACCTGGGGTTCCTCGCAATTCAGTTTTGCATGAAGTTCACCGAGAAGGAAGAGCCGCTCAATCACTGCTCCGAACAGGCGCTGACGTATCTAGATCAGTACTACATCAGCGATCCGCGGATGAAAGACATCACACTCAGCCTGGCACGGGCCGCTGGCGCTCGCGGTGAGGCAATTCTGGATAAAGTGATCGCAAGCAGCACAGACCGCGAACTGCGCGCTGCGGCAGCCTGGTGGCTGGTTGAGGAAAAACACAATGAAGTGGACGATGCGACGTTACCGGATGCCCAACGATCGGTTCGTCGGGAAAAGATGATTCGCCTCGCACATCTTTTGCAGGAGCAGTTTGGAGATGTAAATGTCTGGAGCGGAAAGCCGGCCCGAGAAGAGATCGCGCCCATGCTTTTCTCACTCGAACACCTCGCGCTTGGCGATGTGATACCCGATATGCAGGTTCAGCGCGTGGACGGCAAGAAGGACGACCTGAACAATTATCGAGGGAAAGTCGTGCTGCTGGATTACTGGGCGACGTGGTGCATTCCGTGTGTCCATAGCTTGAAAGAGCATGTTGCACCATTAAAGAACGAACTCGCGGGCAAGCCGTTCGAGGTAATTACCCTGAGTATTGACGACAACGCTGGCAAGGTAGATGAGTTCACGAAGAGCGTCATGCCGCTGCCATTTGTGAATTGGCATATCGGAATGAATTCGCCGTACTACTATCCGTGGGGCCTGGCGGGTGTCCCCCACTACTACCTGATCGACAAAAATGGCGTGATCCGAGCAAATACTTTTGAGGCCGAGACACTGCTGGAGACTGCACGCAAATTGGCGACCCAGTGAGGTGGGCTGGCACGTATGCCGCGCCCCTCTTTTCCCCTGCCCACCGCTAGCTAGAACGAAGTTGAAGGCCAGACTCGCATTGGCAATGAGGCTACGCGGTTCTTCCTAGTTCTATCGGGATTCGCTTATTTCTACCGGAATTCCTGGTCAAGGATGTCTACCGCTTGCAACGGCCCTCTCGTGCGTCATCGATGAACTGAAAAATTCAATGGCACCACCCGCGGACCGAATGGCGTTCACGGAGTGGGGTTGTTTCAAGAATCGTTCCTACAACGCGCAAATCGCTCTCTACCGCATTTCGGTACGTCACCGGGCGTCACTTCCATCCGCATGGAATGCGGAAAAACGCCGAATTTGGCGCGAAAGCAGGTTATACTCTTGGCCTGTCTGTGGGGCCATCTCTCATGCTTTCCGGCAAAGATATTTCAGGCTTAATTGCCTCGTTGCTAATCTGCGGCGAGGAGCTTTCACGTCAGCGGTGGCAGTGATGGATCCGAGGAATGACAACACCGCAGCGGTCACTTCGGGCTTCGGAACCGCAGCGAAGTCGCAGCTCGACGCGACCTACGCTGGTCCCGCGCGCGGTCCCGGCGCGAGCCTGGAACTTGGATCGCGCCTCGGTGGTCGTTACGAGATTCTCCAACTGTTGGGTGAAGGCGGAATGGGCGCGGTGTATAAAGCCCGCGACCTCGAAGTCGATAAGATCATTGCGCTCAAAGTCATCCGTCCGGATCTGGCCAACGATCCTGAAATTCTTCAGCGCTTCAAACAGGAACTCCTCACTGCGCGTGAGGTCACGCATCGGAACGTAATTCGTATCTACGACCTTGGCGAAGCTGAGAACGTCAAGTTCATCACGATGGAGTTCGTGCCCGGCAAGGATCTGCGCAGCGTGCTGCGCGAACAGGGCAAGCTCTCTCCGGGCGCAGCGGTCGCAATCATGCAACAGATCGTCCAGGGATTGGATGCCGCCCATCAGCAAGGAGTGATCCACCGCGATCTGAAACCCGGAAACATCATGCAGGACGATCAAGGCCGGATCGTGGTCATGGATTTCGGGCTTGCGCGAACCCTCGGAAATAGTGATGGGATGACGCAAACCGGCATGATGCTCGGCACATTCGAGTACATGTCGCCCGAGCAGGCTCAGGCGCAGAAGCTCGATGCGCGATCCGATCTCTTCACGGTTGGGCTTATCTTTTACGAATTGCTGACCGGCAACACGCCGTATAGGGCAGATTCGGCGCTGGCCAGCCTCCTCAAACGCACGCAGGAACCGGCTGTACCCCCCTCTTCTGTGGACGGCGCTGTACCCAAAGAGGTGAGCCGGATCGTTTGCAAGTGCTTGGAACGTGACGCCAAGTTGAGGTACCAGTCCGCGACGGAGCTCCTCGCCGACCTGAAACGTTGGGAAGGCGGAGAGGCTGCGGGATCGCTTAACTTTGAGCCCGTGCGCGTTTGGGGACGTGACTGGCCATGGCACATTATCGGCTCAGTCGCCGCCGCCATTGTGCTTGTGGTCCTCGGGTACGTTTTCCGCGCTGAAATTTTCGCACCTCGCGCGAAACCCGCAGCGGTTTCAACCCCTGCGGTTTCCCTCGCGATCGTTCCCTTCCGCAATGCCAGCGGCGATGGAACACTCGATTGGCTCGGCGGCAGTGTGGCTGAGATGCTAAGCACGGAAATTGGCCAATCGAAGTCGCTGCGCACGGTCTCTTCGGACCGCGTGCACCAGGTCGTTTCCGACCTGCAGATCAAACCATCAACGCAAGTCGATGCTTCGATGCTGAACCGGATCGCCGAATTCAGCAGCGCGGACATCCTGGTTTCAGGACAGTACGCGCGGTTCGGCGATGTGATTCGCCTGGATGCCACCTTGCGTGATTTGAAGAATGATCGCAGCGTTGCGCTAAAAGTTGAAGCCGCAAGTGAGAAGGAAATCCCACAGGCAGTAAATAAGCTGGCACAAGCGGTGCGTCAAAACCTTGCGCTTTCATCGGACGTGATGAAGGAACTCGAAGCCAGTTCGTTCGCTCCGAGTTCCACCTCGCCGGTTGCTCTTCGCGAGTATGACGAAGGTTTGCAACTCCATCGCGAAGGCAAGAACCTGGGCGCCCTGAAGCACCTGGAAGCTGCAACACAGGCCGACCCGCAGTTCGCGCTCGCCTACTCCGCGTTGGCGAATGCGTACTCCGAGCTCGGATATGACAGTGATGCTGAGAGGGCATCACGGAAGGCCGCAGACCTGGCTCAGAAATTGCCGACGGCCGAGAAGTACCTAATCGAGGCCAACCACGCGCGTTTGATCAAAGACACGAACAAGGCAATTTCGTCATACCAGGTGCTGGCCGCAAGACTGCCGGGAAACACGGACATCCAGTACGAACTCGGCAGCCTTTATATTTCCACCGGGAATTACGACAAGGCGCGGGAGCAATTCACGAAGATCCTGCACGAAGATCCCAAGAACATTAAAGCTCTTTGGCAAATGGGCGCGGTCGAGATCATGAGCGACCACGCCGATGCGGCCATCGATCCGCTCACCCGCGGCATGACGTTGGCAATCCAGGTTGGCAACGACGAGCAGAAAGCCCTGGTGATGCAAGCCCTCGGCGTGGCCTACCGGCTGCTCAACAAGCCTGAGGATGCGATGCGCAATTACCAGCAGGCCATGGAAATCAACAAGAAGTTAGGACTGAAGCGGAACCTTGCTGGGAACCTGACCGAAATCGCCGTCGTGCAGACCATGATGGGTAAGCCCGATCAGGCACTGAAAAGCTACAACGATGCATTATCAATCCAACAAGATATTGGTGCGAAGAAGGAAAGTGGCGACACCCTGATGGATATCGGCGTCGTCTACGAAAACATCGGTGACAACGATAAAGCCCTGCAGAATTACAAGGATGCGCTCCAGATCCAGCGCGACTCCAACGACCAGAATTACGAAGCACTCTGCCTGAACAATATCGGAACCGTGTACCTCGCCAAGGGTGACACGGAGAACGCCCTCACCTATTTGCAGCAGGCCCTGCAGCTGCGGCAGAAGCTCAACGTCTCTGGTGATATCGCGGAGACACTCTCGCACTTGGGCGATGTCTACTCCGCCATCAATCAATATGAGAGTGGACTCTCGTCGTATATCAGCAGTCTCGACCTCTACCGCAAAGCCGCTGATGCCCGCGGAGCGGCAGTCGTGTCGCATTCCATGGGAATGGTGTTTCTAAAGCAAGGACGCATCGATGCCGCCATCACTTCCCTGCAAGATGCGGAGAAAAACTACCGCAGTGTTGGCGACCGCGGAGTCGACATGGGCGAGACGCTGATCGACCTCGCTCTTGCGCTCGCGCAGAGTGGAAAGCTCGATGAGCCGGACAAGCTCCTGGCAGAGGCGACTGGAATTTCTGCCGACTTGAAGAACGAGAGCCTCCGGGCCCTGGCTCTCAATGCGAAGGGAGATCTCGCGTTTTATCGTGCTGATCTCAAATCTGCCCGGCAAAACTACGAAGAGGCGCAGCGGACCGCCGCCAAGGGCAAGCAGGCTGACACGATGTTGCTCATCAAGTTGAACCTGTCCGCTGTTTCCGTGGGTGAGGGTCGCCCGGCAAGTGCGGTACGCGACCTCCCAGACCTCATTCAACAGGCTAATCGCTTAGGCCTCGGCTTCAACGGCCTTTCAGCTTCGCTCGATCTTGCCCAGGCCATGATCAATGGCAAAGACTACGTCCATGCCCGGCAGGCGCTCGAGGAGGCATTGAGCAAAAGTGAGAAGTGGGGTATAAAGCCGCAGACTGCACGGATCCATTACTTGCTCGGCACGGCGCTGCGGCTCAGCGGAAACGGTTCCGACGCGGCTGAGCAATATCGCCTGGCAAAAAATCTTTACGACGATCTTCAGAAGCAGTCCGGCACAGAGCACTTACTCGATCGTGCCGACCTGAAAACGATCTACGCCGACTGCAACAAATACCAAGGATAGACGCTGCTTTCCAAGCATGAAATAGCCGGGCCATTTCGGCCCGGCTGTTTGCTGCAATTCGAATTAGTGCACTCCGAATTGGAAGGTGATCAGGGAATTGTCCTTGAGTGTCACCGTGTACTTATAGGTGCTACCGGACACCAGGCCCTTGGTGCTGATATTCCATTCCCATTCGCGAAGGATCGGATCCCAATGAAATCCCGAATCGCTGAAAGGATCCGTGTTGAGGGTATTCAAGGCTCCGGCTCCCGCCACCCGTTGAACGCTCACATTCTTGACCGTTCCGGATGTTGAGATCGAATTACCCTTCGCGTCACACACTCGGAATCGCGCAAGAACATTCCAACCCTGCTTAAACACCGCAGTGCCGTTTGGATAAATGGGAAGCAATATCTGGTGGCCCGGCTCAATAAAGCAGAAGCCACTTCCGGCGTATTGCACGTTGTACGTCACCGTACTCGTGTTCGCCGCATTGCCTGCGAGGTCGCGCGCATACACGGTATAGCTAGAGCTACCCAGTGTATTCGTGGGAACCGTCACGCTTCCGGTAAAACTCGGGATGCCTGTGGAACCCAGGGTCTGTGATGGATTGACACCGCAGACTGCCAATCCCGAGCCGGAGTCGCCGCATTGGAATCCGAGATTCACGGGCGACGAGTTCAGCACGACGTTGTTGATCGGCGCGACCGAGCCATTGAACGCCGCGCTCGGAGACTGGGTATCAACGTTGATGGGCTGCACTTTGAACGAGGCCCAATTGCCCTGGTTCCCAGGCTGCACGGTATACAACAGCTCTTCTGTGGCAGCACAGTCGGTGGCGAAGTAGTGGAGGGAGTGCGTCCCGTCTGTCAATGGACCGAGCACCGCATTCGAGGTAAACGAGGTTGCACCCGTAGTCGGTGTACTCGGACACGGCGTGGAATTCGTGAGCGTCGTATCGCCTGAGACCGGCAACGTCGTATCGGGCACCGGATCCACCACCCCATACGTGAGGCTTGTAATCGGTGCGGCGATGAAGCCATTCAAAGGATTCGGTCCGCTGTAAGTCGCAATGTTGCTCACGAACTGGACGCTGGGAGTACTCGAGTTCGTCCAACCATAGCTGCTCATCGGTGTGACCGTAACGTTTGTCACCGGCAGCGGAACGTCACGGACCACGATAAAGCTGGAGTTAAGCGACTTTCCCGTACCGCCCGTGCCGAAGTCCCCGAGGAATTCCGTGGAAAGGTTCTGTGGGCACAGCAGGTTCGCATCCGGCGTATTCGGCATGAACGCACAGGGCGAGCCCGTCCAGCTATCGCTGCCCATGAGCAATCCATATCCCGTCCCCGGCTGCAGTCCTTGGACGAAGGTCGCATCTGCATCGAATTTCGAACTCAACAGCAGATTGCGCGCCGTCGACTGCGGACAGTTCGTCCCTAGCGAGGTATTGCTGTTGTCATTGGTGCAGGTGATGGTGAACAGCTTGCACTCTGGATTGCCGTTGCTGTCGAGTTCGCCGCTCAACGGAATGCAGAGCGAGGGTGCCAGCGATGTTCCAGCGACAAGAGTTGAATATTGAGCTGGCGTGACCAGCGTGTCTAGTACTGAGGGCAAGCTGTTATTCACAATCGACAGAGTGCCGGCGGTATTAGCCTTCGAGAAATCCGAGGTGAACTTCACCAGCTGATCCGTCGTGCTGTCGAACGGGAAGGTCTGCGTCAGCAGATCTGGCGGTGGATTAGTCGACGGGATCGGATTACCTGTGATAGTGCCACCGGAAGTGACGCCGTTCTGGCTGCAATTGGTAACCAGGTACAACGTGCTCGTGCCGAGCAGGCCGCCAAAGTCGATCAAATCGAATTTTAAGTTTTGCACCTGCCCAGCCTGGATGTACGAACTCACATCGATGGGAGGCACCCCGTAAGTCGACAGGAAATTGGCCGGATCGCTGATCGTATCTGGGTTCTGGCCAATCAGAGAATTCGCCTCACTCTCATATGCCTGCTGGAAACAGTTCGTCGCCGTCGCATTGCCGGGAGAGCTCGTATCGCCGGCCCGACAAACATTCACTCCCCCATTCACTCCCTGGTCCCCACCGTCGGGTGGCGTGAGGGTTGGGAAGGTGACGTTGTTCACGTACAACAGGTTGTCTTCGAGCAGGTAGCCGGTACCATCAGGAGTCGAAGAGACCGACGCCTGGACCGGAGCTCCCGCAGGGCAGGTCAAGCTGATCGTGTTCGTTCCATACGAGTTCGGGGCTGGCTTTTGGAGCGAATTGTTAATGTAAACCGGCGCAAAGACCTTGATTGCATTCTCCGGAGTTTGCGCTGAAAGCGTGGCGACTGTGCTCCACGCCGTAATCGCCAATACTAAGAGGGTCCGTAAAGCTCTCATCCTCTTCTCCTGTGTTACGTAAAAACGAATGCGGTCCTCCAAATCAGGAGGACAAAAGAGTTGGCAACCGCTTCCCTGGTTCGGCCGGTACGTACAGTTCAGACAGAGCGAATCGATCAGTTGAAAGGAATGTCACAACTGGGGAGTCTTTTCAGACCGCGAGATTATCGCACAACTTACCCGAAAGTTGAGACCTCATCGATATTTTTCACACAATGCGAATGACGATTTTGCCCTGAAAGTCACACTCCATAGCGCTTGCAGCACTGGAAGGTTGATGAGTTCACTAACGCCTCATGCCGCGAGCTTTTGCATTGGTACATCGGGATAACGTCGACCCTTGCGAGCATGAACTCTTTGAGCTCCAGTGGCAGCGGGATATCGTGGACGAATCCGCTCAGCAGGTGGAAGCGAAATGCGCACTTGGTGCAGCGCCAGCTTGCCTGAATGCATGGAATAACCTCCAAGCTGCGAAGGACGCCGAAGGAAGGCTGACCACTGCAGCCGCTGGTTGTGGCATTCCGAATCGCAAAAAGCCTTGGCCTGTTTTAGTGCCTCCGGCAATCCGCAGTGGAAAACCGCCGATCGTTATCTAGCAGATCGCCTGCTCCGTACCTGCGGGTTGGTATTGTTTGAAACGTTTTAATACGCTATCGTATTGGCCGTCATTCAGGACGGTTTTATGAAATATGCATTCGCAATGGTCGTGATCGCAGCGTCGGTTGCTGCGGCCCAAACCATTCACGTTGACGCTACGCCCGCGCACGCCGTGAATCACTTCGCACCCAATCAAACCTTGGGCGCTGGCGTGGACCGCATTCCGGTGGCCGCGATCGATAAGGATCTCGTTGAGCCAAACCTCAGCCGTACTCTCGAATCCGGATGGCAACCCGTTACCTATCGCCAGAACACCGAGTTGGCCGTGGAGGCTTGGCACTGGAACCCAAACGGTACCTGGAGCGATCCCAAGGGCGAAGGCTACTTTGTCGGATCTTCCAAGCCGACGGACTTCCTGCGCTACTCGTACGGATACCGCCTGCCGCATCGGGGCTTCACACGGAACGATGGCACCGACAACGCAGGCTATTCGCGGCTAACGGATGGCGACGAGAAAACATATTGGAAGAGCAACCCTTATCTCACTGAACGCTACACGCATGAGAGCGATGCGCTGCACCCGCAGTGGGTCGTGATCGATCTTTCGCAAATTCAACTGATCGATGCGATCCGAATCTCATGGGCGAACCCGTACGCCGTGAGCTACGAAGTGCAGTATTGGACTGGCGACGATCCGATCCGGCTTCCGACAAAAGGCGTTTGGCAATTATTCACCGGTGGAACAGCGCAGTCTTCAAAGGGCGGGATGGCAACAATACGACTAAGCAGTTCGCCGCAACCTGTTCGATACGTCCGCATCCTGATGACAAAATCCTCGAATACCTGCGATACGCATGGTGACGGCGATCCGCGCAATTGCGTCGGTTATGCCATCAACGAGCTGTATATCGGAACCGAAAACGAGAGCGGGTTCCACGACATCGCAAGGCACACGGCCGACCAGGAACAGACCACCACCTACTGTTCTTCGGTCGATCCCTGGCACGGCCCGAACGACATCACCGGAAAACGGGAGGCCCAGGTCGCCTTCGACCTTTTCTTCACCAGCGGGGTGACGCGCGGACTACCGGCAATGATTCCTGTCGCGATGATCTATGAGACACCGGAAAACGCGGCGTCAGAAATTGCGTATATCGAAAACCGTAAATATCCAATCTCCTACGTCGAAATGGGTGAAGAGGCAGACGGCCAGTACATGCTTCCTGAAGATTACGCCGCACTTTATGTGCAATGGGCCGATGCACTGCACAAAGTGGACCCGAAGCTCAAGCTTGGCGGACCGTCTTTCCAGGGCGTGAATAAAGACATTGAAGCTTGGCCCGACGCGCGCGGCCGTGTCTCGTGGACGGCGCGCTTCCTCGATTACCTGAAGGAGCACGGACATCTTCAGGACCTTGCGTTTTTCTCGTTCGAGCACTATCCCATGGATCCATGCCGCATTCCGTGGGGCACGTTGTATGACGAGCCCACGCTGGTAAGCCACATCGTCGATGTCTGGCGGGAAGACGGCGTTCCGGAAAATGTGCCGATGTTCATCACTGAATCGAACCTGTCGTCGGCAGCCAGCGAAACCTACATGGATCTTTATTCCGGGCTGTGGCTGGCTGATTACATTGGCTCGTTTCTGAGCGCAGGCGGCAAAGGCGTGTACTTCTTCCACTACTTGCCTCTGCAAATGGAGCACGGCTGCAACGATTCACCAGGAACATTTGGGATGTTCACCGTCGATAGAAACTACGTGATCCAACAGCCTCTTCCGCAGTTCTACGTTTCGCAGTTATTGAATCGCCAGTGGCTCCAACCGGGCGCCGGCGAACATGCAATATTCACGGCACACAGCGACGTGGAGGATGGGGCAGGACACGTTCTCGTAACCGCCTATGCCGCCAAGCGTCCCGATGGACGCTGGTCACTGCTGGTGGTCAATCGCGATCAGTTCAACGCCCACAAGGTGCGTATCTCGTTCGAGAATGGCGCGAGCGCAACGTCGTTCGGCGGAAGCGTCGAGATGATGAGTTTCGGACGCGCCCAATACCAATGGCATCCTGACCTCACAAAATTTCTTGCGCACGCCGAGACTTCCGGAGACTACTCGGTGATTACCACGACGATGGGGCATGCGGAGCCGGACGAACCGCCACTGAAGACAACGATCAACGCCAATCCGGATGCGGAATATGAACTGCCGCCGGCTTCGGTCACAGTGATCCGCGGCGCAGTTCGCTAGCCGACTTTTTCTTCGCCGACGGCAGATGCGGCAGCTGCCATCGTGACCGGTGTAGCAGAAGGTTCCACTAGCGAAGGAGGCTCATCCTTTGTCATCGACGGGAATTTTCCGTAGGTCATGCCGCGCCACAACCATTCCATCGGACCAAAGCGGTGCGACTTCAGCCACCAATTGCTGAAGACGACCTGGGCGGAGAAGAAAACGATGGTGACTGACCAGCCAATGGCAGGTCCGACTCGTCCATAGAGGCCGGTGGTGTAGTGATAGAACAGCAGCGTCATGCAAACGGACTGCATCAGGTAGTCCGTGAGCGCCATTCGACCGACCGCCGCGAACGGCACGACGTAGCGGCGCTTCTTCCCATCCAGGAAGATCAATGCCAGGCCGGAAATATAGCCGGCACTCAGAATGTGAGCGCCAACCAGCGTGATGGCTTGCGCCGCCCACGACATATACGAAATTTGTCCCGGATGATTCAGGCTGTTTGCCGTCGCGATGAAGAAGTTTAGTGCCAGCCCGATGGGCAAGCACCATGCGCAAACCTTCTTCAGCACCGGCTTGTATCGATCGAGGTTTTGCACGATTCCCGACCGCCACGTCCACATGCCGAGGGCGAAGAGCGCGAACGCATAAATCGCGAATAACTGTACGGGGAGCTCGTGAATCCAGGTCTTCCAATTTTGTGCCAGCATCTGGGAAACGGGGCCGTGGGCGTAGATTCCGACGATATCGTGGATCTTCTGCAAGTTAGGCGCGTCGGGCGCCAGGCGCTTCGGATGCTTCAATAGCCACACGATGAGGAGTACGGAATTCACCATGATGGGAAGCGAAAACAGGCTTCCCGCCCACCACAACAATGTCTTCTGCTGACGCTTGCGGAACAGCAGAAGGATTGCGCCCGAGAGCGCGTAGGTCAACAATATGTCGCCGCCCCAGATGAGAATGCCATGGATGATCCCGAATAAAGCCAACGCTAAAAGGCGCCGCGGATAAAAGCTGAGAAACTTCGCTCCCTTCTCTTCGGCGCGGCTCATCTGGATCGCGAACCCCATCCCGAACAAGAAGGAAAAGATAGTGATGAACTTTACTTGGATGAATGCGTCGACGAACCACTGCGCGATGACGTCCGCGCGACCTGGGTAGAGCACTTGGATGTATCCGTAAGCTTCTATTGGCGCGAAAAACGCTCGAATGTTTGCAGCCAGGATGCCGAACAACGCCATCCCGCGCAGCACATCAATAAATAGAATTCGCTCGGAAAGCGAAACGGGACCCGCTCGCTGAACGTCTGCTTGCATGTACACCCCGAACAAGTGGGGCCATCATACCGCGGCTACACCGCTGGTCAAGCTACTATACGGCGGGGTGTAGAAAGAAGTTCACCTTAGTCAATGCGGGTTGGAAGGACTTCCTGGGTTGTTGCCCTGGTTCGGTTGCGACTGCTGATCGCTGCCATCGCCCTTGAAGAATCCGGCGATCTTGCCGAAAAAACCTTTCTTCTTCTTGTCCTGCGCCTGCTGCTGTTGCTGGCTGGCAGCAGCCGTCTGCGCGGGGGGCATATTGTTCACTGGCCCGTTAGTGGTTGGCGGAGGCACGACCGCAGGCTGGCTGGAGCCGAAAATCTTCGAGAAAAATCCGCGGTGATCGCCCAGCGCCTGATCGCAAGTTTGTTTCGGCTCCGTCCCTGCAATGAAGGAAGCGGTGTAGGTCTCGGGGCAAGATGGCGTCGCGAGTTCATTCGTCACCTTGTCGAGTTCCACTTGCACCACGCCGGAGGGCTGCGAAAAGCCCTTCATATCGGAGTACTGGGGAAGTTTTTGCGCGCGCTTCATGAACTCAGCCCAAATCGGCGCTGCCGCGACCGCACCCGACAATTTGATATCGCTGTAATCGTCGTATCCGACCCACACAATACAAAGAATGTTGCTGGTGTAGCCGGCGAACCACGCATCATGCGATGTGCCGGTCTTTCCGGCAGCAGGCGCTTCGAAGCCGCGCGAACGCACGGTGTACGCTGTACCGAAGTTGATCACTCCCTGCATCATGTCCGTCATGATGGCGGATACCCGTGGATCCAGGACCTGGCGACTTTCAGGTTGGAAGTTGTCGACTACATCGCCCTTCGCGGTGCGCACCGACTTCACCATCATCGGATTCAAATGGTTACCGCCGTTGGCAAACACGGTATACGCTCCCGCCATATCCAGCGGTGTGGCGTCATACGCGCCGAGCGCCATGGCGGGTGTCGCCTTTACACTTGCAATTCCGGCGTCGCGTGCCAGGTTCGCAACGTTGTCATAACCAACCTGCTCCGCAAGTTTCACCGTCGCGTTGTTCAGCGACATTGCCAACGCATAGCGGGCCGTGACTTCGCCGTGGTACTCAGCCTTGTAGTTGCGCGGCTCATAAATCTGATCCCCATACATAAACGTCGTCGGCGAATCGTCGACGAGCGATGCAGGCGTGACGGCCTGGGCCGGATCGCCGGTGACCGCGGTGTTCATCGCGGTCGCATAGACAAACGGCTTGAAAATCGAGCCCGTTGGCCGCTTCGCGATCGCATGGTTCAACTGGCTCATGCCATAGTTGCGCCCGCCGACGAGCGCCAGCACTTCCCCGGAATGCGGGTCGATGGCCACCAACGCGACTTGCGCTTCAGGCCCGGGCTTCACTTCCGTCTGGTATTTCGCGCTCTTCCCGGTGCCAATCTTCACTTTGTGGGTGCGCAGCTTGAGCACTTCTTCATCCACGCCCTTGATCCCGGTTTCCACCGCCTCCGCTGCGGCTTTCTGCAACTCCGGATCGATCGTGGTGTATATGCGGTATTGATTTTCGTTGACATCGTTTTCGCTGTACTTCGAGCTGAGGAAGTCCTTCACCATGTCGACGAAGTACGGAGCATCACTGGCTTCCACATTCGGAGGCGCGAGGTTCAGAGGCGTGGCTTTCGCCTTGTCGGCCTGCTCACGGTTAATCGCTCCGGTCTCCACCATGGAGTCGATCACGAGATTGCGGCGATCGAGCGCACGTTCGGGATGGCGATAGGGCGAAAGAAAACTCGGGCGCTGGATCAACCCTGCCAGTAGCGCTGCTTCGGGCAGGGAGAGGTTCTTGATGTCTTTATTGAAGTAGGCGCGCGAAGCCTCGCCAAAACCATTGATCGCGTACGATCCTCGCTGTCCCATGGGAACTTCGTTCGCATATAACTCGAAAATCTGCTGCTTGCTGAACCGCTGCTCCAGCTCAATCGCGATCAGCATCTCGATCATCTTGCGTTTGATCGTCTTCTCTGGGGACAAGAAAAACCCACGCGAGAGCTGCATCGTGAGCGTCGATCCGCCTTGTCCACGGTGATGGTGCAGCAGATCCGACATTCCGGCTTCCGCAAGCCGGTAGTAGTTCACTCCGCTGTGCTGAAAGAATCGGCGGTCTTCAATCGCCAGGGTGGCGTCCACCAGGACCTTTGGAATCTCGTTGAACTTTACGATCTGCCGCTTGGAACGGTCTTCGCCCTGGAAAAGTGCCGTGACCATCTGCGGCTCGAGTTCATAAGCCGAGAGTTCACTGCCGCTTCCCCCAGAAATGCGCGAAACCTTACCATCCGCCACGTAGATCGTCGCCGAGTCTGCGCTGTGGAACGACTGCGGCCCGGGATGAATGTCGATGCTGCCACGGGTCACCGCGAAGTGGCCCATTGGCGAATCACTTTGCTTGCCTTCTTCGCTGTAGCCCGCGCGTCGCAAATCCCCTTCGAGTTCGCTGACGGAAGCTTTGTCACCCACATCTACTTCCACCGGGCGCGCATAGATTTTCGCGGTTGGGGCGAAGATCTGCCCGCTCATGCGGCGATCCACAATCCGCTGGTAGTGCACGTAGTAGTAGGTGAAGATGCCGAACACGAAAAGGCTGAGCAAAAGGAAAGAGACAACACCAATCCTGACTTCGCGCTCCCATCGACGCCATCCGATCATATTGGCGCGCGAACGTGAGGCGACCTGAGTGCTCTTGGCGCTCGATTGGCGTTTCGAAGAAAAACTGGGAATTTTTATTTTGATAGCCACAATGCTCGAACAGAGATGCCGTTACTATTCAGACGTCGCCTAGCGAGTTTCCGTTACCTTCGCGCGAAAATTCCTCGTTCTCGCGCTTCCCTTAGCGAGCGGCATTTTACGAACCAGAGCAAGTCCCATTGTAAAGCAAACAGGGTCCCCCTTCGGGGACCCCTTGGTTCAGTAACCATCGTTTCCGCTACATCGCCAATGTATTCGTTGCCGTCGGATGAAATTCGAGATCGGTGGGATATCCGGGGATGTCCACGTGGACCGCATAATCCACGCTTACGGTAATGGTCTTGTTGATCCGTGTGATGTGGATCTGTTCGGGCGTGATTGTCACGTCGCTGTCGAGTGCCTTTTTCACCACGGCGGCCTTGATCTCGTCATCGGGCTGGTTGGCATTCTGCATGTAGCGAACTTGCTGCCGCAGGTCATCTTCAAACTGGTAATTATTAAAATAGGGTGGCCCGACGATGTAGCAAACGTACACCAACCCCATCACGAAGAGGAAAACGAGAAGCGCTTTAATGCGACCCATGAAGAAAACTCCAAAGCTCAATTCAGCCGGGGATCATGCCCTCGGTTTTACCCAAGCCGCTATCTTTTCAATGATTTCCGGAATCGTAGCATCGAGTGACTCACGTGTCGAGCGGTGAATTACCTCAATTTTGCCTTCAGAAAACTTCTTACCTACGTTTACCCGCACAGGAATTCCGACCAGGTCCGCATCCTTAAATTTCACTCCCGGCCGCTCATCGCGATCGTCGAGCAGAACGTCGTATCCCGCCGCCTCGAGTTTCGCCGCAAGAGTTTCCGCGCCGGTCGCCAGCTTCTCGTCGCTCACATTCGTCGGGGTCACAACAACTTCAAAGGGGGCAATCTGCGCGGGGAGCCAGAAGCCGTTGTCGTCGTACGCCTGCTCAATAGAAGCGGTCAGGATGCGCTCCATCCCGATCCCGTAGCTGCCCATGATGGGTGCCACTTCTTTGCCATCCTTGTCCAAAACAGTGGCTCCCATTGACTTCGTGTATTTGTACCCGAGCTTGAAGATGTGCCCTATTTCCACGGCTTTACCCACCTTCAAGGGGTGCCCGCAGTTCGGGCAGCCCTCGCCTTCGTTCACGGTGCGCAGGTCGGCTGAGCTCGAAAATTGAAATGTTTCTCCGGGAGTCAGGTTCTTGACGTGGTACTCCTCTTTATTCGCTCCGCCTATCAGGTTCTTGCGCCCGACAAGCGCCTCGTCGAGTAGCAGAAGAGGTTTGCCTGTCTCGTCCGTACGTGTCGCCCACTCCACGTTCAATGGTCCCAAGTATCCCGCTGGCGATTTGAAGAGTTGCTGGATCTCCTCCTCTTGCATTGGACGAACTTCGCGACCATTGATCGCGGCCCCGAGCTTGGACTCGTTGAGCATGTGATCGCCGCGCAACAGCACCACAAGTGCCCGGTCTTTCGTTTCCTTCGATCCAGCAGGCGCCACCATGACGTATGCCAGCGTTTTGATCTTGTTCTTCGGCGAAACTCCGAGATAAGCAGCCACCTGCTCAATCGTCTTTTGGCCCGGAGTGTGCACCAAATCCGGCGATCCATCTCCCGATGCGGCGAGGTCTGCAACCAGATCGAGCTTTGACGTTGCCTTCTCCAGGTTGGCCGCGTAATCGCAACTCGCGCAACTCGCAACCAGGTCCTCACCAGCATCGGTGTAAACCATGAACTCCTGCGAGCCGGATCCGCCCATGGCTCCGGAATCGGCGTGCACCACGAAATACCTCAAACCGCAGCGATCAAAAATGCGGCAATAAGCGTCGTGGTGCTTCTGGTAGCTGATGTCGAGACCGGCGGCGTCTATGTCGAACGAATACGAGTCTTTCATCGTGAACTGACGCACGCGCAGCAAGCCCGCCTTCGGACGAGGCTCGTCACGAAACTTCGTCTGGATCTGGTACCAGATTTGTGGAAGTTGTTTGTAGCTGCGAAG
The DNA here is from genome assembly GCA_036501185.1 of Candidatus Korobacter sp. Lineage (GTDB taxonomy): Bacteria > Acidobacteriota > Terriglobia > Terriglobales > Acidobacteriaceae > Korobacter. The sequence continues at coordinate 67,348 of DASYAU010000061.1, read as the reverse complement.
CTCTTTGCGCGCGATCTCGGTCATGACCTCTTCGTGCGTCATGCCCAAGCAAAGGTCGGCTCCCTTACGGTCCTTCAGGCGAAACATGTTGTCGCCCATGACCGTCCACCGGCCGCTGGCCTCCCAAACTTCGCGCGGATTCAGCGCGGGTAGGAAAAACTCTTGCCCGATCTTGTTCATTTCCTCGCGAACGATGTTCGTGATCTTCAAAATCGAGCGCTGCCCGAGGAAGAGGTATGAATAAATTCCAGCGGCAAGCTGTCGGATATAGCCGGCGCGTACCAGGAACTTGTGGCTGGCGACTTCGGCGTCGGCGGGCGCCTCGCGCAGAGTAGGAATAAAGAGTTGAGACCAGCGATGCATAGTTAGGAAACGTCCGCAGGCGTTTCAAATGACTGTAAGGGTGCCCGTGGAATCCTTTATTGTAACAAGCCGCTGCGTTACTCTTGTGTTTGTATGCCCGCGTCTCAGAAGCCGCAGAAGATGTTTCAACTCTTCCTCGCCCAGATCCGTCGCATTCCGCGCGGCAAGGTCGCGACGTATGGCGACGTCGCCTACGCGGCCGGATACCCGGGCTACGCTCGCCAGGTTGCATGGGCCCTGCACGGCGGCGGTGGAGGCGTTCCGTGGCAACGGGTGGTCGGATCCGGAGGCAAGATTCTCCTCACCGGCGAACATGGCTTCGAGCAGCGACTCCGACTCCAAGCCGAAGGCGTGCGTCTCATTGGCCTTCGCGTGGATATGAAGGCCCACCACCATCACTTCTTCTCTCCGAAGAATCGCACCGCCTCGAAGCGCAAAAAAACGCGACGAAAGCCCTGAATATAAATGTTCGATGAATGCCCGCAGCTCTGGACAACGTTGCGGCCCACTTTCATGCTCCCTTGTCACAGATGAGGTTTACTCTCTCGCGCTGAAGAGTGCCATTTCGTGAGGTCGCAATGAAATCTAAGCTGTCGCTTCTCGTCATCGTCGCCATTTTGGCAATAGGTATCGCTTGCAAATCGAGCCCGTCGAGCGGCACGAGCAACGTGGTGCAAGGCAATGGACAGGGTCTCATCGGCGCGGGCAGTACGTTCGTGTACCCGCTTATGTCGCGCTGGATCGCTGATTTCCAGGGAAAGCAGCAGAGCGCCCCGATCAATTACCAATCCATTGGAAGCGGTGGCGGAATCCAGCAGCTTAAAAAAGGGCTCGTGGATTTCGGTGCCTCGGACGTAGCGCTTACCGATGCTCAAATTAAGGAAATGCCTGCCGCGGTGGTGCAATTTCCCGAGAGCGCAGGCCCGGTCTGCATCACCTACAACTTGCCGGGTTTGAACCAGCCTCTTCGTCTCACTGGTCCCCTGCTTGCCGGAATCTATCTCGGTAAGATCAAGACTTGGCGAGATCCGGCACTGAAGAACGCGAACCCCGGCGTTCAGTTTCCAAGCAAGCCTGTTGTCGTGGCGCACCGCTCCGACGGCAGCGGTACCAGCAACATTTTCACTACCTATCTCTCCGCCGTGAGTCCGGACTGGAAAGACAAAGTCGGCATTGGAACGGCGGTGAATTGGCCGGCCGGCCTCGGGGGCAAAGGCAGTGAAGGCGTAACCGGAATTGTGAAACAGACCGAAGGCGCCATTGGCTATGTGGAATTGAGCTATGCGGAAGAAAACAAACTGCCCACCGCGACAGTCGAAAACCAGGCTCACCAGTTCGTCGCGCCCAGCGCCGAGACTGCCAGTTCAGCCATTACACCTTTCGCCGATCAATTGGCGAATGATGTCCGCGTACCAGTGGTAAACGCGCCGCCATCAGCCAAGGACGCCTACCCGATCACGGGACTCACATTTCTTATCGTTCCGAAAGACGGTGACGATGCTTCCAAGCGTGCCGAACTGAAGAAATTTCTAGACTATGTAGTGACCGAGGGCCAGAAACCAGCTTCTCAGCTTCACTATGCCGCGTTGCCAGACGGCCTGGTGACTCTTGACAAGAAGCTCATCGACTCGCTGACGGCAAAAGGACAGCCGATCCAATAACCGGACGAATGCGTCTCGTGATCAGCCGCGAGGCGCGTCATCTTAGGGCGTAAGTCCCTGCAAGAGCTTCTTGCCGAGCTTCTGCGCTTCACCGAAGTGCTTCTGGTATTCGAGAAAGATCCGGTTCATTTCGATCGAATGGTCGGCGTCCATATGCGCGCGCAGCATCATGTCGCGCATGTGCACCGGGTTCGGCAGCACCGCTTCTTCGTTCAATTCCTCAAGTGCCGTATCGGGTTTGTAGTGGTACATGGCAGCTCCTATTTCTTACTCACCGACTCCCAGAGTTCGATGCGATTGCCCCCGGATCGCGAATCCGCCTTCTCGCCAATCCGGCACGCGGGCCGGTCACGATGAAGTTCTAGACTTCAGGCGATTGCAAGCCGTACTTCTTGCTCTAACCGCCGGGCTGCATATTCGATGTGCAATACGCGCCGCGGTTTCAGCGAAACGACCTTCGAAGAAGCATGCACCGCTAGCGGACGCATCACCACCACCCCCCCTTTCTCCACCGTACACTCGACGGGTATTGTGCTCGCCGCGATCTTCTCGATCGCATCGTCGCTCAGCACGCCAGAAAGGTGCGTTCCAGGCAACACTCGCAGAGGGCCGTTCTCCGGATCAGAATCGTCAAGGTGTAGCCTGAGGGCGATGACTTGCTCGAGTGCCCACGCCGGCGCATGCGCGTACGCAATGCCATCTTTCACCGACCAAGGTCCCCATTGCCGATCCTCTGTCCTCTCGCGCAGAGGCAACGCCGTATCCTGGTGCCACACTACCAGCCAATTCGCAGCTACGGATTTGTCGAACAAGGTCGCGCGGAACGGGAACACTGCCGCTCCAGTGGCCGATCGGGCAAGTTCCGTGAGGCGGTTATCATTTGCGATTTCACGAACTGTGGCGTCACTCATCAGGTGGCGAATGCCCGCCCGTCTTTGGTGAAATTTCAAATTCACCAGGTGGTCGAGAACGGCCTGAATCTCATCTTCGCGAAAGACACTGCCGTGCAACTCAAATCCGGCATTCGCAATTCGATATTCAGATTGCAGAGCCGTCACAGCATCTCCGTTCCCCACAGATCGTGCAGGTGGACGATTCCCTGCAGCACTCCGGCCGCATCCACTACTGCCAGCGAAGTGATCTTTCTCTGCTCCATCAAGTCCAAGGCAGCCGTCGCGAACGAATCGGGCGAAATCGTGCGCGGATTACGCGTCATACATTCTCCGGCAGTGAGGTCCATTGCGTCTTTTCCTCGATGTTCCAGCAGGCGCCGCAAATCGCCGTCGCTGATGATGCCCAGCAGCTTGTCTCCTTCAACCACTGTCGTTACGCCAAGCTTCTTGCGCGACATTTCATAGATCACTTCGGGCATTTTCATTTCGGCGCCCACGCGTGGTACTGCATCGCCCGAGTGCATTAGCGCGCTGACCTTCGCAAGCCGTTTGCCCAACTTGCCACCAGGATGCAATTCCGCAAAATCCTGCTCCTTGAAGCCGCGCTTATCCGCCAGCGCCATTGCAAGTGCATCGCCCAACGCCAGCATCGTTGTTGTAGACGCCGTCGGCGCCAAGCCGAGTGTGCAGGCTTCCTGCGCAATGGAGCAGTCGAGCGCGACTTCCGCCGCCTGCGCCAGCGTAGAGCGCTTTGCGCCATTCGCGTACAAGTTGTCGCAGGTCATGGTGATGAGCGGCACGCCCAGCCGTTTGATAGTCGCCAGCAGATTCAGGATCTCTTCGGTCTCGCCACTCGCGGACAGCGCGATCACCACGTCACCGCGCGCGATCATGCCCAGGTCGCCATGCATAGCTTCGGCGGGATGCAGAAAAAGCGCGGGTGCTCCGGTGGAACTGAACGTCGCGGCGATCTTCCGTCCGATGAGCCCACTCTTCCCCATGCCGCTGACCACCACCCGGCCGGCACAGCAATCGAGCAGATCGACCGTCTTCTGGAAATCGCTCGCCATCGGCCCGGCAATTCGCTCGGCCAATTCGCGCAGGGCCTCCGCCTCAATGCGCACGACGTTTTCGCCTGTTTTCGACATGGTGCGTTCCACAAAGGATGGTAGCAAATTGAGGCTGGAATTACCCTAGCTCGCCCGTTTTCGCCTTTTTCGCGATGTGCTCCCCGGCCCGATACGCCAGCGCTTGGATGGTTGCCGTCGGTTGCTGCCGCCCGGCAGTCACGAAGTTACTTCCATCCACGATGAATAGGTTCGGTACATCGTGCGCGTTGCCATAAGAATCAACCACCGAACGCTTCGGATCGTTCCCCATGCGGCAAGTGCCCATCAAATGCCGCGACGGCACCACATTCACATCCGGCGGCTCGACCGGGAACGACCAAATCTTCGTTGCCCCCGCGGCGTCGAGGATTTCGCGCTCCCTCTCCACCAGCCATTTCATATTCGCAATATCGTCGGGGTGCCAGTCGAAAGTGATCCGCGTCGCTGGCAACCCCCAATCGTCCTTCACATCTGGGTCCAGCGAAACGCCGTTGCTCTCCATTGGCAGCGAGCTCGCGTGCGAGAGCAAGGTCATAGTCCGCGTAAAGTACTGGCCCACAGCCTTTTTGAATTCCAGCCCCCAGCTCGGCACATCGTCGGGCAATGCGGATCGCGCAAAACCCGCAGGGTAAAAATCGAACCGCGCATCGATGCCGCCACCGCCGTAGAAACCACGTTTGCGATCCGCCGCGTAGTAGTCGTGGATCACGCGCGTGGCTTGGATGCTCTTGAACTCATTCAACGGATGTTCGAACAGCCCGCACGATTCTGTGCCGTTGTCCCACATCAGGTTCTTGCCAACTAATCCGCTCGAATTCGCCAGCCCTTGCGGAAACAGCTTCGATTTCGACATCAGCAGCAGTCGTGACGACTCGACTCCATTCGCGCACAGCACCACCGCGTTGGCCTTCTGGAAAACCTCGCGCTTGTGCTCATCGAAGTAAATCGCGCCGCTGACGCGGCCGCTTGAATCTACCTCAATTTTTCGCACATAGGAGTTCGGACGAATTTCGCACCGGCCCGTCTTTTCGGCAATCGGGATCACCGTGACCAGGGTGCTCGATTTCGCCTTCATCTCGCATCCGAACAGCTCGCACATGCCGCAGTGCGCGCATGCTCCGCGTCCGCCGTATGGTTGCGACAGAATCGCCACTGGCGCCGGATAGGGATGCAAGCCCAGCTTCTTCGCCCCACGCTCAAACAGCACGCCCGAGGATTTCACCGGCATTGGCGGCAACGGATATGGTTTTGACCTTGGTGCGTCGAACGGATTGGACCCGCCGAGTCCGGAAATCCCTAGCTCTTCTTCTGCCTTCGTGTAGTACGGCTCCAGATCTGCGTAGCTGATCGGCCAGTCGTCAAACGAAGCGCCTGGAATCTCACCGTAGAGGCTGCGCTCGTGAAAGTCGCTCTCGTGCAACCGCCAATAATTCCCAGTGAAGTGGACCGATCCACCGCCTACTTGACGTCCATATTCAATCGCCTTCAGCGGCCTGGCTTTTTCATTCTCATTCTTGCGGTACATTATCGGCTGGCGTTTCGGATCGTTCGTCAGCCGGTTGTAGACCGCGAACTTAATCTCGTCATGGGTAAAATCTTGCTCGGTGAGGTATGGCCCTTGCTCCAGCACGACCACGCTGAAACCCGCCACCGATAACTCTTTCGCCATCACGCCGCCGGCAGCCCCGGAACCAATCACCACGAAATCGACGGTTTCCGATGTCTTAAACTTTGCGACGCTCACTTGGACTCCTTGTCGTAGTAGCCAAATGGAGGCTCAAAGAATCCCGCATCGTCGAATCCGATATATTTCCAGCCCACTTGATTGCGATTCCCGCCATACTCCGGTGGCCCCAACCACGCCAGGATTGTCGCAGTGCGCATCCAGTCAAAGAACGGGGTCTTCTCCATGCTTTTTAAAAGCTCGGTCTGCTGCTCGCGCGTGAGCGCCGCGAAAGACTTTGATCCCGGAAACATCTTTTTTCGGCGAACGCCAAGATCTGCGATGCCCTCACGGAACGAAGCCGCAGCATCAGAAGCAAAAGTTTTCAGCGCTCGGTCGATGAAATATACGACCCCCGCCTCGGTCGCCCCAGGGCCATCGTCAGAAGGCACGATCTGCGCGGCAATTGCGACCACTTCACGTGCGGTTGCCGGGTCCAGGAACTCGAAAGAAGTTGTATCCGGTGAGAGAGCAGCGAGATGTGCATGCTGTTGCGCGGCGGCGATGGCCGTCCACGCCGCAAGGCCCATAGATCCGAGGATCCAATCACGACGATTCATGCTCATGGGAGGTGCACCGCATGTTGCACGATGCGACCGTTCCAGCGCAATCGGAAATTACAAACTAATTTTCGTCGCCGTCAATGACATTACTGAACTTAATCGTGCTTACATTGCGTGACAGGATCGGATTCCCCAGCATGTCGCACAGCGGCTCGGAGCAGCAACTGGCCACCATTTGGCCGTTTTTGAGCGTCTTCAGAGGAGAAACCAGCATCTTGCGGTTTGGACTTTGATCATGATGCACCTTGAGCTTCAGGAGCTTGAACTCCAGGACTCCGTGGCTCTTGCCGCACCTGCACAACACCGCCGTCATACCGTTATCCTCATCAAGTTGCGATTGCAGAGCAAGAGTACCATCGTGACTTCTGCTGCAGACAAAATTTACATTCGCTTGCAGTTGAATTCTTCTGTGGAGCTTAGAACCACACTATCGTGATCCCGCGATTCTTCCGGCCCAAATCCGCATCTTGTTTTAGTGCGGGATTTATCTTCAGCTGTTCCCAAGTCGCGCCGTCGGTCACAGCCCAGTCTTCGCCGTAGATCACATCCGAAATCTCACCGCTCCGTTTCAACTCCTGCAACGCTCTTCCCACCATCAGCCGGATCTCGCCACCTGCGCCGGTCGAACCGTAACCATGGATGAGCTTCACGACCTTGTGACCATTCTTTCGTGCCTGTTGCAGCTCACGCAGCATTTTCTGCCGCGCCTGCTCCACCGTAGGGAAGCCATCCTCGAGGTTAATCACCTTCAACATCACACCGGCTCCAATGTCACGCTTGCGATTTCATCCCGTGTGAACGTTGGTGTCGCGCCGCGACGACTGGCCACCAGTGCCCCCATTCGATTGGCGCAATCATTCATAACTCCAGGATCTGCACCTCGCAGGTAGTGATGCACGAGCGCCGCCGTAAAGGCGTCGCCCGCCCCTACCGTATCGGCCACCTGCACGGCAATTCCGCGATGGTCGTGATGGTCACGCGGACTCACGAGCAAGCTCCCGGCTCCTCCCCGCGTGACACATACCAACTTCAAAGCAAATTCGCGACACAGCCAGCGTCCGAAGTCCAGATCACTTCCCGGCGATGCACCAAGCAGCTTCGCGGCGATAGGGACCTCCTCGTGATTCAGCTTCAGGATGTCCGCCCGCTGCGCCGATTCCGCCAGCACTTCTTCCGAATAAAACGCCTGTCGCAGGTTCACATCGAACACACGCAGCGCGTCCCTGCGCGTTTTTTCAACAAACTTCTGAATGGTGCCTTGCGACTGTGGCATACGCTGCGCTAGCGTTCCGAAACACACGGCGTCCGCGCGTGCAGCCAGCGCCTCCCACTCGGGGGTCCACGCCAGGAAGTCCCAAGCTACTTGCTTGGTGATCTCAAACGTCGGCTGCCCATCGGCCGCGACTTCTACCCGCACCGTGCCGGTTGGGTGATTTTCATCGACTTGCAATTGCGATATCGGCAGTCCGAGTCCGTCGAGTCGCTGAAGCGCTGCACGCCCGAGCTCGTCGTTCCCCACGCGGCTCGCCGTGATCCCGCCGTCTCCGAGACGTCTGCTGATATAAGCAAAATTCGCGGGCGCTCCGCCGAGTTCCTTGTGGTCGGAAAACACGTCCCACAGCACCTCGCCCAACCCGACGACGCAAAATTTGCCCATCCGAGAATGCGACCTGAAAAACTCTTAAGCAGATTCCGATTTCGACATCGCATCGCCGCCAGCCTCGCGGTACTCGTACACGACTCGACCATCGACCTCGGCGCCTTGCGCGATATCGAACCCCGAGTTGTCGGAAACCTGCGCCAGCACATCGCCGGAGACGCGAATGGAATCGGCGGTGGCGGTCTTCTGCATTGTCGCAGCGAGATCGATCACTTCACTATTCACTTCTTCGAGCGGCTTGTCGTTCGGAATGTCCAGGCTTCCAACATTGATGCCGCAACGTACGTGGAACGCCGACTGCAGCCGATGGATCCCTTCGTTGAACCAACCAATGTCACGCAGAATCGCCTTCGCCGCAATTACCGCGTTATCGGCAGCTGGAAAAGCAGAAAGTATCCCTTCGTTTGTGAAGGCCGTTTTTGCTGCCGAATTCGTGCGCAGAATCCGGTCGACAAACTTCTTGTACTCCGCGTGCGCATGCTCTGCGACCAACGGATCTTCTTGCGCGATCATTCTCGTCCAACCGATGATGTCGATCGACAAAACCGCCATGCGGGTGCCGGTTACCGAACCGCGCTGGCCGTCACTGTACTGCCGCAGAAGTGTGAGCCGATCATCCGCGTTCCGCGAAGCCGAAGGCGCAACGGAGCTGCTCGATGTCGTTCCCTTTGCCTTGATGTACTTCGCCTTGGCTTTGAATTCCACGTGTTCGATGGGCATTAGGATCAGGTAGCGCGCCAGCAGCGCCGCCACGCCGAGCCCCGCCAGCAGCAAGTTCCATCCGCCAACGACCGCATGAAATGCAAAGATCTTTTCGCACAATGTGAGCGACGGCACGACAATGGCAAGAACCCACTTCCAGACAGTGGTACCCTCCACAATCTCCGGACGGAGGATGTTCGCGCCGATCAACATGTAGAAGAAGTAGCTCAGCGCTACGAGCATCGTGAGTATGCTCAATGCAATGCGGAACGTCTTGATTAGGCGATAAGTCGTCCCCAAAGCCATTGCGGCGGCCGCGCTTGCCGGAGGTGGAGCTGCCACTGCCTTTGAAGATGGCGGTTTCAACAACGACGTGAATGCCGCCGGCGGAGTCGACGGCAAAGGTGCCATCGCCGCGGGTGCGCTGATGTTGGCTGGCGCTGCCGAGGTTCCTCCCCATTGATTCACCGTGGCCAGCAGCCGCTTGCAAATGTTCGTCACTTCAGCGGCTGTCGGCCGCTGCTTCGGTTCCTTGCGCAGGCAAAGGTGGATCAGCCGCTCGAGTTCCGGTGGGATTGCCGGATTTACCAGGCTCACCAGCTCCGGCTGGTGGTTCAGGATTCTTGCAAGTGTTGCCTGGGCGGTGGGCGCGATGAACGGGTTTTGCCCCGTCGCCATCTCGTAAAACACCACCCCCAACGAGAAGACATCTGCCTTGGGATCAGCGTCGCGTCCCATCGCCTGCTCGGGCGACATCGAACTCGCAGTGCCCAGTACGGTGCCGAGCTGCGTCATGAACTTTTCATCCATGGTAGCGTCGTCCGCGCTCGCGCGGTCCTGCACTTTGGCCAAACCGAAGTCCAGGATCTTCGCCTGCCCACGCGAGGTGACCATGATGTTCTCCACCTTCAGGTCACGGTGGACGATCCCCTGCTCGTGCGCCACTGCGAGACCGTCAGCCACTTGCGCACCGATATCGCAAATCTTCTCGACAGGAAGCGGACGGCGATTGATGAGCGCCCGCAGGTTCTGGCCCTCAATGAATTCCATCGCCAGGTAGCGCGTGTTCTCCTCCACGCCGAACTGGTAGATATGAACGATTGCAGGATGTTGCAACCGTGATGCTGCCTTCGCTTCCCGCAGGAATCGCGCGATGGCTTCTTCGCTCGCAGCCCCGTCTTCGGTGGCCGAGTCCAGCACCATCTTGATCGCCACTGGGCGGTCGAGTTCCATGTCGCGTGCCTTGTACACCACGCCCATGCCGCCCGCACCAATCTTGGACTCAATTTTGTATGAGCCGAACTGTTTGCCTATCAACGAGTGCTCCTCAGTGCTGGAGAGTTTATCCCGCGAAGTGCTTCCCTGCGAGTGTTTTTGCGGCTATTTCGCATTAATGCCACCCGTAGAAGTGGGCGATGTCCTCAACCTGTTGGCGGATTTTTCGCTGTGCCTCCGCCCGCTGCTCTTCGGTCAAGCTTGTCTCCTTGCTGCTGCCGTCCGGGCTTAGATCGAAGGCGTAATCGCGGTAGTTGACGCCGTCCGCGATATAGAGGCGCTTGCCGTTATCACTCAGCAACCCATATACCGGTCCATAACTCGACACCAGAAGCTGCGAATCCGTTTCGTACGGCTTTTGCTCGTCGAGCAATCCGGTGAACAGCGGATGCCCGAACAGCGGGTTGTTCATCACCTGCTTCTGGCCCAGCAAGTAAAAGAGGGACGGCGTAAGGTCAGTAAGGAATGTAACTTCCTGTGGGTCATCTGCCACCTTGTTTCGCCACATCGCCGGCAAATGCACGATGAGCGGAATGCGCACTACCTCCGGGAAAATGGTGTACGCATGGCCCCAACGACCGTTCTCCCCGAGGGAATCGCCGTGGTCGCTGGTAAGCACGATCAGGCTGTTGTCATACACTCCCTGCTTCTTAAGCGCCTCTATGAAATTTCCGAAACAGGCGTCCATATTCCTGAGACGCGAGGCGTACGCGCCGTTAAATGCTGGAGGAAAGCTCTCTCCCGCAGGCACTGAGCGGCTTTCGCGATCGATCACCGAGACATGAATATTTTGCGCCTGGGTATAAACAAATACGGGCCCCTCCTTCACCGCAGGCAGGCGTCCCGTGAGTTCCTGGAGAGTGGTGCAAAGGTCGTAATGCATGGTCCCGATGTTCTTGTCTAACTCATCGATATTTTTCGAATCGGGGACCACCTGTTGAAGGATGTTGTCCCTACTGATCCACTCGCGATAGTGGTTCACTTGCAGCAGCTTTTGCAGCGAATTCATTGGCGCGAATGGAGATTCGTACTGCTGGTGCAACAATTCGCCACCCACCCAGATCGAAGGCTCCGAAAGGCCGGTCCCGCCATAGCGTGTGAAAGCATTCTCGAAAACCACGCTATTTTTCGCGAACGCGCCCATCGCAGGTGTGAAGCCGACATCGGCGTTATACGCGGAAACATAATCGCGACGGAGGCTGTCGATAACGATGAAAAAAATGTTGGGCTTTGGACGACTGTCGGGCGCCAGGTTTTGAACCAGCCTGATGTCCACCGGCTCCACGTGGATCGAGCGAGGAATATTCGTGTTTTCGGCAAGAAAGCTGAAGAAATTTCCAGTCCGTCCGGTATGTGCAGCTACCGGAGGACGCAGCGCCTGGTCAGCAAGCCGAAACGAGACATCGTATCCTTCAAAGCCGTCGAGAACCCGCCCGATCGTCGTTGCAGCGCTGTTATCCGCCTGCGCTCGTGGCTCCGCTACCACCAGAGCTGTGTAACTTATCAGCACCGCCACGCCTGCGACGTATGCCCATAGGCGCGAATATCGCACCCATCGCGATCCCGTCGTATAAAGAATCGCGAAGGCCACGGACCAGACCAGCATCACGATCATCTTCTGTACTACAAAACCCCAATCGAGACGGCTCACACGGGAGGAGCAAATCCAAACAATCAAGGCGAGTGCTGTCAAAGCCGCCGGCGGTGCCAGCCAATTTGACTTCGTAAGGAATGCAAAAGGCTCCACTAGGAGCCGCAACCCGCTCACCTCGCGCCTGTCATTCAGAAGCCGCAATCCGGCCCCTACCGCATACCCCACGATGCAGAACCCAATGACCATGGCTGCTATCCAGGCCGCAAATCCTTGGAACGTGATCGGCGGAAAAACCACCCCCATCAATGCGACAGCCACGAGAAGAACAACCACTAGAATCGAAACGGCGCTCCCCGCTTTGGCCCGGCCAGTAACCTGTTGCACGTAGCCAAATACAATCAGCCCCAGGTCGAACACGGCAAATATGAGGAAGAACACTAGGAGGTGAGAGAGAACGCTCCACAGCAAAACGGATACCCACTCTCCCGTCGTAAAGTCAAGGTTGGTGCTGTTCGAAATGCGCAGCACCACGATGAGGAAGTACACCGCAGCCGCATAAAGCGATGTTTGGAACGACGCCGTGAAAATGCGGCCGCTCTCATCCTCATCTACCGGCTTCCAACTAATCGAGGGACGCGCATGGAGCCAGTCGATTGCGGCCACCCACAGCAGCGCCAGCATTGAAACCAGCGACCAAACCAGGCTGCTCAAGTCGTTTTTCAAGTTTGGCAACAATGGATGGATCGCGAACCCGATCCCGAAAGTCAGACCGACGGGCACCGTGGCCAGTGCCATTGTGCGCCCGATCCCGGGCCGATGTTCCGGCAGGATCGTATAAAGTGCCGCCCCAAACGCGGGCCAGTAGAGCAGCGCATGAAGGTGTGCGAGCCGGGTGAGCAAGGGCAGAAGCTCACCCACATGCACTTGCTGATAGGTGAACGGAATATATGCCAGGAGGCAGTAGGCAGACGTGAACAACGTGTACGCCAGGAAGACAACACGGGCCGCGAGCACCGTCCAGCGGGAACGTTGCATTCTTACTTGCCTTGGTTCCTGGCGAGGTAGTCGCGGCGCGCCCGGAACTGTGGATCGTTCGGCTTCAACTCCACCAGCCGGTTGTACTGTCGCAACTCCTCCGCACTGTCATTTGTTTCCTGCGCCACCCGCGCCAGCAACAGGTGAAAGTCTGGGTCGGTTTCCGAAATCTTCAGCCCGTCCGTCAGGTATTTCCTCGCCTCCGGATAGTGTTCCTGGTGAAGGTACAGCATCCCCAGCACCAGGTAGGCGCCAGAGCTGTCCGGATGCGCAGCGATGATCTTATCGGCCAGCTTTTTCGCGTCATCGGGCTTATCGAGCCGAACAAGGCAGCGTGCCAACCCCAGTTGCAGGTCGACGTAGCCAGGTGAAATCGACAGGCCGTTCTGGTACTGCACGGCAGCCTCGACCCGGTTACCTGACATTTCGAGGGCGTGCCCGAGATAAAAGATCGAATCCGTATTTTTTGGATCGATAGCCAGGCAGCGCCGGTAAGCGTTGACCGCCTGGTCTTCGAATTTGTCGCCCTGCTTCCAGTACGCCTGCCCGATCGCGGGACACGCTTCGATCGGTACCGGCGCGTGATCCATGTACTTCTCCCACGCCCGAGCTTCGTCGGCATAGCGTCCGAGATGGTCGTAGATGTCCGCTAGCCGACCAAGGTAAATATGGTTCTCCGGATAGGCCTTGTTCAACGTCGACGTAGGCTGCAGCGCTTCTTCGTACTTTTTCTGTTCGAGCAGAGACTTGCTCTGCTCTTCCAGCTTGTGCGATTCCTCTTGCGACAGCACAATTCGCTTCTCGCCACTAAACAGCCGTGATCGGTACATCAGGCCGATGAACGCGATGACGAGAAACAATACCGGCAGCAGCAGCGTAAGCAGCCGCTTGTAGTTCTTCAGGCCCGCGGGTTCCGTGTTCGGTTTTTGTTCTTCACTCATTAGAATCGGTAATAGAGCGTCCCTGACGCCGTGTAGTGGTTTATTTTCTCGCGAAACACTTCATCCTCGCTGCCAGCGCCCAATTTCACGTCCCCGTGCCAGTTCTTCAGAAAGCCCTTATCGTATTCGACACTGTATCGGCTCGAAGTCAGCGAGATCAGGTCCAACGTGCTGGTTGCCAGCGCCTTCGAGGCGCCGTAGCTGAAACGGAATTCCAGGAAATCGTGCACGCCCTCTTCTCCAAATAACCGCCGCGCGGCGAACGCGCCGGTTTTGCTTACGTCAACATCGCTAGGCGTTAGATACAAACGTGCGGAGTACAGCCAATTTCCTTTGTACTTGTAAATGGCGCCCGTGAAGATGTTGATGTCGTCGCCAAATTGCAGCCGGTGGTACCCCGCCGCCGCTTCAAAGCCGTGTCCGACGCTTTGGTAAAGCTCGCCCCCGACGTACATTTGCGGATACAGCACCGAGTCCGGCGACCCGCCGAATGTAAGATCGGCATACGTGCCGCGACGGATGTGCGGGAACCACTCCACCCCGGCTTCGTTGCTGTGCTCGTCGAAACGATCGGCGCGGCTCACCTGTGCAATGAAGGAACCGATCTTCGTCGGCCCGCGTAACTCGAGAACTTGCTCCTGCTGAGCACCAAACACGCTGCTGAAGAAGTCGCTGTTAAAGCTGTACGACGCTTCCCATTGCTTCGCGGCGTAAATCATTCGCCGACGCATCTGCAGCGCTTCCTCATTGGAAGGTTCCACCTGTAAGAGCGTATCGAGCGTCGCGGCTGCATCGTGTGCATGATTCTCGTTCCGTTGCGCCCGGGCCAGGAACAACAACATTTGTACATTGCCCGGATGGCGTTGCAGCGCGCCACGTGCCAACTCTTCCGCTACTTGTGGATGATCAGACCATAATTCCAGGTTGATCATCGCCGGTAGCGCATCGGAGTGATCCGGGTTCCGGTCCAATACTTTTTGCAACGCCGCACGTCCTTCGTTGTATCGGCCCTCCCACGACAAGATTGTGCCGTAGAGCGTGAGCGCATCGCCATCGTCCGGCATCGCCTTGAGCCGCTCTTCCAGCAACTGAAGCGCCTCCTGCCGATGTTCCGGCCCTTGGAATGCCAGAGCCCGCGCGCGGGCCACCTCATCGGCGGCGAACGCCGTGACTCCCAAGAGCAACAGCAGAGAAAGCAAAGTTGCGATCGGCCTCCCCCAGGCTCTGCTCGTTTTCTTGATCATTTCACTTTGCTCCCTGCGATGTGCCGGCTGACGGTTTCTCCGCTTTCTTGCCGGCTGATTTCGTCGGCTTACTGCGCGCAAATTCCTGCGAGATCGCCGTAAATGCCTCTTTACGGAACGGCTCAACTTTCACCGAATTCCACTTCTCCCATGTGAATTCCGGAGGCACGCCGTTCGCCGGCAGTTCTTGCGCCACCGTCATATCCTTGAGTTCGCCATTGCCCTTCGGCGTGAGTGCGAACGCTGCCACATCCACTCCCGTCGTTGTGGTAGTGCGTATGCCTCCGCCTCGATCAAAGCCCACAAAACTCATCATTGACGATGGATCCGTGATCAGCAGGCGCGCCCACGGAATCCGCACCAGCACGGCGCTATGCTTCACGTCCGCGTACCACTGCGCCCGCGAGTCATAATCCGCTGCCGAAGGATCCCCGGATCCATAGGGCAATTGTTCCTGCTCGTCCTCTTCCACCATCGCGATGAATGATCCGTTCGCCAAAAGCCCTGGCGTGAAGCCCCTTCGAGGCACCAGTTGCTTGCGGTTGGGGTCATCCGGACGCGGCGCCAACTGGAACGGACTGAAGTTATCAGCTACCAGCAACGCGCTTTGTCCCGGTCCGCGCAACACCAGCAAGAAATTCGCTCCCTCCAGCAACTCCACGTTTCCAAATGGCAGGTTCTTGATCCCGAAATTGCCAGGCAGCGTCTTCAGCGCCACCGCATAGTCCGCCGCTTCGAAATGCAGTTTCCCCGTGTGTTGCGTCCCAACGCAATCGAGGCACGCCACCTGAAGCCGCAGGTAGAGATAGCCCTCATCTCCCGCGACCTCAAGTGATTTCAAGCTCTGCTCGCCGGCAAACTTTTCGTCTCCCTGCGGTGCCGAGCCGGAGCCTTCGATCTTTTTTTCTTTCTCCCATGCCGCTGGGTCGCCGCTGAACAACTGCGATTTGCTCGTCCGGTATCCGATCAATCCGTACCCCTTTGCCGGATCAAGATCGTTCATCGACAGGGTTGCGCTGTCAGGCGGCGATGTGAACCCGCCATTAACGCCGCCTTGGCGGTACCACTCATCCGCCAGCTCAAATACAAAGCCTCCCGCGGAGCCCGCATCGCGCAGCGAACGCGTGAGCCGCACCAGGGCTTCTGCTTGATCCCGATCGCTGTAACCGCCCTGGTTCCATCCGGAAGCCACCAAGTGACGTGGCTCCATCGTCGTTGAAATCCCGTACTCGCCTACCACGTAGGGAACCGACAGGTGGGCACGCACTTCCTTCACGAACCCATACACCGGGTTTGCCCCGCTCTTATCGGCCGCCTTCGAAAACCGCGAGTTCTTCTCCATGTAGTCGGGATAAAACGGGTATGCGGGGTACGCTGCGAAGATCCCCGCAACGCACTGCTCGGTCGGCTTGATCTTGCCTTCCAAAAGGACGTTCGCAGAGGGATCCGGAGCCGGTCCACTTACCATCGCTACCGGATGCTGCGAGTTGTACGTGCTGGTTTCGTAATCGAAGAGATAATCGGCCATCTCCACCAGCCAAACTTCCGTCGGGGTGGCCAAATTCACCGAGAGGTACTTGCCGTTGTAGGCGCGCCGTCCGGCGTTCAGGACGTTCGTCCGCGTCACCACCTGCGGATCTAGGTCCTTGCCGATAATGAACCCGCTGACGTGGTCGGCGATGTTGAACTCGTAAACACCACTTCCGCGGAAATGGCTCGGCGGCAGCAGGCCGCGGCCATGCATCGCGTCCACCACACGCCGAATCTCTCCCTTTGTTGCCTCTTCAAAGCCGGAATCAAAAAGATTCTGGTGCGACGGGTCATCGACCCAAATCTGTTGGACCAGCGACAGATTTCCGCCGCCCTTCACAAAATGCTGAAACGCGCGATAGAACGCCGGTGGAAGCAACGTATAGACGCGTAACGTGTTCGCGTTGAGTTGCGAGGCGTCTTTCAGCCACTCGGAATAGATCGAAACATCGTTCGGCAATGAGTTCGGGCGATATCCAGGCGCAGCGGCGCCCAAATCGACGCCTTCCAGATATGTATCGCTCCAACCGCCCGCCTGGGCGCGGGACTGCATCGACGTTCCGTTCGCGCGCCATGCGATGTCAAACTGTGCTGGGCGCTGAACTGGCTGGAGTTGCTGAATGGGTGAATCGTTTGTGCCCTTCAACCCAAAGATGTCTTGTAATGCTTCCTGGGCTTCTCTGCCATACTGCCTGTTGCCTTGCAGGTGCGAGAAGATCTGTGCAGCCTGGAAGTAGTCTCCTTGCTTCTCCTCCGCCTGCGCCAGCAAAAGCATGACATCGGGCGAGTCCTTGCGCTTGCTGAGGATCTCCGAAAGAGCTGCGGAATCCATCTCGCCGTGCCCGGTCTCTAAAGTTACGAATGACAATCCGATCTGCGCTTCTTCCGTTCGCGGGTCGATGCGCAATGCGCGCGTGAAATAGTAACGGGCTTCGTCGAAGCGGCCGAGCTTCAGGTTATTCCAACCCTGCATCACGATCACATCCACCGCGTTGGGTGAAATACCGTAAGCCCGATCGAAGGCTCCCTGCGCCTGCTGATACTGTCCTTTTTCATACAGGCGTACGCCATCTTCGTAATAGGGCCGGTACTGCGGCTTCCACTCGAACTCCCAGAGGGCAGTCGCAATCATGAAGACGATCAACCCTGCCACGACTCGATTGAACAACCAGAATTTCCGTCGTGCCATCTCAGGCCTCTGCCCCCTTGTGCGCTACCACTTCCCAACTCCGCTTGCCGAGCAGGAACTGCAGTACCCCTTGTGCCCGAATCGCGCTCAGCAGTTGGCGGTATCCGAAGTTCTCCAGGAACGCATAGAACACCAGTGTGAACATCTCCGAAACCTTCGGATAGCGCCGGATCGTAGTTTCCGCGAGAAATACTGATGCGATCGAAAGCAGCGTTCCGTAGCCGATCGCCAGGAACATAATTAAAAGGAACAGCGAAAGTGGCATCGCGCCCACGAATAGGGATAGCGGCAGGATGAACAATGCTCCCGTCTCCACCACCGACCCGAACGCCTCGACGAACGCGTGGAACGGCATGCTCAACATGCCAAGGCGTCCTTGTTTCCAGTTGAAGATCAGCCGATCGTGCTTGAATACGGTTTGCACCAACCCCAGTTGCCAACGCCGTCGCTGACGGGCCAGCATCTTGAACTGTTTCGGGCACTCGGTCCAGCAAACCGGGTCTGTCGTAAACACCATCTGCGACTTCCAATTCTTTTTCTCGTAGAAGGTGTGTAGCGTCGCAATAATGTCGACATCTTCCGTAACCGTGTCCTGCCCGAACCCCCCGGCCATCACTACCGATTCGCTGTGCAGCAAACAAAAGGCACCCGAGGTAATGAAATTGCCCTTCAGGAAGTTCCAACCCGGACGTCCAAACAGGAAGGTCCGGATGTATTCAACCACTTGGCAGCGCTCGATCCACGTTCCCGGCAACCCGATGTCGGTTACTTCGCCATTGACGACTGTGCAGCCGTTCACGATGCGGACCAAGCCACCGCTCACAATCGTATTAACACTCGAATGCATGATCGGCGCCATCAAGCGCAGCAAGGCTTTGCGCTCCACGATGGAGTCCGCATCCACCGTGCAGAAGTACGGCGTACGACACATATTCAATCCGGTATTCAGCGCGCTCGGTTTCCCACCGTTCTCCTTCGCCAGCACGAGGAGGTTCGGCACTTCCGGATTCATGAAGAATCCCCATGGCGCCTTCCCGGGAAGTTTCTCGCGGTAGATCAAGTCCATTCGTTGAAGTTTGAATTCCGCGATGAGGCGAGGCAGCGTTTCGTCTGTCGAGCCGTCATCCACCACGATGATTTCTTTTTCCGGATATTCCAACTTCAGCAGTGCGTTTACCGTGTTCGCGATCACCTCCTGCTCGTTATATGCGGGCACGATCAACGTAATCGGAGGAGTCGCCGGCGATTCCGCGATGTCGTCGTAGCTCGTGTGTGACGCAAAGCGTGAGTGCAGGGTCACCGCATACAGCGATATGGCCGTTAGCAGCGTATACATTGCGTTCGCCACGATGAAGTAAATCAGGATGATCAGGTTTGCGTAGTCCAGGAACTTCAACAATGCACTATGCACCGGAGGATTGCTCCTTCCTCTTGACTTCGCTGCCGAACCGGAGATTGCTGCCCGATTCAATGCGGCTCAACACCTGCCGCGCCTTCGATGCAATCTGCCCGGAGTCTTCCTGGCTCAGCATGTTCAGCACTGACACAAACTCGTTGCTCGGATTGATGGCCAACGTATCCAGCAATGCCACCTGCACGGCAAATGAATCGCTACTCGTAATCTGAGAAACCAGGAGCGACGTCTTGCCCATTGCCGCGATCTTTCGCGCCACGTTTTCCGCCATCAGGCCGTCATTACCGCCCGCCGCCATGCTCTCCAGCAATTCGGGAATCACCCCGCGTCGCTGGAATTCATCGCACGCTTGTTCGGCGGCAAACTTGTCGTCGCAGGCGATGAAGAACTGGAACAGCGCATCGCGCCCCTTCGACCCCATTGCGCGCAGCGTTTGCACCGCCGCCTCGCGCACCAGCCAACGCTCGTCCGTGAGTCGCGCCACGACATCGGGCAGAAGGTCCACGTAGTAACGATCCGCCGCTGCACGGACGCTGTGCAGGCGGACGAATTCGTTTTTGTCCTTCATCAGGTTGCGCAGCATATCGACCGCATTCTGGTCGCGAAAATAGCGCACGATGTAACTACTGCGCGCGCGCACGTCTGCGAACTCGTCGAACTGACATTGCTGGAGCAGCGCGCGGTAAAGTGCCGGCGAAAAATCGTTCTTTGTCAGTCGTGACTTGAGAGCTGCCTTGTCGCAAATCTGCCGCAGCGCGTCCACCACGAAGAACCGGCAGCGCGGATGTTTATCGGAAAGATATGGAAGGAATGCCTCGACGTCTTCCAACCGGAAGCGCACCAGCGCCGCCTTGAGGCTGCGAAGCGACACGTCGCTTCCCTCGTTGATCGCCAGCCGTAGCTCCTCTACCATCAGAGGCGCCAGTTCGGGGTCGCGCGCCTTGCCCATGCCTTCGACGGCCGCCCGTCGCACCTGTGGCGCAGGATCGCCCAGCGCCGCCGCCAGGAACACCGCCGCATACTTCGGGTAGAGTCGCGCCAGGTTGTGTACCGCTTGCGAACGGCCCACCGCCATGATCCGGGTTCGGTTCAGCGGGCGCAGCGCCGCAGACCATTGTTTCGTCTTCTTTTCGACCTTCTTCCCCTCGAATACGCCTAGCAGCTCTTTCGTCGTCGCTCGGCCGAACGCTTGGCGCGACCAGCGCTCGATGAACCCGATCTGGTACAACACATCCGAGATGCGCTGGCTGTTCTGCAACGTTGCTGCCGCGAATAACAACTCACTGAGCACCTCGCGTTCCGCTGGCGACCGCGCATCGCGAAAGCTTTCCATGATGTGCGGCCCAGTCGCCTGGCCGAGCGCAAATGCCTCAACCGCGTCGCGATAGCGTTCGCGCGCCGCGTCCTTCATCTGGAAGAAACGCTTCCGAATGATTCGTCTGCGCACCAGGAAAAACAGGAAGACGATGTTAAGAGTTACAACGAGTATGACCAGCCAAAAGACGAGTTGTCCGACGTTTTCGAGGAGCATGCGTGGTCGCAAACCTTGCGCCACGTCCTTGGAGGAGGATGTCGTGAAAGGTAGACTTTGGCGCGT
Source organism: Candidatus Korobacter sp. (assembly GCA_036501185.1). Taxonomy (GTDB): domain Bacteria; phylum Acidobacteriota; class Terriglobia; order Terriglobales; family Acidobacteriaceae; genus Korobacter. The sequence continues at coordinate 46,855 of DASYAU010000061.1, read as the reverse complement.
TCAAGGGTTCGAAATGGTGAGCCATAGTAGCAGAGAGTTACTGAAAAGACAGCGGCAAAATTTGATCGATTTTTAACAAAATAGAAGTTCTTACCAGCGCAATTCGTATGCGCCGCCTGGCTCGTCGACTCTCGGAAGAAACAAACAACCGGGTCGCGTCACGATAGAAGCTTGCGTTCACCCGGGTTAGCGCCGTTTGGCGCATCGCTGTTACCGCCGGATGCTCTTCAGGCCTAATCGCCGTGTTTTCGCCGATCGTAGACCCCTCGAGCGGGTTATCGAACCGTACTTACCAACGCAGCTCGACGCTCTGCTGTTGGTACCCGCTCCCATCCGGAGCCCTCACCAACAAATTACCGTTCTCGATCTTCGCGCCCTGCACCGTAAACGCGGGTATTTTGACGAGATTCGAGTGAATGAACAGCAGCGCCGTGCTGCCCGCCGGCAACTCCAGCTCCAGCGAAATTTTCCGAGGCAAAGACTGCAGATGCACGATCCGTGGCGCACGGTCTCCATCTCCTTCAGTGGCCGGAATGTGCGGCAGCAAAAGCTCCACCTCCGGAAGCGCGAGGCTGATCGTGTGTTGCCGGGAAGGCTTGTCGTTGCAAGGCTGCGCCGGGATGAGATTGGCTGAGGTCAAGCAAAGCGCGAGGCTTTCTTTCGCGTTCACCGTCGCGCGCATCTCGCGGCCGTGGCGCTCGAACTGAATCTCCAGCTTCTGATCGCCAAAGGGAACGTTATGCAATGTGGCGCCAGTCCAATCCGCTGGGAACTGCGGGGCGATACGCAGTCGGTGGTGCGGCACATCGGCTTCCACGCCAAACAGCCCACGTATCGCCGGAGTGATCACCATGGCTGACGACCAGAGTTGGTGCGCGGTGCTGCGTCCAAACGGCTCGTAGAACGCGCCAGACAGTAACTCAGTGATGTTCCCCGGGTCTGACTCCCATGTCAGGTCCATGGTCTCTTGCAAGTGCTGGTAGCCGGCGAGCGAGCGCCCGGTACGAAACTCCGCCATCGTGGCCCATCCGGTAAACAGGGGCCACACGGAACCCTGGTGGTAGCTCAGCGGATCATAGATCGGCTGGCTCTGGGCCACCGCTCGCAATCCCCAGTCAGCCGAGAGATCGCTAACAGCGTACGAATCCAGCGTCGCGTCGGCTTCCGGCAGGAAGAGATCCCCGGCCCACCACGCAACGCTTGGAAAGACAGTGCGGGTACGATCATAACTGCCACCGGGGTTGCGACTGAAAGCGTAGAAGCCGTCGGAACCACGATAGGCGCGCAGCTTGTCGCGGATCAACTCGGCCTGTTTTTCTGCACCTTCGGCCACCGTGGAATCTCCGAGCGCGGCTGCCATCCGCGCCATCGCTGCGCACGACTGCTGATCGAGCGAAGCCAGGTACAGCTCCTGCTTCGGCATAGACGGAATCCAGGACTCGACCCAGCCGGTTCCTTCGCTGTTGTCATAAATCCCGTCTCCATCGGAATCATGTGTCCGTGTGAACTCATACGCCCGTCGCACTGACTGCCAGTTATCTCGCACGAACTCGATGTCGCCGCTCGTGCGTAGATAGTCTTCCATCGCCATCACAAATAGCGGCGTGGAGTCGGCGGCCGCATACTCGTAGCCAAAATTCTGCCAGTCCACATGATCTGCGCTTTGGGAATATTCATGCATGATCTTGCCATCGGCGCGTTGTCTTGCGATCAGGAACGCGAGTGCTTTCCTCGCGAGGTCGAAGTCTCCATAGCTATGCACTGCGTACAGGCTCCACAACGCGTCTCGTCCGAAGTACCAGCCGAATCCAGGCCGGTCTGAGTCTCCTGAGGTATACACTCCGGCGATCAGGCCCGTTTCCTTACCGCGCGGAACCTTCAAGTCGTCGACGGAAATTTCCGCCCATCTCAGTGCCTGGTCGAAGCGCTTGTCGGGAGTCTCCGCGTAGAGCCGGCTTTCGAAGAAGTGCTCATAATATTGCCGAGTCGTTTCGTAGAGCTCCGGCAGCTGACGCATGAGCCTGCTGGATTCTTCGAGCAGCTGCTGGCGAACCTCGGGTCCCTGCTTCTCCAGCGACAGGATAGTCACCAACGGAAAGTAGACGTTCGCATCGCGCTTGGGATCAAACGCTACCTTGAACTCAAGAGGGTAATCCTTCGGCCGCTCCTGGTACGGCGCAAGTAAGCCCGGGCTACTGCCCGGCATCGCGACCATGGCGCTCAGATGAGGGTCGTCGGTAGCGAGCCAGTAAGCTCCCGTGCTCTCGCTATGAACCCATTGCGCCGCTGGACGCCCCGGGTTCAGGGCTGGCCACATGCGCTGCAAAACTGGCTCGAACTGGATCGTCAACGTCAGAGGACGCACCGCGGAGATCTCGAAGAGCACGACTGCGGCGAGCATCCGTCCGTCCGCGGAACGAGGCACGAACATATGCTGTTTGATCGTGAAAGCGGCGTGCGAATAAACGATCGTGGTGTGGTCCGGAGTTTTTTCCAACCGCGCCGCACAGGAATTCACGTCGATAATCACCGGATAATCGGCTACTTGCGCAAGCAGGTGGAGATGCGATAGGAGCTTGATCGGAAACTGCCACAGTTCAAACGTCCCATCCTGGGCGCCGAGAATGGCGCCGCTCTCCCCTGTAACACTGAAAGGCTTCTCCGGCTGCACTGGCTGACGGATCGTCAACTCAGGATTGGAGAGTTCGAAACGCGGTACTCCCAAACTCTGCGCCGCCCACAGCGGAGCCAGAGCCGAAAGGAAGAAACAGAGGAGCGCCGGAAAAAAATTTCGATTCCACCGTAACGACATGGAACTCTCAGAAAATGCGGTGAGATGCCGGTGACGCATAATTCGTGGCCAGCCCAACCGCGTCGCCGCAGCCGATTGTAGTCCCCGCGGAGGCCGCCTCCCTCCCCTCCTTGGCTTACGATACCTGCATGCGTGTTCGGCATAGTGCGCTGCTGGCCTGTGCTCTCCTGTTGCCGTCTGCTTGCTTAGCACAACCTGGAGACTGCATCTCCACCAGAGAGTCAACAGTGTGCGTTGCCAACCTGCGTGGATCCCCGCAGCTCGCAGCGCTGCGCACGACAAATGGAAGCCTCTGGAAGAACGTGGAGTCGGAAGCGCTTGTTCCCGACGTGTTCGTTGCAGACGTTTCGCGTCATCTGAGCTGGAAGTTCACACCCGCGGAGTCCACGCGAACATCCGGAACCATCCGTTACGTCTACCTCTCGGAAGACCCGAAGCTGCGACTCACCTGGGAATGGGAATTGCGCGCAGCCAGTGGCCCTGTCGAGCACCGAATTCGTATCGAGAACCTGGACACCCGACCCGTCACCCTGCCGCGCCAAGAGAGCCTGGCTCTTCTTCTGCGGCCGCCGACCAGACAGGCGTCACTTCAGCAACTCTACGTGGAAAAAGGCGCTGACTCTCCGAGCCCCGAGGGCACTCACTTTGTGAAGCTCACATCGCGCTATCGTTGGTCGGGCTACTCCTCCACCTACGCACATCCCATCCCCGACCTGCCTCGCGAGATCATTCCTTGGACCCTCATTGAAGACGATCGCACCCATTCCGGCATTTACATGGGAGCGGAGTTTAGCGGGCGCATGAAATTCAACGTCGAGATGCGTGGCTCGCGAGTGCAGGCCTCCATCGGGCTGAATCCAACCCCTGGCCCGTTTCGTTTCACTTTGGCTCCCGGCAAGACCTTCGAGTCCCCGACGGCATTTATCGCCGCCTTCGATGGCGATGCGGAAACGGCGGGCAACACGCTTCGCCGGTGGGTACGCGAGGTGCTGGGCTCTCGCGAGACCTGGGCTGATGAACGCTATCCGTACACCACGAATAACAGTTGGGGCTCGGGCGTCGACATCAACGAAAATGTCGCCGACCGCATGATCCGCGATTCCAAAGAACTAGGTCTGGAAATGTTCCACCTCGACGCGGGCTGGTTCCGTTCCATCGGAGACTGGGTGCCGGACCCGAAGAAGTTTCCGCGCGGGCTGTCCGCAGTCGCTGATGAGGCGCACCGCGCCGGGCTCAAGTTCGGCTTATGGATGGATTGGGCACAGGCGGGCAATAGCGACGCTCCCGGTGCGCTGAACGTCCGCGACCCCAAAGTGTACGACTGGCTTGTGACCGATCTGCCGAAGAATTGGAAGCCCGAGGCCTACAAAGGACAAACGATCGATATCGGAGCACCGGAAGCTGCCCATTGGGTGAGCGACAAACTCGACGAAGTCGTTTCCGACTTTCACCTCGACATGCTGGAGCACGATGGTTACGTTGTGGCCGAGGGCTGTGTTCGCAACGATCACCCCCACCACCCGCCCGACCGCTACAATCTCGTCATCCAGTGGGACTCCGGTTCCCTATTCGCCTTTAGTACAAACTCAACCGAGGTCAGCTATCGCGCCACGCGCGCCTACTACGCCCTCTACGAGCATCTGCGGCAAACTCATCCCAACCTGCTGCTGGAGATCTGTAACGACGGCGGCCGCATGGTCGATTTCGGATCGGCAGCGCACGGAGACTACTTCTCGATCACCGATACCTACGACCCGCTCTCCAATCGTCGTGCGTTTTACGACGCCTCATGGGTGTTGCCGCCCGCCATGCTCGAGTGTTACATCGAGAAGTGGCCTGTGCACAGCCTGGACAATTTCCGCTACATGTTGCGTAGCGGAATGATGGGTTGGCTCACCGTGATGCAGGACACGAGTGCGTGGTCAGCCGAAGAGCACAAAGCCGCGCGCATGGAAATCGAGCTGTACAAGATTCGCATCCGTCCGCTGATTCGCAACGCCGATCTTTACCATGTCGCCGATCGTCCCGATGGAATTCGCTGGGACGGGATACAGTACGTTCGGCCTGATGAAAGTCGCGGTGTGGTCTTCGCCTTCCGCGGCTCAGGCCAAGATGACGAACATCTCTTCCGCCTCAGAGGACTCACGGCGTCCGCCATCTATCGCGTTCACTTTCAAGACGGGTCTTCACCAGATATAGAAAGCACCGGCCGCGATCTCATGACCAGCGGCTTGAGAGTTCACCTCATTCAACCGCAGAGCTCAGAACTGATCTTCTTCGAGAAGCAACAAATCGTTCACTAGCGCGGGCGATTCATCCCACGCATCGTGAGCGGCTGGATTCCGGAACTCTCACGATTCCGGCAACCCAGCCAACGATTGCGGAGACGCTTTCATCCTTGCACTCTCAAAGGAGTGCTGTCGTGAACGTCAGAAACACTCGGCCCGGGATTCTTGTCGTAAAGTTCGCTTTAGCTTTTGTCCTCTTCTTGGTTTGCAGTCTGCAACTCTCTGCGCAAGCAACTTCAGGAGCGGTCGCGGGGACAATTACCGATCCAACAGGTGCAGTGGTACCGAATGCCAACGTCACCATCACCGATGCGGATCGAGGTACCTCTTTCAGCCTGACCTCCAATGCGTCGGGTTGGTACGTCCGAAACCAACTGCCAAACGGACGCTATAACCTCCATGTGGCGGCACCGGGGTTCAAGGCAGTTGACCAGAAAAACATCATCGTGAATGTCGATCGCGAAACTCGCACCGACATCACCCTTCCTCTCGGTAACACGCAACAGACGGTGACCGTCGAAGCGAACGTCGCCCCGGTTCTGGATACCGACCGCGCTGAAATAAGCACGACGCTTCCCGCGGCTGACCTCACCGCCATCCCAACCCTCAGTCAAAACGTGACTCAACTGGAGTTGCTGGCTCCCGGCGAGATTCGCAATACCTACGACATCGCAGCGAACGAAAATCCGCAGGGTGGGCAGGCAAACAACGTTGATGGATTGCTGTTCGGGTTCTCGAACCGGCAGATCGACGGAGCCGACGATATGGATGCCGTGCTCGGCATCGAAGTGGTAAACCCTCCAGCGGATTCGCTGGATCAGATGAAGATCACCACCAGCAACTACGACGCGGAGTTCGGCCGCGCAGCCGGCGGCTTCGTGGAATACACCACCAAGTCAGGCACCAACCAGTTGCATGGCGACGTGTTCGAGTTCCTTCGCAATAACTGGTTTGACGCTCGCAATCCGTACACCGAACCAGCGGGCACAGCACAGCAACCTCTGCGCTTCAACCAGTTCGGCGGATCCATCGGCGGGCCCATCAAGAAAGACAAGCTGTTCTTCTTCTTCACCTACCAGGGCCAGCGTCAACGCATCGGTTCGGGTTTCCTCACCAGCGATCCGACTATGGCTGAGCGCGGCGGCGACCTCTCCGCGCTGGGCGGACCGGTACTCCCGTCCGGCGCTATCAACGCTCAGGCGGCGAACCTGCTCGCGCTGATCCCGTTACCAAATACTACGGTGGGTGGCGTTCCCTTTTACCTCGGTACCGGCTCGGTTAAATTCGACACAAACCAGTACGACGGCCGAGTGGATTACTACCTTACCAACAACACTCGCATGTTCTTCCGCTATGACTACTTCGGATCGAACATCAATACGCCCAGCGTATTCGGACCGGTGGCGGGCGGACCCTCCGTCTACCCGACATTCGAGACCGGCATATCAACCGGACAGAACCACAACGGCGCAGTGAACCTGAACCACGTGTTCAGCTCGTCGCTACTTGGCAACATCCGTTTCAGCTACTTCCGTTACGGCATTGACGTTTTGCCCACCGATTACGGTTCATCCACGGCGAGCACGGCTGGACTGGGCGGAATTAATCTCGGGAACGCCGATACTGGCGGAATTCCGAACTTCATCTTCAGTGGAACAAAGCTGAGCGGCGGCTCTATCCCTGGATTTCAGTCAAGCGGCTTCCAGTTCGGTACCTCAATCAACACCAATGCTCCGCTGCACGAACAGGAGCAGCTCTACCAACTTTCGCCGACCATGACAAAGCAATTTGGAAATCATGAGCTCAAGTGGGGTGGCGATTACCGCTGGGATGTCAATTACCGTAGTTCCAGCGACACAAGCCGGCGTGGCGTCTATACCTTTCAGGCGGGAACTGCGACTCCGTATGGAACCAGTGCCGATGCCTTCGAGTCGTTCCTCCTCGGATTGCCCAACACCTTCCAGCGCTGGGAATTCCTGGGCAATCCCACGGAACATGAACAGGACGTCTTCGCCTTCGTACAGGACCGCTGGCGCGTTACGCCGAAATTAACCCTCTCGATGGGAGTGCGCTGGGAGCTTTACACCGCGCCTTATGCGAACACCGACGACGGCGCGAACTTCAACTTTGCCACCGGGCAGCTGATGGTTGCGGGCTATGGAAACGTAGACCGTTACACCAACATCAACAATCGCTATAACAACTTTGCTCCTCGCATCGGAATCGCCTATCAGCTCGATCCGAATACGGTGATTCGCGCGGGTTATGGACGCAGCTTCTTCCCCAACTTCTTCAGCATCCAGATCAGCCACAACTATCCAGTCGACTACACCCAGGATTTGGCGGCGCCCGTCGGAGGATCACTGCCGTTTACGCTTGCTGCTGGACCTCCGGCGCCGGTCACCCCAGTCATTCCGTCGTCCGGCCTGCTGCCGCTTCCCATGGGCGTGAGCGCCACCGGCATTCCCACGGATCGCAAACAGGGCTACGTCGATATGTACAACCTCGCCATTCAGCATGAGTTCGGCAACAATCTCTCTCTGCAACTCGCTTATGTTGGCGACGTAGCGAGACATCTCTACAGCTTCATCGACGCCAACGATCCTGTGCCTGGACCGGGCAACTCGGACTTCAACCGTCCGTATTACGCCACCAACGGATACACCCAGAGCATCACCACTTTCTGCAATTGCTTCAGCTCGAATTACAACAGCCTGCAGGTAAGCGCGGAAAAACGGATGTCAGCGTTCTACTCACTGACCAGCCAGTACACGTGGTCGAAGGTGCTAAATTACGGCGACAACTCTGCCGAGTATGGCCCGTTTGACATCCAGTCGCAGTACGGTCCCGCTGGATTTGATCGCACGAACGCCTTCACTCTGGGCCACGTCGTCCAGTTACCGATTGGCAAAGGCATGCCGCTGCTGGGTAATGCCAACGGCTTCGCTCAGAACGTGCTCGGAGGTTGGCAGTTCACCGGGATGACAACCATCTACAGCGGACGTCCGTACACGCCGGTGTACTCCAACAACTCCTCGCTGAACTCCACTTATTCGCTGCGCGCTGAGGAGATCTCCAATCCTGCCGTCGACGCTCCCTCGGGTTCCTACAATCCGGCAGCCTTTATGCCTCTTGCGGAGTTCCAAACTCTCTTTCCGTTCCAGGAGGGAAATGCGGGACGCAACTCGCTCCGCGGACCAGCCTATTGGGACGCCGACTGGGGCCTGTCGAAAACCTTCAGGTTCACGGAGAAGACAAATCTGAACTTCGCGTGGCAAACCTTCAACGTCTTCAACCACCCCAATCGTGGACTCCCCAACAACAACGTCGATAGCGCGTCGGCCGGCCAGATCACCTCACTGGAATTTTTCGCGCTGCCGAGAACCATGCAATTCAGCTTGCGACTCAGCTTCTGATCGCGCACATGTTGTACGAAAGGGCGCCCTATGGCCGCCCTTTTTGCGTCATTTAGATTGAAGGCAAAACGCCGCGCTGAGGATCAATGAGTCGGTACTTGAGTGAGTGGTACAACGTTCTCCTGCGCCGAAATCGCCTGCCATTTTCCCGCGCGTTTCACAAACACGTCGGTAAACAGCAGCTTGCGAATAATCTGACCACCCGAATTCGCCGAGGTGAGCACTCCTCTTGCAAGGGCTGTCGATCCATACAAAGTGACCGTCATTCCTTCGATTCGCTTTTGGCCTGACGTCAGGGGAGAAAGATGCGCTCGGTAGTAACCGAGCAAATCCCGCTTGTTCACAAACTGGCCTGAGTCTGGAGCGGGGCGGGAGAAATCCTCGGCCAGAATTTCAGCAATCGCATTTACATCAGCCTTGTTCAGAGCATCGAGCCACTCGTTTTCGACATGAGCGACGGCAGTTTTTTCGTCTTCCTCATTTCCGCCTTTGACCTTTTCAATTCCTTGTTGGCTAAAGAGATTTGAGGTGGGAAGAGTCAAGATCATCACGACGAATAACAGGTGCTTCGTAGACATATAAGAGAACTGCTCCACTTTTCCTGCCGGGCGCGCGCCTTCGCTTCCGCAAGCCTCAGCGCTCTCTGGCGACGCCAGTATAGCGATGCGCGCTCGGTTTTCCGCGTTTATCGCGAGCGCTTGATGTTATGCCTGTGAAGAGAAGGAGATGGTGGCCAGGGACGGAATTGAACCGCCGACACGCGGATTTTCAGTCCGCTGCTCTACCAGCTGAGCTACCTGGCCACTGAGCGTTCGGCGCGGCACGTTGGGATGGAATTGCTAACGACTTCTGCCGCGAACACACAAATTATAACAGGCAAAACTCGCTGCCTCCAACTCCGCACCCAAACAGAAAAGCGGCCCGCAGGCCGCTCCCCTTCAATCAAACTTGATCACTTCCCGCCTTGTTGAGCGAGATAGCTCGCTAGGTTCGGCTCCTCTCGCTGACGGAATTCAATGCACTGGTCCACGCGCTCCATCTGCTCCAGTCCAACCCGCTCCATTCCTGGTACCGCGTGCTGGTTCAGGAACTCCTGTGCCTCGGCGCGGTGCTTCGGGTCGCAGAACACCCCGACCGCGAAGTAGGCGTATTGCGCACCATTCAGGCTCTCCCCCGCCTTCTTCACAATGTCGTTGAAGTGCTCGCGCACAAAGTCCCACGCCATCTGTTGGCCGTACTGGTTCCGCAAAACGCCGAACATGATGAACAGGTCCTGGTTGCGGACGTCCGGTCCCAGTGCCCACTCCATTGTTCGCTTCAACAATGCCGGATCGCGGAACCGCGCCAGCGAATTGAAGTAGTGGTAATACGACGTTGGGTCTTTGCTCGCGTTTTTCAGCTTCGCGAGAAACGCGTCATACAACGCCGCGTCCCCGTGTGCCGCCGCCACTCCGAAGCACGGCCCAAGCAGCGTCGGATCGCCTGGATCGCCGGTCCGCATGTAGTTCTGCACCGTCTTACGCGCGAATTCGATCGTATCCGGGTCTTCGCCGATATCGCCGAGAACACCAATCAGCGTCGCGCGAAGATTGCGTTCATCCGGAGTGTCCGTCGCCTTCGTGGCATAGCCGACTTCCGCCATTGTCGGCTTGAATACATCCCGCACCCATGTCTGGAACTGGGCACGGTCCGCATCCGTCACCAGGAAATCGCGAGCGTATGCGAGCTGTTCGCCAATCTCGCCCACCGCGCTCGCAGATTCCACGCCACTGAATTTCTTCATCAGCGCCATCAGGCTCTGGATGTGCTCTTGACCCGCCCCCAGAAGTGCCGCTTCATCGCCCACGATCGATACCTGGTCGGGCTCCGAGAGTTCCTGCACCTTAAAGTCAGGCAAATTCAGAACGGCCTGATCAAAGCTGTACCGATAGAATCCTGCCCCATTCACATTTCCGAACACGCCCTGTCCACAGCCTTTGAATTTGAAATTCTGCTGCTTCTGCGTCACCAGGTCGCATGACGACTTTTTCCCTCCGATCTCGCTCATGCACACCGGGATCTGCCACTCTTGCTCATCCGCAGGCGCCTGCATCAGCTTCGCCGACGCATAAAACCGCCGTTGCGCAAGCGTTCCTACCGTCTCGCCGTTTTCACACTTCGCCTCAATCGCCACGTACGGCGCGCCCGGCTCGGTGACGAACGTCGGCATGATTTTGTCCACCGGCTTGCCGGTCGCCTTCGTCATCGCATTCCAGAAGTCCTCGGCCGTCGCGTTGGAATATTTGTGCGATTCGAGATAGAGGTTTACGCCTTTGCGAAATTCCTCCGGCCCGAGATAGCTCTCCAGCATCCGCAGTACTGCGGCCGTTTTGCCGTAAGCAATGCCGTCGAACAGCGAGTTGATCTCTGTCCGGCTTTCTGCTTTCTGTCGAATCGGCCGCGTGTTCTTCACCGAATCCGTGTTAAGGGCTTCCGCGGTGCCGAGCACATCGTCTTCTTCGATCTTCCACTCCGGCTTCCATGCCGCGACCGGCTTCGAACTCATCCAGGTGGCGAAACCTTCATTCAGCCAAATGTCGTTCCACCATTTCATCGTCACCAGGTCGCCAAACCATTGGTGCGCCATTTCGTGCGCGATCACTCCGGCAACGTTCTTCTCCGCATTGATCGACGCGGTCTTCTCGTCGAGCAGCAAATCGGCTTCGCGGTAGATGATCGTCGCCGTGTTTTCCATCGCACCCGCTTCGAAATCCGGTGCCGCAATCTGATCCAGCTTCCCGTACGGATATTTGATCGCGAAATACTGGTTGTAGTAATGCAGGATTGCCTTCGTCGCCTCCAGAGCGAACTTCCCTTGCTCTTCGCGGCCCGGAGTCGCGCACACCCGTAGCGCAATTCCATCCTGTTCACCAGAAACACACTTCCAATCGCCGACCGTCAGCGCCACGAGATACGTCGACATCTTCGGCGTGCTCGAGAACTTGATGGTGTGTTTGCCGGACGGACCCGGTTGGTCGCTCACGATGCGGCCATTCGAGATCGCGGTATCGTCGTTGTCCACCACGGCCGTAATGTCGAACGTCGCCTTGTAGGCAGGCTCGTCGAACGACGGGAACGCCACCCGTGCGTCCACCGCTTCGAACTGCGTGATCACGTACTTTCTATTATTCGATTCGCTGCGATACATCCCACGCAGCTTGTCGTTCAGTTGCCCCACATATTCAATCTGAATGCTCGCCGCCCCCGGCGCGACTTCGCTGGAGAGCGCCAACGTCACCGATTCCTTATCACCGTTCGGCGTGACATCAGCAGTCAAGTGCTTCCCGCCGCTCGTTACGCTGACCTTGTTGAACTTGATCTCCACCGCATCCAGCACGATCGTCTTCGTCGGCTGCAAAACGTGGACGTCGATCGTTTCATTTCCCGCAAACGTGTTGCTGGCAAAGTCCGGCGTGAACTTCAGGTTGTAATGATCGGGAACCACGTTGCTTGGAAGGCGTTGCGCAGAGCAATAACAAGACAGGAAGAGCACAAGACTACACAGTAGTTTTTTCATCGATCCTTTTGAAGCTAACAATTGGATAAGCGGTCCCCACACGGAGTAGGCCAGAGCTTTACTTGATTGTCCTATACGGGGGCGAATTTCGGAAAGTTCGTTACGAGTGCAACTGTCCGCTAATGAACACCGATGAGCAGCGATTCACCCCGAACCAGTAAGGGACCTCCCGATAGTCGCTCGCGTCAAAGATCGCCAGGTCGGCGTCCTTTCCGATCTCGATGCTGCCCTTACGATCCTGAAAACGCAAGGCGCAAGCGCCGTTCATCGTGGCCGCAACAATCGCCTCTGCCGGCGTCATCTTCATATGCGTGCACGCCACCGACAGAACGAACGGCATGCTCGTGGTTGGTGCGGTGCCGGGGTTGTAGTCGGTAGCGAGCGCTACTGCCAACCCCGACTCAATCATCTTGCGCGCCGGAGGAAAGTCTTTTAGTCCAAGAAAATAATTCGCCGCCGGCAACAGCGTCGCGACAGTTTCCGACTTCGCCAGCCTCGCAATATCGCCATCGCTTACGTGGTCCATGTGATCGTAGGAAGCGGGTGCAAACTCGTGGAAGCGGCTCAGATCCACTTCTGTTAACTGGTTCACATGCGCCCTCACCGCCATCCCATGCTCCTTCGCTGTCCGCAAGATTCGTTCCGATTGCTCCGGCGTAAACGCGCCGCGCTCGCAGAACACGTCCACATACTCCGCCAGCTTTTTCCGCGCGACTTCAGGAATCATCTCCCCGCAGACCATTCGCACATACTTTTCCGGATCGCCGCGATGCTCCGGCGGCACCGTATGGGCTCCCAGCAAGGTTGCGACCACCGTCCCAGGAAACTTCCTCGCCGCCGCACGGATCGCCTCCAGCGACTTAATCTCCGAAGCAAAATCGAGCCCGTATCCTGACTTCGCCTCGATCGTCGTCGTCCCATGGGATGCCATCTCCTCAAAAGCCCGAAGCACGGCTGCAGTCAACGCCGCTCGCGACGCCTCTCGTACTCCGCGGATACTCGCGCGAATTCCACCGCCCGCCTCCGCAATTTCATCGTAATCGGCGCCGGCCGTACGCTTCTCAAAATCGATCAATCGCGGAGCCGAAAATACCGGATGCGTATGAGAGTCCACAAATCCCGGCAACACGATTTTCCCGCGACAATCCACTTCCTGAATTTTTTCTTTGTCTTTTTTGAGCGAGCGCACCACCTCTCGTGTGCCGCCCACCGCCGCAATCTTTCCATCTCGCAGCAGCACTGCCCCATCTTCAATGATCCCGAGTTCCCGCAAAGCCGCACCACGGCGCGCCTTCGCATCGCCGCGCAGCGTGAGCAACTGCCCAATATTTCGCAGAAAAATTGCCGTAGGCTTCACGAGACGGTGTGCCAGGTTCACCCTTCCATCGGAATCTTCACACTCTTGGCCTTCGCGAAGCTCTTCGCCTCGTCGTACCCCGCGTCCACGTGACGTGCCACGCCGATCCCTGGATCATTCGTTAGCACGCGCTCAATGCGCTTCGCCATCGCGTCAGTTCCGTCCGCCACGGTCACCTGCCCGGCATGCTGCGAATACCCAATGCCCACGCCGCCGCCGTTATGGATCGACACCCACGATGCTCCGCTCGCCGTGTTAAGCAACGCATTCAGCAGCGGCCAATCGGCAATCGCATCGCTGCCATCCTTCATCGCTTCCGTTTCGCGAAATGGCGACGCCACAGATCCGCAATCGAGGTGATCGCGCCCAATCACGATCGGCGCCTTGATCTTTCCCTTCTTGACGAGATCATTGATCGCCAGCCCGAACTCGGCTCGCTCGCCATAACCGAGCCAGCAAATCCGCGAAGGCAGCCCTTGGAACTTGATCCGCTTACGCGCCAGGTCAATCCACCGGCTCAAAATTTTGTTCTGCGGATACATTTGCAGGATCAATTCGTCCGTCACGTGAATGTCCGAAGGCTCGCCCGACAGCGCCACCCAACGGAACGGCCCGCGTCCCTCGCAGAATAGCGGACGTATATAAGCCGGCACAAATCCCGGGAAGTCATACGCATTCGCCACGCCCCGCTGATGCGCAAACGTCCGAATATTGTTTCCATAATCGAACGTCACCGCGCCCATCTTCTGCAGCTTCAGCATGCCCTCCACGTGGCGCGCCATCGAGTCCAGCGAGTGCTCGTTGTATGTATGCGGATCGCTCTTCCGCAGCTCCAGCGCTGCTTCCAGCGACATCCCATTCGGCACATAGCCATTCAGCGGATCGTGTGCCGACGTCTGGTCCGTGAGAATATCCGGCACCACACCACGTTCCGCCAGTTCCGGAATCACATCCGCGCAATTTCCCACCAATCCGACGGAAATGTTCTCCTTCTTCCGCACCGCGTTCTTCAAGATGCGCAGCGCCTCGTCCAGCGTGTTCACCATGAAGTCGCAGTAACCCGTCTTCAGCCGCTTCTTGATCCGCTCCGGATCCACGTCAATCCCAAGGAAGCACGCACCCGTCATCGTCGCCGCCAATGGCTGGGCGCCACCCATGCCTCCCATCCCGCCGCTCACAATGAGCTTGCCTTCGAGTTCGCCACCAAAGTGCTTTTCCCCGGCAGCAGCAAACGTTTCAAACGTCCCCTGGATGATTCCCTGCGACCCGATATAAATCCACGAGCCGGCAGTCATCTGGCCGTACATCGTCAGCCCGGCGCGCTCCAACTCGTTGAACTTCTCCCAGTTCGACCAATGTCCCACCAGGTTCGAGTTGCAAATCAACACCCGCGGTGCGTATTCGTGCGTGCGAAAGATCCCCACTGGCTTACCTGATTGCACCAGCAAAGTCTCGTCGTTATCGAGCGACTTCAGCGAATTGACGATCGCATGGAAGCACTCCCAGCTGCGCGCGGCGCGGCCTGTGCCACCATACACAACCAGGTCCCGCGGACGCTCCGCCACCTCTTCGTCGAGGTTGTTCATGATCATCCGCATGGCAGCTTCCTGCTGCCAGCTCTTGCAGGTAATGGAATTGCCGCGGGGTGCTTTGACGGGCGTATAGACAGATGTTTCGGTATCAACTGGCATAACCCAAAGATGTTAGTTCTTCGCCCGACCCCTGTAAATCCCGGCCCTTAGCGCTCCGCCCATTCATGGAAACGGGCTAGCCCCCTACCGCATCGAACGAACTGGAGGAAAGCCGATGAGAAATGCAGTCGCGCTCGTTTTCCTGCTGTTCTGCGCAGTGCTGTTGCCCGCCCAGTCACAGCAGGTCTCACCCAGCGAGGTGTCGCCAAACGCCGAAGCACGTATTGTCCGCGAAGTCCGGCATGAACTGCTCATGCTTCCCTACTATGGCGTGTTCGACATCATCACCTACCAAGTGAATGGCAGCACTGTCACATTGAACGGAGCGGTGGTTCGACCCGTGCTTAAGTCCGACGCGGAGAATGCGGTCAAGCACATTGAAGGCGTCACCGCAGTGAACAACCAGATTGAAACCCTGCCTCCGTCTCCCATGGACGATCGCATCCGCATCGCGGAATTCCGCGCCATCTATGGATTTCCAGCGCTTCAGAAATATGACCTCGGCGTCATTAAGCCCATCCGCATCATTGTGAAGAATGGGCACGTGAGCCTTGAAGGCGTGGTTGATAGCCAGGCTGACAAGGACATGGCAGGCATCCGTGCCAACGGAGTCCCCGGTATCTTCGAGGTGAAAAACAACCTGCAAGTCGTTCCGAACGACGACAGCAAGAAGAAGAAATAGCTTTGCTTTGGCGCCCCGTCCCTAACGCCCGCGTTTGGCGATAGGGCGGGGTTTTCCTTTGGATTGAAACTTCACTCGCGCTCGCCCCACTTCAATTTCTCTCTTAGCACCTGGAAGAACGATTGCTTCGTCTGTAACAACTTCACCGCGTGCGCAGCCTTCCGGCACACCACCTGGTCGCCATCTTTCAAAGGCTGGCCCACTTGCCCATCGATAGTGAGAAACGCCGCCTCCCCATTGCTTCGCACCACGATGGATATCGCTGCTGATTCCGGCACCACCACCGGGCGATGCGTCAGCGAGTGCGGACAGACCGGCGTGAGCAGGAAACTCTGCACTGCCGGCATCAATACCGGTCCTCCCGCCGCCAGCGAGTACGCTGTCGATCCAGTGGGCGTCGCAACAATCACGCCATCCGCCTTCAACGTGAACGACTGCCGGCCATCGATCGACAGATCGAATCCCACCAGTCGCGCTATTGCACTTTTGTTTACCACCACATCGTTCAGCGAGGTATAAGAGTGGATCACCTCGCCATCCCGGATGAGGTCGCACGCAATCATCGTTCGCTCATCCGTCGGGCACGTGCACGCCAGCACCTTCTCCAGCGTGCTGTACATATCGTTCAGTGGGACCTCCGTCAGGAATCCCAACGAACCAAGGTTGACCGCGAGGATCGGAATGTTAGCTGCCGCCAATGCTCTTGCGGCGGAGAGCAGCGTTCCATCGCCACCCAGCACGATCGCAAATTCCGGATCGCGGGCCGCCACTTGCGAGCGCTCAACTCCGGGCGCACCCGCCACGTACGATGCGCTCTGCTTATCGAGCAGCACTTCGCGACCATGCTCCTCCAGCCACGTCGTAAGCTGCGGGATCAACTCGCTCAGCTCCGGCTTCGACGGCTTCGATAGAATCGCGATTGCTTTTGTCGTCATAGTTCGCAGTACAGTAGGAACTCGCGATTGCCTTCAGCGCCCGTGATGGGGGATTCGATCACGTCGGTTCGGTGCGCTCCCAGCGATACCACGCACTCGCGCACCTTCTCCACTGCGGCGACTTGCGCACTTTCATCGCGCACGATTCCCCCTTTTCCAATGTTCCCGCGGCCCACCTCGAACTGCGGCTTAACCAGCACTACCAGCTCTTTCCGCGCTCTTGGCGCGCCCGCGAGAACGGCGACCACCGCCGGAAGCACGAGTGTAGCAGAGATAAACGACACATCCATGGCCGCCAAATCCGGCAGCACGCCGCCTCGGGAAGCCCCACTCACTTGCTCGCGCGTAAGGTAACGCGCGTTCGTGCGCTCCAGCAAGTGCACTCGCTCATCGGCTCGCAGTTTTGCGTCGATTTGTCCAAAGCCGGTGTCCACTGCGATCACTTGTTCCGCCCCGTGTTGCAGGAAACAATCTGTGAACCCGCCCGTCGACGCTCCGACGTCCATACAGGAGCGCCCTTTAACATCGATCTTCCAATGCACCAGAGCTCTCTCAAGCTTCAGTCCTCCGCGTCCTACATATCGCAAATCGTCGCCGAGCAGTCGGATCGTCGCCTCCACATTCACGTTCGCTCCCGCCTTCTCGACCTTCTGTTCATTCACCAGCACTCGGCCGGCAAGAATCATCGCTTGCGCTCTCTCGCGAGAAGGCGCCAACGCTCGTTCTACGAGTAATCTGTCAAGTCGCACTTTCACTTCGCGCACCTAACATCCATCCTTCGTTTCCGTTTCGAAACTTTCAGAGCTCCTCGCACCCACAATGGTGCAACATGGTCAGCTCCGCATCATTGTTGCTCGTTCGTGAATTTGTCCCTGCTTTTCCACAATGTTTTCCACATCCGTGTTGAAAACCTGTTCTCATCCAGAGTATCGCGATGCCACTTCCGCTACCGGATCGCCGCGTTGCTCCAGTTGCAACCCTGCCGCATCGCGAATACCCTTGCCTGCGTCTAATAATTAGCGTTCATGAGGAAGATTACTCTCCGTAAGAAAGCAAAACAGTTTGGAAAGCTGGTGCGCCACTCGGCAATGACAAAGCGCACCGGTGTCGCCCATAAACCGATCTCCGCGAAATCGAGTGAGCTCGGCATCACCTTTATTGGACACTCCAGCTTCCTCGTCCAGTTGGGCGGTAAGAACGTCGTTATCGACCCCAACTATGCCCCCTGGATATTTGTCCTGAAGCGCCTGCGCCGTGCGGGAGTGCGTATCGCCGATCTCCCGTGCGTCGACCTCATTCTGGTCTCGCACGCCCACTTCGACCATCTCCACCGCCCGTCGCTGCGTGCCATAGCCCGTTCCAACTTTCGCAAGTTCGGTAAGCGGCCGACCATCGTCGTTCCGCGCAACGTCGGCGATCTCGTCGCCGATCTCGGGGTGGATCGCGTCATTGAGATGGATTGGTGGCAGAGCGCGAAATTCGGCGCGCTCGAAATTACCCATACACCTTCGCGCCACTGGGGCGCCCGCATCATTCGCGACATGCACCGCGGCTACGGTGGCTTCGTCCTCAAAGCCGGACAGCATTCCGTCTACCATTCGGGCGATACCGCCTACTTCGACGGCTTCCGCGAAATCGGCCGCCGCTTGCATCCCAAGATTGCCCTACTCCCTATCGGCGCCTATCAGCCCGAATCCTTCCGCAACGTCCACACTAGCCCCGAAGATGCCGTCCAAGCATTCATCGACCTCAAAGCGCACTGCATGATCCCCATGCACTACGGAACTTTCCGTCTCTCTCATGAGCCAATGGAAGAACCCATCGACCGTCTCCTCGCCGATGCGGAAGCAAAAGCTATCCTCCGCCAAGTCCTGATCCTTGAAGAGGGCAAGACCAAAATTTTCGGAAAAGAAGCGAAAGAGTAGCGGCTGCGTCAGTACGCCAGCAAAATTCTGAGGTCTCGGATGTTGTTTCCCGTCGGACCAGTCACAACGACATCCCCCAGCGCCTCCAGCAGCGGAAACGCGTCGAAGTGCTTCAGCGCACGAGGCAGCGCCAATCCCAAAGCCGCCGCGCGCTCCACCGTGCTTCCGTCCACAACTCCGCCGGCCGCCGGGCTGTTGCCGTCAATTCCGTCGGTCCCGGCACTTATCACCGTTATCTGCTCCCCGGCGATCTTGCTCGCGCAGTAAAGCGCGAACTGCTGGTTGCGTCCACCGATGCCCGCCTCTCCGGTCACCTTCACGGTCACTTCGCCGCCCGAGATCACGCACACCCGCGACACCCCCTTCCGCAGGTCCCGTAACCGCTTCAACAGGTAATCCGCCGCGTCCGTGTAATTCCAATCGTCGCAAGTGTTATCCACCTCCACCGCGAACCCGTCCATCGCGGCCTTGGCTACCGCATTCTTGCGAGCCGTTTCGTTCGAGAGAATTGTCCAGAATCTTGAACGGTCGAATGCCGTGTCGCCATGTTTAGGCGTCTCTTCCAGGAGTCCACGATCGAAGATCTCGCGCACAGAAGCCGGAAATTGCTTCAGCAGCTTGTGTTTCTTAATGATGTCGTAGCATTCTTCGATGCTCGTCGTATCCGGCATTGTCGGACCCGATGCCAGCGAGTCCATCGCACCCTCCGGGACATCCGAGACCATGATCGACACCTGCTGGGCCGGCGCTGCGACTCTCGCCAGCCGCCCGCCCTTGGTGGCCGACAGATGTTTACGCACCGCATTGATCTCCCGGATCGGCGCTCCCGAGTGCACCAGCACCTTGTAAGTCGCGATCAGATCTTCCAGCGAGATGCGCTCATCAAACGGCTTCTCTACGATCGCCGACGCGCCCCCGCTGATGAGATACAAAACAAGTGAGCGGGATGCATGCGTCGCCAGCGACTTCAGGATCGCATCGCCCGCCCGCACCGAATCATGATTAGGAATGGGATGTCCGCCGCGGTAATAGCGGAAGCCGAATACTTGCGATACCGGATCGCTGGAGCACGCCACGATGCCAGTCACTCCAGCGCCGAGTTGCGTCACCAGCGCCTCGACCATCGTGTGCGCAGCCTTGCCCATCGACACCACGAAAATCCGCGAGAAAGATCCCAGGTCGAACAGGTCCTCGCCCACCCGCAGGATCCCGCGATCAAGCTGCACATGCCGGTCGAACGCCTTCCGTATGCTCGACTCCGTCAGCGCGTGGCTGAAAATTCCCCGGGCCACGCTGCGCAAATCCGCAGACGAGCCCGCTGCCACCCGCCCCTCGTAGGGGTTCGCCATAAGCCACACATTATATAGAGATTACGAGTTGTTGCTCCCGCCGTTCAGCCCTCGTGCAGCACCGTGCCGCGTATCCAGAACTCGATCGCCGACCGCATCGCCTCGAGTTGACCGCCAAAAAAGTGATCCGCATTGTGCACCAGGACAAACCGCTTCGGCTCCGCCGCCTGCGCCGTCACCTCATAGAGCTTCTCCGCGGGGCCAAACTGGTCGCGGTCCCCGCTCACAAAGAGTTTCGGCTTCTTGCAATCGTGCAGGAACTCATACGTGTACGAACGTCCCTCCGCCGCCACCGGAGTTCCCAGCGAAATCAGCGCCTCAACATTCGGGTCAGGACACGCCGCCCGCAATCCAACCGCCGCGCCAAACGAAAAGCCTGCGAAGATCACCGGTTTTTGAAACTCCGCTTTCAACCAGTCCAACGCACTCTGCACGTCGTCGCGTTCCCCCTGTCCGTAGTCGTGTGTCCCCTCGCTCAGATCCGCACCGCGGAAGTTAAAGCGCAGCACCGGGAACCCGAAGCCGTTGAGGGCCTTCATGGCGTTGTACACAACTTTGTTATGCATGGTCCCGCCGAACAGTGGGTGCGGATGGCAGACCAGCGCCGAATATCGCGCCTCCGGCTTTCCAGCGTTCAGCAACGCTTCAAGTCGGCCAGCTTTCCCTTCCAAAAAAAATGAGCGAATCTGCGCTCCAGGAGTGGAGTGAACGGTCATTTGTTTCCAGTGTACCCCGCCAGGTCAAAGGCTCTGCGGTGTGCGCCGGATTTTCCGATGGAAAATCTTGGAATGGATCGGCTCCGGATTACAACGGCAATACACCGCTGCCAACACCAGCGCCCCATAGAAAATTACCGAGATCCACCAGTGTCCGAAAGCGTTTGCCCACGGCACTCCGATGATCCCGTAAATGACGCCTGCGATCGTCAGCAGCAGCAGAAATGCCCAGTTCTTTCCCATGGCACAAAGTAGGATGCAGGTTGCTGGCCCGGTGCTTTATCTCGTAGCCGCGGCCTTGTATCCTCGCCTCATGCCCGTAGATGTCTTTGCCCTCACCCGCCAACTCATAGACGTTGAATCCATTACAGGCAATGAACGCGCGGTCGGCGACGTGCTCTTCAACCAGCTCAGCGCTCTCGGCTACAAAACTTTGCGCATGCCCGTCGAAGAAGATCGTTTCAACGTCTGGGCAACCTCGCCGGACCACGCACATCCCAAGGTCGTTTTCTCTACCCACATGGACGTCGTTCCTCCGTGGATTCCATCCTCGGAAGACGACGCCAAGATTTACGGACGCGGCGCCTGTGATGCCAAGGGCATCATCGCTGCCCAAATCGCCGCCGCCGAACGTCTTCATGCCAAGGAAATTCATCCCGGTCTACTCTTCGTCGTAGGCGAAGAGCGCGACAGCCAGGGCGCGTACGTCGCCAACCAGCACGCTCCCGGCTCCAAATTCCTCATCAACGGCGAGCCCACCGACAACCGCATCGGGGTCGCCTCCAAGGGTGCGCTTCGCGTAAATGTCATCGCCGAAGGCAAGATGGCCCACAGCGCTTATCCCGAGCTCGGCGACTCCGCCATCGAAAAACTCCTTAGCGCTCTCGAACGCCTGCGCAAGATCGAGCTTCCCAATAATCCCAAAGTCGGCCCGTGTACCGTGAACATCGGCATGATCGAAGGCGGCCGCGCGCCAAACGTCATTCCCGATAAAGCAAGCGCCCAGCTTCTCTACCGCCTCGTAGGTCCCAGCGACCAACTTCGCCGCGACATCGAAAGAGCCGTCGCTCCCGACTGCAGTTGCGAGTACGCCCTCGAAATCCCATTCGTGAAGCTCCGCACCGTCCCCGGCATCCCGATCATGACCGCCAAATTCACCACCGACATCCCCCGCCTCAGCAATTGGGGCGACCCAGTCCTGCTCGGCCCGGGCTCTATCCACGTCGCCCACACCCCCCGCGAGTTCATCGACAAGAACGAACTCCTCGAAGCTATCGATCTCTACGTCAAAGTTGCAGAGTTTCTTAACCAGCAATAACGCAAAGAAGGACCCGCGACGCCCCACGCCGCGGGTCCTTCTTAGTAAGTATGAATGAGGCCGAACTGCCTACTTGCCGTAGTAAGCGGCGTTCTTCGCAACGAACTCCTGCTTGTCCGCCGGAACTTCTTCCGCCAGGTAAATCGAATTCGTTGGGCACGTCGCAATACACGCCCCGCAATCCATGCACTCTTCCGGATGGATATAAAGCTGGGGCTCCGCTTCCCACTGCGGCTCGTCTTTCAACGGATGGATCGCGTCGCTAGGGCACGAATCAATGCAGAGCATGTCCTTCTGACAGGTATCAACTATTACGTGTGCCATTCTTCCTTTTCTCCTCACGCGGCGCCCGGCGGAATCCCGTCTCAAAAGCGGCGCTCGAATCTTTTGGGCTTCTAACCCCACCATCACCTTACGAACTTATGTCGCACCGGTCGGTGACGCCCATCACAGCCCTGTAGTGATCCCCCGCACACGCTCGCCCTGGGTACCCTCTACTTATCGGCCGGTGTTGGCAATACGGCGGGGATGTTCCCGCTATTTGCCCGCAACCCCCGCTATCCAGTACAAAAGAAAGATCGAATGAGTACCTCTGCCCCTCCCGTCCGTAACGCCGTGATCGCACCCGAAGATCGCTGGACTCACTCTCCGGCGGCCATGGTCATCATTGCCTTCGTTTTGCGGGTCGCCTACATCGTCATCGCGCACTCCTACCGTTTCCGCACCAACGACGAAAACTTCAGCTTCGGATGGGAAATCGGCCGCATCGCCTACAACATCGCCACCGGCCACGGCTTCTCATCGCCCTTCTATGGCGACACTGGCCCCACCGCCTGGGCCGCGCCGATCTATCCCTACGTCGTCGCTGCGGCTTTCAAGCTCTTCGGCATCTATTCCCACGCCGCTTCGTTCGCTCTCCTCACCTTTAATAGCTTGTTCTCCGCCCTCACCGCCTGGACCGTCTACCGCATTGCCCAGCGAATGTTCAACGAGACGATTGCGGTCTGGTCCGGGTGGATCTGGGCATTGCTGCCTTACATCGCATATTGGGCTGTTCGTTGGATCTGGGAGACAAGCCTTTCCACCTTTCTTCTCACCGTCGTCCTGCTCATGACGCTGAAGATGGAAGGCGACAACCGCTACCTTCGCTGGATCGGCTTCGGCGCCGTCTGGGGCTTCGCCGCGCTCTCTAACACCGCGATGGGCTCCTTCCTGCCCTTCTCCGGTCTATGGCTGGTTTATCAACTGCATAAGCGCCGTAAGACATGGTTCCCGCAAGCCGTGGTTAGTGCGATCGTTTTCATCGCGGTTCTCTCCCCCTGGCTCATCCGCAACTACCTCGTATTCCATAAGCCTCTAGAGTTGCGCGGGAATTTCGGCGTCGAACTGCACTGCGGCAACAACGACATCGCCGAGGGCATATGGGTCGCGCTCGCTCACCCCACTCAGGGAGTCATCGAATACCAGAAGTACAAGGAGATGGGCGAAGCTGCCTATGTCGCCCAGACGCAGAAAAACACCGTCGCCTGGATCAAGGCCCACAAGCGTCGTTTCGCCGTACTCACGCTCCGGCGTTTCATTTATTTCTGGAATGGGCTTCCGCGCTTATCGAAGATCCCGTATCTCGAGCAGACGAAAAATTCGCTCTTTCTCGCCACGTCGGTGCTGGGCTGGTGGGGCTTATTTCTCGCGATTCGCCGCCGTATTCACGCCATCTGGCTCTTTGCCAGCCTTCTGATTTTCTATCCCGCGGTTTACTATATAACGTTCCCGCATCCTCGCTACCGGCATCCGTTAGATCCGGTCATATTGATCTTGGGGGTATTTTTGGTCTCGCAAACCCAACCGGAGACGGCCCGCCGCAGCGTGCCCGAAGCTAGCACCGAAACCATCGGCGCCGCTCCGCCCATTTACACCACCCTCTCCATCATCATCCCCGTCTATAACGAACGCCGTACCGTCATGCAGTTGCTCAATGCCGTCGCCCAGCAGCCCATCGGCCAGCTGCACAAAGAAATGGTTATTGTCGACGACTTCTCCACCGACGGCACCCGTGAGTTCCTCCAGCAAGCCGACCTTCCCACGCTCTTCGGTGAGCAAGGCATCACTTGCAAAGTCATTCTTCACGAAGTGAACAAAGGCAAAGGCGCAGGCGTTCGCACCGCCCTCGAGCACTGCTCCGGCGAACTCGTCCTCATGCAAGACGCCGACCTCGAATACGATCCCGCCGATTACCCGGCCCTACTCAAGCCGCTCCTCGACGGCCACGCCGACGCGGTCTTCGGCAATCGCTTCCATTACGGATCCCACCGTGTCCCCCGCTTCTACCGTTACGTGCTGAACCGCTGCTTCTCCATCACCTGCAACATGCTTACCGGCCTGGCGCTCAACGACGTCACCGCCTGCTACAAAATTTTGACCCGCGATCTTTTCAACCGCCTCAACCTCAAGAGCGACCGCTTCAGCTTCGAGACTGAGCTCACCGTAAAGCTCGCCAAGCTCAAAGCCCGTATCTACGAAGTCCCCATCGTCTACCACGGCCGCACCTACGCCGAAGGCAAGAAGATCAACTGGACCGACGGCGTCGCCGCCTTCTACCACCTCATCCGCTTCCAGTTAAAAGATTAGCTTCTCCTCCTAAGCCGAGCTCACGCCGTGCGCTGACTCGAAGGATCCCGCGTTCCGTCCATTTCCGAACACTCATTTCTGGGACAAACACCGCTCTTTTGGAACCAAACCACGAAACTCTTCGTATACCTTGATCAGGTCAACCCATGTCTATTTCGAAGGGAGATTTATGAAGCAAATTGCTCGAAACGCCGCCCTCGTGGCCGCCTCACTTCTGGTCGTCCTTGCCGCTGCGCTGCCGGCAGCCGCCGCGCCCTACCGCGACGAATTCCACAAGACTTATCCCGCCAGCTCCAACATCGTCGTCTCCCTCAGCAACATCAATGGCGACGTCCAGATCACCGCTTGGGACCAGAACCAGGTCCAACTCGACGCCGTGAAGACCGCCAACTCAGAAGAGAAACTCAAAGAAGCGGAGATCCGCGTCGACGCCTGCGATTCCCGCATCCGCATTGAAACCCATTACCCCGAGCATTTCACCAACCACAATCCGGCAACCGTCGAATACACGCTCAAAGTGCCGCGCAATGCTCGACTCGATAAAATCGAGCTCGTCAACGGCCGCCTCGAGATCACCGGCGTCAAAGGCGATGTCCGCGGCTCTTCTGTCAACGGTGCCGTCTCCGGCAAAGCTCTTTCTGGCGACGTCGAACTCACCACCGTCAACGGCACCGTCACCAGCGAGCTCGTAAATATGCTGAGCTCCCATCACGTGAAGCTTTCCAGCGTCAACGGTCGGGTCGAACTTGCGATGCCCAAGAATGCCGACGCTCACCTCAGCGCCAGCACCGTCAGCGGCAGCATCAGCAGCGACTTCAATCTGCCGATTCACAAGGGTTTTGTGGGTTCAGACCTCGACACCACGCTCGGTTCCGGCGCAACCCGGGTTGAGCTCAGCAATGTAAACGGCAGCATCCAGATTCACGGAGGTAACGGCGGCGCATAGTGATTTCAGCGCAGAGTCGTCCCACTTTTACGGCAAACGACCGTTTACGTCGCCGCTTTAGTGCCGTCCAACAAGTAGGCTTCGGCCTCCTAGGTTCGGCCATCCTCTGGATCTCCACCTGCCCTGGCGCTCCAGTTCAAGGCCGAAACGCACCCCGGTGCTCTGAAACGCCGGGGTGTTTTCTTGCAGCTCCCAATTTGCCACCTTCTTGCCCCGTCGCTTGTCCCCGATTCATACAATCGTCATAATGGATGGCTACAATCCCGCCACGCCGTGACCACTTCTCTGGCAAGATCGACGAACTACTTCAACCGCGAGCTCTCCTGGCTGCAGTTCAATTCCCGTGTCCTCGAAGAAGCCGACGACCAGAACAACCCCCTGCTCGAAAGGGTGAAATTCCTCGCCATTACAGCCAGCAACCTCGATGAATTCTTCGAGATACGGGTCTCCAGCCTCCTCCAGCGCATCGAAGATGGCTACGCCGATGCCGCTCCCGACGGTCTCACTCCCGCCATGGAACGAGACCGCCTCGCCGTCGCCCTCCAGGACTTCGGCGCCAACCAGTACACCTGCTGGAACCACTCCCTGCGTCCTCAACTCGCCGAGCACGGCGTCCGCGTCCTCACCCTCGAAGAGCTCGATGGCCAGGCCCGCGAATTCGTTGAGCACTATTGCCTCCAGGAACTGGACCCGCTCCTCACGCCAGTCACTGTTGACCCCGCACACCCGTTCCCGCGCGTGATTAACAAAGCCCTTTGCCAGGCATTACTGCTGCGTCGTCGCCGTCGGGCCAGCGAATCCTACATGGGCGTGGTCACCGTTCCTCGCGCGCTCCCTCGTCTCATCAAGCTGCCCAGCCAGGAAGGCACCGACGATTACATCGCCCTCGCCGATCTCGTCGAATTGCACACCGCCCGCATGTACCGCGGCTACGACATCATCGCCCAGGGTTCTTTCCGTATCACCCGCAACAGCAACCTTTACGTGCAGGAAGAAGAATCTCGCAACCTGCTCGAATCGGTGCGCACCGAGCTCCACAACCGTCGTCGCGGCGACGCCGTACGTCTCGAGATCGAAGCCGATGCCGGCCCCGAGATTACCGAGCGCCTCAGAGAAATTTTCGAAATCGACGAGTGGCAGGTCTTCAAGGCCCACGGTCCGGTGAATCTTTCTCGCCTCATGCACCTCTACAGCGAGACCGACCGTCCCGATCTGAAGTTCAAGCCCTTCATCGCCCGCGAGTGGGCTCTCCCGAAGGGCGCCAGCGACGTCTGGGAGGCTCTGCGTCAGCGCGACGTCCTCCTGCACCATCCCTTCGACTCCTACGACCCTGTGGTCTCCTTCGTCGAGACCGCCGCCGAAGATCCGCGCGTTCTCTCCATCAAGCAAACGCTTTATCGCACCAACGAAAAATCGCCCATCATCGATGCTCTGGTCGAGGCCGCCGCCAGCAAGGAAGTCACCACCGTCATCGAAGTGAAGGCCCGTTTCGACGAAGCATCCAACATCCGCTGGGCGCGCACCCTCGAAGACGCCGGTGTGCAGGTCTTCCACGGTCTCGTCGGCCTCAAGACGCACTGCAAACTCGCACTCATCGCCCGCAAAGATCCCGACGGCGTCATCCGCCGTTACGTCCATCTCGGCACCGGCAACTACAATCCCATCACCGCGCAGTTCTACACCGACATCAGCCTCATGACCGCCAACGAGGACATTACGACAGCGGTGCACCGCGTCTTCAACTTCCTCACCGCCTACTCCGAGCAGTCCAGCTACGATCCACTGCTGGTCGCGCCGCTCGAGATGGCCGAACGCATCGCCGGTCTCATCCGCCGCGAAGCCGACAACGCGCGCGACCGTCGCCCGGCCCGCATCATCGCGAAGATGAATTCGCTCCTCGACAAGGACGTGATCCAGGAACTCTACGAAGCCTCACGTGCGGGGGTCCAAATCGACCTTATAGTGCGCGGCATTTGCACGCTTCGACCCGGGGTGCGCGGCCTCAGCGACAACATCCGCGTCCGCAGCATCGTTGATCGTTTCCTCGAGCACTCGCGCATTTTCTACTTCGAAAACGGCGGCACGCCCGAAACCTACCTCGGCAGCGCCGACTGGATGCCTCGCAACCTCTACGAACGCGTCGAGGTCCTTTTCCCGATTCGCGATACACTCCTTCGCGATCGCATCCGCCACGAGATTCTTTCGCCCTATCTGGCGGACAATCTCAAGGCACGCATTCTTCACGCCGACGGAAGCTACGCTCTCCATCATCCGCGCGGGCGCAGCGCACAACCTTTCGGCGCCCAGGATTTTCTTATCGCAGTGGCGGAGGGCAAGAAGTCGATTGACGCTATCCCCGCCGAAACCGAACACAAGGCGGTCCGCCGTACTCGAAGCCGCGCCCGCGCCAGGTAAATATCGATGATTATCTATTTCTTGCGCCATGCGAACGCCGGAGAAAAACGCACCGACCCCGTCAAAGACGAGAAGCGTCCCCTCGACAAGGACGGCGTGCTCCAATGCCGCTACGTGGGCGCGCTCCTAGCTGCTCTCGACGTTCAGGTCGACCAGATCATCACCAGTCCGCTGAAGCGCGCTATGCAGACTGCGTCCCTCGTTGGCAATGACATCGATTTCGGCGGAAAGCTCCAGGTCAGTGACACTCTCCGCCCCTCCGCCACATTCGAGGAGTTCCGCGATTTGCTCACCTCTTGCGCGAAGTTCGAGGCGATCATGGTGGTCGGGCACAACCCCAACCTCACCGAGTTCGTCAGTCAGATCGTCACTCACGGCGGCTCTCGCAAATCGATTGAACTGAAAAAAGGTGGGATCGCGCGCGTCGACTACAGCCCCAAACGATCGGTGCTGAATTGGATGATTACGCCCAAGCTTGCACGCGCTCTCTACGGCTCAGCGCACACCAAGTCCCTTCCGAAAACTTCGCGGAAATAAGCCCGCTCTCTCCGCAACGCCCAGATCTCCAGCTCTGCGCCGGTAGATTTCTCGTCCACCGCCAGCAGCACGCGGTCGCTTTCCACTCGTGTCCTGATCCCCTTTACCGCCCCGCGCCTGCCTTGTTCCAGTGCGCGCGCCATCCGCAGCAGTAACACCGCTCGCGGCAGTAGTGGACGGTCCTGCGGATCCAGCACTCGCACCGGACGCGAATCAAGCGTCGGCCGCGATTTTCCAACGTACCGCGTAATCGCCGCAATTAGCCTCCGCTGCTGCACGGTGTAGCCGAAAATCTCCGAGTGAGCAATCACGTAATACGAATGCCGATGCCTCCCCGTGCGGTTGATGAACGCTCCCACCTCCTGCACCATCGCCGCGGCCGACAACCATTGCTCGTACTGCGACGGCAACCCGTGGATCTGCTTCAGCGCATGGAACAGCCGCAATATATGCTCACGGACTCGCTCGGCATGACGATGATCGATCCCAAAATGCGTTCCGAGGTCATACACGGACCGCTCGCGTTCATGCGCGATTCTCGTCCGCAAATCCTTCCGCTGATCGTGTTCCGCCGCCATCTGCGCCAGCAGTCCATCGCGCAATCCCAGCGGCAGGTACCGGAAGCTCGTCAGCTTCAACCTGGTAAGAAGCTCTGAAAATACAACGGCTCCGGCGATGATGATTTCCGCCCGCCGCGTACCCACGCCTGGCACCTGGCGCCGCTGCGCTAGCGTCATCCGGCTCAACTGGTGCGCTAATTCAAGTAATCCTGTGCGGGAAACGACGCTGGTTTTCTTGTGCTCGTGCGCCGCCCACATGTCCGAAAGCGCCGCCGGTGTGCCCGAAGTGGCGACCGTCAGCTTCACCTTGGCGCGCAGCATCTCCTTTTCGACCCGCCCGATCTCTTCTGCCACAAACGCTCGCAGCTCTTTCAGCTCTTTCTTCTTCGGCGGATCATGCTGCAGGAACTCTCGCGTCAGTCGCACCGCTCCCAGCGGCAGACTCACGATTTTCTCGATGTTCTCTTTCACCGAGATCGTCAGCTCGCAACTGCCGCCCCCCAAATCAATCAACAGCATCGGCGACGTCTTGATGCGGCTGCCGGCCATTACGCCGAGATGAATCAGGCGGCCTTCTTCCAGCCCCGAGATGACCTCGCAGTTCCACCCGGTCGCGGCCCGCACCCATTGCAGGAACGCATTCCCATTCCGTGCATCGCGCAGTGCACTGGTAGCCACCACCTGTACCCGGTCCGCCCCATGCTGCTGCACCGCCCGATGGAAGCGTCGCAGCACCTTGACTGTCTGTTCCATCGCGCGGGGATCGAGCAATCCCGCGCGGAACACCGATTCGCCAAGGCGCGTAACTTCGCGGTCTTCCCAGATAGTCTCCAGTCGGCGGCGGTTTAATGCGGCAATTTTCAGCCGGACGGAGTTCGCGCCTATGTCAACTGCGGCAAACGTTGGCATCGTTGATTAAGCCCTTGTCTCAAAACCGATATCGTACTCCCTCTCCGTGTCTCTTAATTGAAAATGGAAATTAACAATCTCGTCCACTCCGCCTCGCATCCCACTTGCAGCCCAAAAGGCAAAGGAGCGCACATGCCCGACAATCGTCAACCCGACGCCAACCGCGAAGGCTACGATCCGGAATTCGAAATCCCCGATCCGGAGCAGGTGGAAAGGGACCGCAAAGAAGCCGAAAAAATTTACGGAGACGAGGACAAGGACGAGAAGAACCCGGCAGCCTGAGATTCTTCGCGTCCGTAAAGCAAAAAGGCCAGACTCGTGTCTGGCCTTCTGCTCGGAAGTGAGGAACGACTTACTGCTTCTAACTGCTCTTTCTGATGTTCACGTCGGCGCCATCGGTCGTAATGGTCACCTTCGGACCGCCGCTCCCGACATTGCCGCTCACCGCGCCTTCGTTGTCGCCGTTGTTCACCTTTAGCTCTCCGAAGTCGCTCGCCGCGTCACCGTGCTGCGTTTTCGCGTCGACGCTGAATGTCGACTTCGCCGGCACCGTTACCGTAACGTCACCGTGATGGTTCCGCACCTCGTAGTTCCCTAACTTCGTCGCATGCACATCCACGTCGCCATTCGAGTTCTCGATCCGCACGTCGCCGCTCACGTCGTCGAGGTGGATCGTCTTCGATGTCGTAATCAGTTTCACCGGCCCGGTGATGTTCGTCGCCCGCAGGTCATCGGAACTCATGTCGAAGTCGCCCGCCAGCCCCGCAAATTGCAAGTCTGTGCGATATGACTTGAACGCCAATGCCTTTCCTACTTTCGACACGCGAACTTCGTCGAAATTGTCCCCGTTCAGGGTCGTGTTTCCGGAAATGTCTTCCGCCGTGATCTCCGTCACCCTGCCCTGCACGGTTAGGTTTCCGTTGATACGCGTGGCGCGCACGGTAATCTTCTCGCCTTGCACGTCCACATTCCCGGTGATGTCCTCAAAGTTCGCCGTACCGTTCTGGTGCGACACCGTGAGTTGCCCGTCGCGCCCCACAATATTCACATCGCCGTGCCGCGTGTTCAGCGTCACGTCGGCTTTCTTCGGGATGAACACATCCATGTCGGCTTCCACGTCGTGCTTCCCGCCGGCCTGGGTATTCGCATTCAACACCAGCGCTGTGCCGTTCACCTCGATACGAGGCTTAGTGCTCGTGTTCGCGCTGTCCGCATCCCCTTGGTTGTTGGCCCACACTTTCTTGTGGATCATCACCCGGATGTTGTTGTCATCCGACGCATTCACGTTGATGTTGCCGCTGTCGCACACGATCTTCAGGCTGCCGCCCGCGGGGAACGCCTGTTCCACGCGGTCTTCGTAGGTGTAGCTGTTTTGGCCAAAGTGATTGAAATCGTCGTCCCCGAGGTCGATGCCCATCTGGTCGCGAACGCCGCGCCAGTTCACACCTTCCGCCTTCGAGATCACCATTCCGCTGACGATCACGAAGAACAGTAGGACGATCGTGCCGAACGTCACGCCGCTCGGCACCGTGTTCTCCTGCTTCGCCTGGAAGTATTCAAGCAGCTTCACCGCGCCGAGCACGATGATGATCAGCGGCCACCAGCGTGCGTAGAAGTGCCAGCCGGAGATGAACCCGAAGTTGTGCATCAGGAAGATCACGCCAAGCAGGATCAGTACGATCGCGCCCGCGTACGATTTGCGCCTCGGCGGCGGGGGAGCCACATAGACTGGGCTAGCCATTGTGCACCTCCGAACTCGGAGGCTGCGCCGGCGGTTGCACCACTATGTACTCCTGTGCTGAATCCACGTGCCCCTCCATCGGTGCGTTCCGCTTCCACAGCATCACGCCGCCGATCACGATCAACAGCACCGGCCAGGTGTGGTCGAATTCGAAATGCCAGTTGCCAAACTGGTCCGCGAGGAACAGCACACCCAACGTCACCAGCACCACCGGCCATAGGAGGATGTGCGACCGGCAACGATCACAGGTACATCTGCGATTGTAGCGATACATATATGCCTCCTATTTCGCTGCCGCCGCGTCTCTGCGGCGGATGAAGATCCAGACGCCGATCACGATGAGGATCACCGGCCACGCGCGTCCGAACCAGTCAAAGTTGAACCACTCAAAGGTGTTCAACAGGAAGAGCACGCCAAGTCCGATCAGGATGATCGCTCCCACCGGCGCGCCCGGCTTTTCCGGTTCCACCTCGATCGGAGGCACCGCTACCGGCGGCGCATTCGGGTCCGCGGGGTTGGCCACGTACGTTGGCGCAGCGGCCGCAACGTTGCTGTATGCCGGCTTGCTCTTGCCGCCCAGCATGTCATTCAAGCCGAACGGATCCGGCAGCGGCTGGCCGTACCGGCGCGCATCCGCCGTCTTGTACGCGTCAATAATCTGGTAAATGTAGAAGCCGCAGATCAGCAGGCCAAATATCCCGCTCACGTGGTTGGCCATCTGGATCAACGCCGCAAACACCAGCACGAAGATCAGGCCTTTGGCATATTGCTCGTTATACATCTGCCCTACGCCAGGAATCAGCGAGAGTAGCGCCGCCAATCCTGGGCTTCCCGATCCTTGACGGATTACAACCGGAATCCCCGTCGGCGGGACCGTGGCATACGGTGGAGGGGCAGCCGGAACGGTATCTCCGAGCCGGCTCGCGAGGCATTCCTCGCAGTAGATAACGCCGCGTACATCGCGGGCGCAAGTGGAACAAAGCGCCTTGCCGCAGGTTCGGCAAAACGCCGTAGCGGTCACATCTGGATGTTTGGCGCAGTTCATTGGTGTTTCTCCTTCCCCCGAATTCCCCAGTCACAACTGCAAACTTCAGGCACGGTCCTTCATCCGTACCCGAACTACATCGGCCAATATTTGATCGTTTTGGTGCCGGCTGTAGTTCTGTTCCCGACGTGCAGGGTCGTTGCCCTGTTTCGACTCCGGCTTCGACTCCTGCCCTTTGGTTTCGGGAGTGGTCGCGGCCTTCTTCAACTGCCGTACTTTCGCCTGGATTTCGTAAACCACCCGAATGTTCTCGTAGTACCGCGTTGCTCGGGCCTCGGTTTCGTAGTACGCCTTGCGAATTCCCTTCGGCGTCAGGTCCATGTGACGCAAATCCGTTGGCCGTACGCCGGCCACGCTCATCAACATCGACACCGAGAAGAACGCCATGCCAAACGACATCGCGAATCGCGGCGTCATGACTCCGCCCAGCTTCGGCAGCAAGCCGTCGCGCAGCCGTTCCAGCCAGCTCTTCCGCGACGCCGACGCCGCCGCGCCCTCGCCGCTCGTCGCCTCTGCGGCCGTCGTTGCCGCGAGAATGTTGTGCACCAGGTTCAGCGGAGGCTCCGCTTCGTCGAGCGCATGCAAGTAATCGAACCCGGACTTCGTCTCCTTAAAGAGCAAGCCGCAGGCAGCGCATTCCGCCCTGTGGCGCTCGAACCGCGCCAGCCGCTCACCTTCAAGTAGACCGTCGAGAGCGTCCGTCAGCAGTACATCGAAGTCCGTGCACTGCATTTCGAATTTTTGGTTCTCACTCATCGCTGCTCTCACTCAATCCGGCCGGCTGGCAATTTATTCGCCAACCTGCCTATTACTACGTTGCAATAGTCTTGCAAGTTCCGTTCGCCCGCGATTAATTCGTGATTTCACGGTGCCTTCCGGAATCTTTAAAACTTGAGAAATTTCCTTGTAGTCCATGTCCTGCAGGTCCCGCAGGATAACCGCTTCCCGCAGCTCCGGCGAAAGCTTCTGCAGCCCCCGGTGCACCAATTCCTTCGTTTCCCTCGTCTGTAGCCGCTCATCGGGGGTTTGCCCTTTGTCCTGGATCTGCGTTCCCAGAGCTAACCCGTCCTCCTCGTCGCCCAACGGGGCGTCGAGCGAGTCCGTCATCCGGTCGTATTTGGCCTTGCGGAAATGGTCTACCAGCAGGTTCCGGGTCACCGTCGTAACCCAGGTCACGAACGCCGCCTTCGAGGAATCGTAGCTCCCCAAAGTCCGGTAAATCTTGATGAAAACTTCCTGGGCCAGGTCCTGCGCATCGTCCGGCGATCCCGCGAAACGATAGCAAAGATTGTAGATACGCCGGTTCAGCTGGCGGACGATTTCCTCCCATGCAGCCGTATCGCCGGCTACACAGTCTCGGACCAGTCTGGCGACCGCCTGGTTCTCGTCCAACCGCCGCTCCGTGAAGTGCCTGCCTACTTCCACAAGGGCGAGGCCCGCTGCCCCAGTTCCCATGGCTCGTTCATACGCGCCCTTGGGACGAAAAGTTCAATTCCTTCTGGCACTTGCGGAGATTGTAGCAAGCTGGGACGAACCTGACTGCCAATGTTAGGATAGCTGCCGATTCCAGCATGAACGACTTTCCTATTCTGAACCCCAAGCCCTCAGAGGACTTGTATCTGGTCGGCTTCCGCATCGACCCCAACGCCGAAGGCCCCCAGTTCTATTCCCTATTCGCCTTCGGAGGCGACAACGAGCGCCCCATCACCACGGTAGGAGACCGCGTCGTCTTCTTCGCCCGGCCCGAACTTGCCGCCCAAGCCCTCGAGATCGGCGATCCCTCCATGCAAGCCCTCGGCACCCCGCCCGACGACCTCGACATGATCTGCGATATCGCCCAGACCATGTACCTGGTCAACTCCGAAACCGCCGATCCCGACCGCATCATCGGCGACTGCCTCGAAGTCCTCGACGACCTCGTCCGCGCCACCCGCATCAGCGTCCCTCCCGTCTACCAGGAAGCCCTCGCCGACCTCATGCACCACCTCCAGCGCAGCCCCATGTACGGCGAATACCTCCGCGAAAACGGCGGCCGCCAAAACCTCGAAGACGCCCTAATGTGGTGCGTCGGCGCCGTCACCGTGAAGGCAAAAATGATTGCGGATTGACTCGCTATTTTCTGCTTGTCATTGCGAGGCACACTGTTTGCGCGCCGTCGCAATCCCCTTACCAAACATCGTGCCCCCGACGCTTTCAGGCTTTCTAGCCGCGGCCGCTAACTCAAGCCTGCTTTTCCTCCAACTCCGTCCACCGCGCGATCAACTCATCCACTTCCGTCTGCGCCTTCTCCAACTCCGCCTGCGCCTCAATCAACTTCTCCGCATCGCTCGCAATCCCCGGATCTTCATATCGTTCCTTCGCTGCCCGCAGCCGCTCTTCCGCCTCCCCAATCCGCTGCTCGATCGCCGCGTACTCCCGCGCCTCCAGGTACGACAGCTTTTTCTTCTGCACCGGAGCCGCCACCGTTTCGCTCCTCGTTTCTTTCGCCGCCGGTTTCGCAAGCACCAACTGTTCACGCTGCCACTCGTCCCACTGCGAATAACCCGCAAATCGCTCCGCGTGCCCAATTCCGTCCAGCCCCAGTACCACCGTCGACACCCGATCCAGCAGATACCGATCGTGCGTCACCAGCACCAGCGCGCCGCCAAACTCCAGCAGGCTCTCTTCCAAGATCTCCAGCGTCGGAATATCCAAATCGTTCGTCGGCTCGTCCAGCAGCAGCACGTCTGCGGGTTGCAGCATCAACTTCGCAATCAGCACCCGCGCTCGCTCGCCGCCGCTCAAACTTCCCACCGGCTGATTGAGCTGTTCTCCCGTAAACAAAAATCGGGCCGCCCACGAAGCCACATGAATCTGTCGGTCCTGATAAGTAACCGAATCCCCCTCCGGCGCCAGAGCCCTCCGTAACGTGACATCCGGATCCAACACCCGGTTCTGGTCGAAGTAAACAATTCGCAGCGCGTTCGCCCGCCGGATCTCGCCCGCTTGCGGCGTCAACTCCCCATTCAGCAGACGCAGGATCGTCGTCTTCCCGCTGCCATTCGGTCCCACCAGGCCCACCCGCGTCCCCGCCGTGATCAAGAAATCCAACTCGCGAAATAGCGTCCGCCCACCGAACCCAAACGTCACGCCTTCGAGCTCAATCAGCCGTTTCGTCCGGCGTTCCGTCGCCGAGAAATCGATCTCGGCCGTCGCCGTCCGCGTGCGTTCGGTCAAATCCGCGAGTTCGCCGATCATCTCGTGCGCCTTGTTGATCCGCGCCTTCGACTTCCTTGTCCTCGCCTTCGCCCCACGCCGCAGCCACGCGATCTCGCTCTTCACCCGGTTCTCCAGCGACTCCTGCCGCTTCGATTGCGCCTCAAGAAACTCTTCCTTCTTCACCA
The DNA here is from genome assembly GCA_036501185.1 of Candidatus Korobacter sp. Lineage (GTDB taxonomy): Bacteria > Acidobacteriota > Terriglobia > Terriglobales > Acidobacteriaceae > Korobacter. The sequence goes on along the minus strand of DASYAU010000061.1, from coordinate 10,646 downwards.
GGAACTCGCTGTAATTCCCTCCCACCATCAGCAAGCCGTCTTCGTAAACTTTGCTCAGCTCGGCAGTGCGCGAGCCAACATTTTCCAGGAAATATCGGTCATGGCTCACCACCACGCAGGCAAATGGCGCCTCCTCCAAAAATTCTTCCAGCCACTCAATCCCGCCCAAATCGAGATGGTTCGTCGGCTCATCCAGAAACAGCAAATCCGGCTGCTGCACCAGCGCTTCGGCAATGCCCAACCGTTTCCGCCATCCGCCCGACAGCCTCGCCGCCTCCGCGTCAAATTCCTCGAACCCCACCCGCCCGAGGGTCTCCGCCAATCGCCCCTCCTGCTCAGCTTCGGGCACATGCGCCCTGCGCATCGCCTCCACGATCACCGATCGCACCGTGCGCCCCATCTCGAACTCCGAGTCCTGTGCCACGTAGCTCACCAGCAGGCGCTTCCGCCGAGTCACCGTTCCGTCATCGGGTTCCAATTCGCCCGCCAGCACTTTCAGCAATGTCGATTTTCCCGATCCATTCGGCCCAATAAGCCCGATCCGGTCGCCTTCCGCAATCGTCAGCGACACATTCTGAAAAAGCGTGGTCGGCCCGAAAATTTTCGCGATCTGTTGTGCGCTGACAAGAATGCTCAAGAAATATTCACCATGGAATTTGGACGTGTCCTAAAGATTATCGCCGCCGAGTGGCGCGAATCCAAATCGGTGCGCTACTCTCTCAGAATGTTTTGCTCGAAGAAGTTCTTCCTCCTTCTGTCGCCATTCTTCCTCGCCATCACCGCCTTCGCCGCCGACACCCCAAAGCCCGGCGACACCGTCACCTTCGTCAACGGCGAGCAAATGTCCGGTTCGCTCATCAAGGTCGCCGACGGAAAAGTTTTCTTTCACAGCGATATGGTCGGCGACGTCTCCTTCGATTGGTCGAAAGTGAAGGAACTGCACACCGCCAAGCCCTACGCGGTCATCGCCAAAGGCGTCAGGCTCCATAAGCACGGCGGCCAGCAGGCCCCGGAAGGCACCCTCGAGGTCACCGACAACAAGATCGCCGTCGCCTCGACCTCGGTTCCTACTGCCGACGCCGCCTATGTCGTCGACCAGGCCAGCTTCGATAAGCAAATTCAGCACAGCCCCAGTTGGTCCCAGGGCTGGCTCGGCGCCGTCACTGCGGGCGTATCGCTCGTCGAAGCCACTCAGAATAGCGAGACTTTCACCAGCGGCATCGCCCTCGCTCGGCAAAGCCCCTCCGTCGATTGGCTCCGCACGAACTCACGTACCCTCATCGACTTCACCAGCAGTTACGGCAAGATCACCCAGCCCGGCACGCCAACCGTCAAAACCAACATCTTCCACGCCGACGGCGAACAGGACGAATACCTCACCGACCGCTTCTACGCCCTCGGTCACGCCGCCTTCGACCACAACTTCTCACAGGGCCTCGATCTCCAGCAGCTTTACGGTGGCGGCCTCGGCTATACGATCATTAAGAACAAAGTTTCCGAGCTCGATGTGAAAGGCGACCTGCACTACGAAAAACAGACCTTCGATCTCGCCAGCAGCAACCAGAACCTCTTCGGCTCCGAGTTCGCCGAAACCTATATGCGCAAGCTGCCGCGCAACATGGTCTTCACCCAGGGCCTGCTCTTCGACCCGGCGTGGAACGTCATCCACGCCTATTCCGCGCAAGGCATGCTTGGCCTCGCTGCTCCTATCTCGAAAAAGTTCAGCCTGTCGATAAACCTGCTCGATGGCTACCTCAACAATCCGCCGCCCACGTTCAAAAAGAATTCGTTCCAGTTCACCACCGGCCTCACCTACGCCATCAAGTAGGGAGGCACGTAAGTACTACATGTTTGCAATTCTTGACGAACAAACCTCGCCTTTCTCGCATCTCACGCGCGAGTAGCCGCACCATCCTGCAACTTTGCGCGTCCAATAGGGTTGTAGGAAAAACAGAGTGGCGCATCCGCTCGGACTCAAACTGTAAGTACGGAGATTCTCAATGAGAAAGATCCCCCTGCTCTTACTCGCTTTTGGCCTTTTTGCCTTCGTCTCAGCCGTGCAAGCGCAGCAGCTCGACGCCGCCTTCGGCATCAACACGATCACGGCGCCTTCGAATCAGGCCATCACCTCGGCAAACTTCTTTCCGCAATCCGTCGGCGGCGGCTTTTTCCCATCCGTCAGCGCTGATTACCTGTGGAAGAACCACCTCGGTGCGCAAGGCGAAGTCGCGTGGCGCGGCAAAGACAATGTCTATGGCGGGTACCAGCCCTTCCGCCCGATCTTTTACGACTTCAACGCCATGTACGCGCCCTATCTCGGCAAGAAAGTCGAACTCGAAGCCCTCGCCGGCATCGGCAGCCTGAGCTCTCGTTTCTACACGCCCTACTACAACTGCAGCGCGTTCAGCTGCACTGACTACCAGAGCAGCAACCACCTCGCCGGACACCTCGGCGCCGGTGTGCGCCTCTATGTCTGGAACCGAGTCTTCGTCCGCCCCGAGGCCCACTTCTATTTCATCCGCAACAATTTCGAATACAACAGTGAACACGCCGAACGCTACGGCGTCTCCATTGGTTATTCGTTTGGAACCTCGGACTAGCCCGAGGAATTGCAGACAAAGGCCGGGTCTTCGCGACTCGGCCTTTTTATTTCGAAAGATGACTCACGGCATGCTTCCACGCCAGGAATCGGCGATGGCAATCGCTGCAGCGCACGAACCGACGCGCCGTCAAGCGCGTCGTCAGCCATTCCCACCATCCATGGTGTTTGGACCGCCGCAGATTTGTGCTCGCGCATTCGGGGCATTGCATGTCAGATTCCAACCTAGCACAGCTTCCCTAACATGAACTTCTGCCGAAATGACGTCCGTGTCATTTCGCGGTATAAAACAACTTCAGCAGCTACACGCAATCCAGTTCCACCACTCTCGCGCGCAACATCCCGCCTTCCAACTCGATCATTCCCACCGATATCGGCAACGAGAACCTTCGCGGCCCCGCACTCCCAGGATTGAAGAACAGCACCCCATCCCGCCACTCGATTGCGGCTTTATGCGAGTGCCCGCTCACCACCGCCGCAAATCCACCACGCTGTGGATTCAAATCCAGGTCTTTCACATTGTGGATCAGGTAGAACGTCTTCCCACCCAGTTCCACCGCATCCGTCTCCGGCAAGGGGCGCAGCGACAACATCTTGTCCACGTTGCCCCGGATCGCCGTCACCGCCGCGACCTTCTCCAACTCTGCCAGGATCGCCGGATCCCCAATATCCCCGGCATGAAGAATGTGGTCCACTCCCCGCAAAATAGAAACGGCCTGCGGTCGAAGCAGGCCATGCGTATCCGATATCACTCCGATCCTCACAACCCGAACAGCTCCCGCAGCCGTTTGGTCTGCGCCCTGCTTACCGGGATCTCCGTCTGCTTACGGTCATCCATCCGGATCTGGTACGAACTTTTGAACCATGGCACCACTTCCTTGATCCGGTTGATGTTCACCAGGAACGACCGATGCGCCCGCCAGAAAGCATTGGCATCCAGCGAATCCATCAGCTCTTCCAAAGTCCGGCAATTGGACTGGCCTTCCATGTTCGCGGCCACCACCGTGATCACCCCATCCTCAATGCTCGCAAAGCAAATGTCTTTTTGGTCTACCAGGAACATGCGCCCATTCGCTTTCAACAAAATCTTCGACTGCCCCGCCTTTTGGTCCTGCTTTTGTTCCAACATCCTCACCAGCGCATCAATCCGCTGATCGCTCGTCGGTGCCTCGTTGCCCTCCAGGTTTTTCTTCGCTTTCTCAATGGCCTGCGCTAGCCGCTTCTTGTCGTAAGGTTTCAGCACATAATCCACGGCGTTCACTTCAAACGCCTTCACCGCGTACTGATCGAATGCCGTCGCAAAGATCACTTGCGGCATCGTGACCTTCCGGTCGAGCAGCTTCTTGATTACCCCAAACCCATCCAGCCCCGGCATCTGCACGTCCAGGAAAACCAGGTCAGGATTGAACTCCTTAATCAAGTTCACGCCCTCAACCCCGTTTTTCCCCTGCGCCAGCACGTCTACTTCGCCAATTGACTGCAGCAAATACGCGAGCTCGTCCCGCGCCAGTTGCTCGTCATCCACGATTATCGCTGAAAGAGACATTGCACCATCCAGAATGACTGAAAGTATATCGTCAAACCCGCTCCTGTTGGCGGCTTCAGCTACTTCAGCAGGGCCGCAACAATCTCGTTCGTGGCCTTGCTTAACGCGCCTTCGCTCTCCATATTCGTCAGTATCACCACCCCAAACTGCTTCTCCGGGATCATCAACATGGTCGTGCTCGTCCCCTTCTGCGCCCCCGAGTGTGCCACCGCTTTCATCCCATTCAACTCGAACATGCCGAACCCCAGCCCGTAGCCGCGATTGCCCTCCATCTTCGTCACTGGCGTCCACATAAGCGCCGTCGTATCCGCCGACAGAACCTTGTTCTTCATCATCGCGACCATAAACTCCGACATGTCGTCCACGCTCGAAATCAACCCTCCACCCGGAACCTTGTAGCTCGAATCCATCAGCCCCGCATTGATCACCTTCCCATCAATCTGGTCGTAGTACCGCGTTCGGTCGGGGATCACCGCCTGCAAATTGTCCACCAGCGTGTGCTCCATCCCTGCCGGTTTGAGCACCGTGTCATGCAAGTAATCGAAAAACTTCTCTCCCGAAGCTCCTTCGATCACGCAGCCCACTACCGTATACCCGTAGGTCGAGTACCCGAATTTCGATCCCGGCGCAAACTCCAGTGGATCATTCGCAAACTTCGCCAGCGCGTCGTTGATCGAGTTAAAGTGCCGCGTCTCCTCCGCGCCGTGCTCCACGTCCGGGTCTTGTGGCTTGTAATGCCGGATCCCCGACGTATGCGACAGCAACTGTCGGGTCGTAATCGGCGCCTGCTTCTGGGGGAACGCCGGACAATATTTCTGGATCGGCACGTCCAAATCCAGCTTGTGCTGTTCCACCAGCGTCATGGCCGCCACCGCGCTGATCGGTTTCGAGATCGATCCCAATCGATATTCGGTCGTGTCCCGCGCCACCACGTTCCCTTCGAGATCGGACATCCCGTAGCCGTGCGTCCATACGATCTGCCCGTTCATCACGATCCCAATCGACGCTCCCGTAATATGGTTCGCCGTCATCGTTTCCGACAAGATGTTCTCCACCGCATGAACATCTCGTTCGCCAAGCGTTTGACGTTGGGCAATAGCAGGGACACACCAGGCAATCAGCAACAGCACAAACACTCGGCGCATAACGCAACCCTCAATTGGATTTATAATGTTTGTTTCATGCCATGAAAGCTTACGTCTACGTATCTCTGAAGAAAAGTGTGCTCGATCCACAGGGCAAAACCATTCACGGCGCTCTCAACAAAATGGGCTACAAGGGCCTGGCTGACGTCCGTCAGGGCAAGTACTTCGAAATCCAGTTGGACGGCCTGAACCGCGACCAGGCCGAGGCCGAGATCGAGCGCGCCGCCAAGGAAGTGCTCACCAACCCCGTCATCGAGGAATATCGCTACTCCATCGAAGAGTAGCCCGATAACCCCTTTCCGAAATCCGCCACGGTCATGTTGCTCGCACCGTCGGTTCATGATGCTTGCTCCGCAGCCCCGAATCGTCCGCCGCGTCTCCCGAATCTAGTCCATTGAGGACTTCCATGGCAGAAAACCTGAAAATTTTAGTCGTTGGCGTCGGCGCAATCGGCGGTTATTTCGGCGGACGCCTCCTCGCCGCCCACCGCGACGTCACCTTCCTCGTCCGCCCCAAACGCGCCCAGCAACTTGCCTCCACCGGGCTGGTCGTGCGCAGCGTTTACGGCAACCTCCGTTTTCCCGCCCCTCCCGCCGTCACTCGCGAACAGCTCCACGAGCCCTACGACGTCATCCTCCTAAGCTGCAAAGCCCAGGACCTCGACGACGCCATGGAATCCATGGCGCCCGCTGTCGGCCCCCAAACCGCGATCCTTCCCATGCTCAACGGCATGCGCCACCTCGATGCCCTCGACGCCCGCTTCGGTTCAGCCCACGTCCTCGGCGGCCAGTGCGTCATCTCCGCGGTCCGCGATTCCGAAGGCCACATCGTTCACCTCAACGATCTGCACGCTATCGGCTACGGCGAGCGCGATCGCCAGAAGACCGACCGCATCCTCGCCATCGATCGCGCCTTCTCCAATGCCGGCTTCAACAATCACCTCGCCGACGACATCGTCCAGGAAATGTGGGACAAGTGGGTCTTCATCACCACCGCCGCCGGCATCACCTGCCTCATGCGCGCCGCCATTGGCGACATCGTCAAAGCCGGCGCCGTCGACTACACCCTCAAACTGCTGGCCGAGAACGCCGCCATCGCCGAAGCCGAAGGCCACGCCCCCACCTCAGCCGCCATGGACCGCAACCAGAAAATGCTTACCGCCGAAGGCTCAACCATGCGCGCCTCCATGCTCGGCGACATCGAATCTGGTGCCCCCACCGAAGCCGATCACGTCCTCGGCGACCTTCTCGCCCGCGCCCAGCGACACAACCTCGAATCCCCCATACTCGCCCTCGCGTACGCCCATCTCCGTACCTACGAAGCCCGCCGCCACCGCGAGCGCCGCTGACCCTTGCGCCTTCCCCACAAGTGGACTAAACTAAGTGAACTTAGTCCACTCACGAACATATGAAGAAGATCAACATCCACGAAGCGAAGACGCACCTCTCGCGCCTTGTCGAAGAGGCGGCGGCTGGCAAACCTTTCATCATTGCGAAAGCCGGCAAACCGATGGTTAAGGTAGTAGCCATCGACGTGTCCTCAGCTCCGAAGAAGGTGAAGCGCCTCAACGCGCTGCCCGGAGTTTTCTCCGTCCCAGACGACTTCGACACGATGTACCAGGAAGAAATTGAGCGCATGTTCTACGGTGAAGAAGAAGAGGAATGAAGTTTCTCCTGGACAGCCATCTTCTGGTGTGGACGGTCAGCGATGCCAAGCGCATTCCACCCGCTGGCCGAGCCCTCATCAGCAACAGCGCCAACGAGCTTTTCTTCAGCGCAGCCAGCATCTGGGAACTGGCCATTAAAACGGGACTGGGCCGAATCGGCTTTATGAAGATGGACGTAACATTGTTGCGCCGGACTCTCCTTGAGAACGACTACAAGGAGTTGCCGGTCACTGCCGATCACGGCATCGAAGTTGCTAGCTTGCCACTCCTTCACAAAGATCCCTTCGATCGTCTCCTCGTAGCACAAGCTCGGGTCGAGGGGATGACACTATTGACCGTTGATCGCGCGATTGCGAAGTACCCCGCTGCCATTCGAGCGCTGTAGCCGCCGTTCCCCTTCCGCCTCGGTTACAATGTTCCCCCAGCACACGAGGAAACCTTGGCGGAAACTCATCCCATCATGCTGGCGCGCATCACGCGCTCCATTCTGCTTTCCGAAAAAACTAAGCACATCGAATTCGAGGTCCTCGAGAAGCCCCGCTTCGAATTCATCGCCGGCCAGTTCGTCTCCGTCCGCGAGCCTCGACCCGACGGCAAGTTCCATACCCGCGCCTATTCCATCGCCTCCGATCCTCGCCCTGACGCCAGCTTCGACCTCTGCCTCAACCGCGTCGACGAAGGCTTCATGTCCAATTACCTCTGTGATCGCGAAGTCGGTGACGAGGTCCACGTACACGGCCCCCACGGCCACTTCATCCTCCACGACGAGATCAAAGACACCATCTTCATCTCCACCGGAACCGGCGTTGCCCCCTTCCGCAGCATGGGACGCTGGCTCTTCCAGCACCCCGATCGCTACCAGGGCCACCAGTTCTGGATGATTTACGGCACCCGCCACGAAGAAGACATCTACTATCGCGAAGAATTCGAGCAGCTCGAGCGCGAACATCCCAACTTCCACTACGTCTGCACCCTCAGCCGTTGCCGCGAGGACTGGAAGGGTTGCCGTGGCTACGTTCAGGACCACATGCGCGAGATCGTCAAGCAGCAGGACGGCGGCAAAAATATGCAGGTCTATATCTGCGGCCTCAATGACATGGTCAGCGGTGTTCGCAAAGTCCTCACTGAAGAATTCGGCTGGGAAAAGAAGCAAATCCACTTCGAACGTTACGACTGATCTGCTTGTTGCCCTCAGCGATTCTCCGCATTGCACATTCCCGCTGATTCCCGCAAACTAGGGTATTCCCTGCCAATCTCGCGGCCCTGCTAACGGCCGGCATTCGCCGGGACCATCGACTCCATGGCAAAACAGGCAATCATCATCGGCGCCGGGCCCGCAGGCCTCACCGCCGCGTATGAACTACTCACCCGCACGGAAATCATCCCGATCGTCGTTGAGAAAAGTCCCCACATCGGCGGCATATCGCGCACCGCCAACTACAAGGGCAATCGCATGGACATCGGCGGCCACCGCTTCTTCTCCAAGAGCGACCGCGTCATGGAATGGTGGTTCCAGCACATGCCCATCGAGGCCGGCCACGACGAACTGAATATCACCTACCAGCAGCAGTCGCGCCAGGTCCGCGGCAACGGTGATCGCCCCAGCGCCGATCAGGTCGACGAGGTCATGCTCGTCCGCCAACGCCGCTCCCGCATCTATTTCCTCCGCCGGTTCTTCGATTACCCCATCAAGCTCACCGGCGACACCCTCGGCAAACTCGGTCTCGCCCGCAGCACCAAAATCGGCTTCAGCTACATCGGCACCCGTCTCAGTCCCATCAAAGACGAAAAAAACCTCGAGGAGTTCTTCATCAATCGCTTCGGCCGCGAACTTTACGGCACCTTTTTCAAGTCCTACACCGAAAAAGTTTGGGGTGTCCCTTGCGACCAGATCAGCGCCGAATGGGGCGCACAACGCATCAAGGGCCTCTCCATCACCAAGGCCATCGCCCACTTCTTCCGCCAGGCCTTCAGTTCGAAGAAGTCCATCGCGCAGAAAGAAACCGAAACCTCCCTCATCGAGCAGTTCCTCTATCCAAAACTCGGTCCCGGCCAGATGTGGGAACTCGTCGCCGAAAAAGTGCGCTCCCTCGGTGGCACTATCGTCATGCAGGCCGACGTCATCAAACTCCATACCGAAGGCGCACGCGTCACCGGCGTCAGTGTCCTCGACAGCGAAGACTATCTCCAACGCTTCGACGGCGATTATTTCTTCTCCACCATGCCCGTCCAGGAACTCATCGGCAAGCTCGACTGCCCCGTTCCGCCCAACGTCCGCCAGGTAAGCGACGGCCTCCAGTATCGTGACTTCATCACCGTTGGCCTCCTCGTCGACAAGCTTCGCGTCTCCGATCGCAGCGGACGTCCCATCGACGACAACTGGATTTACGTCCAGGAACCCGACGTCCTCGTCGGCCGCCTCCAGATCTTCAACAACTGGAGCCCCTATCTCGTCGGCGACAAAACGAAGACTTGGATCGGCGCGGAATATTTCTGCTATGAGGGCGATGAACTCTGGAAGAAGAGCGACGAAGACATGCTGAAGTTCTGCGCCGCCGAACTCGAAAAAATCGGCATCCTCGACGCCAATTCAGTCCTCGACGGCACCGTCATCCACGTCCCCAAGACCTATCCTGCCTACTTCGGCAGCTACGACCGCTTTAACGAAATCCGCGAGTGGATCGACCGCTTCGAAAACCTCTACCTGGTCGGCCGCAACGGCATGCACAAGTACAACAACCAGGACCACTCCATGCTCACCGCCATGACCGCCGTCGACAACATCATCACCGGCCGCAAAGACAAAGAAAATATCTGGGCCGTCAATACTGAGATGGAATACCACGAGAGCAAGTGAGACGCGACGCCGCGCCCACAATCTCCTCCTCCCCGTTGATAAACTCAAGGTGCGCGATAGAGAACAGGGCCAATCTTCATGTCATCCTTCCCCAAGCACTTGGCTTTCGCATCACTGCTCGCGACGTTTCTCTGCGCATCCACGATCCACGCGCAAGCCCCGGCTGCCGTTGACTCCGACCACGATGGCCTCTCCGACCAGTTCGAGCAGGAATTATTACAAAGGTTTCAGCCCGAGCTGATGATCAGCGCAACCGATTGCGCCGGGAAGCCGGCTCGCTTCAAACGCGACCATGCCACCCCCAAGATCGAAGCGAAGGACGGCACGATCTACGGTCAAGTGCTCCCGGTTTCCCCTGGCCGCGTCGAGATTCACTACTACACGTTGTGGGGCCGCGATTGCGGGCGCGTTGGCCATCCGCTCGATGCCGAGCACGTGGCAGCCCTCGTCTCCCTGGATGGCGCACAGCCTACCGCGCTCTATTGGTATGCCGGAGCGCATGAGAAGACCTTTTGCGATATCAGTAGTGGCGCGCGCGCCAGTGCGCTCCATGCGGAAAATCACGGCCCGAAGGTCTGGAGCTCCGCCGGCAAGCATGCCCTCTATTTCAGTAAGGCAAAATGCGACAGCGGCAGTGGCTGCGGCACAGATAGCTGCGCCGACGACGTCGAATTGCCTGCCTCGCAAACCGTTATTAACATCGGCGAACGCACCGCGCCCGCCAATGGCTCACCGTGGGTGAACTCTCCATCCTGGGTACTGCGCGACAAGATGGCAGCCAACTTTTCTCCAGAATTAATCAACCTTGTGAATGCTGCTCCCGCAGGTTCCGT
>DASYAU010000060.1:0-1595 GCA_036501185.1 Candidatus Korobacter sp. | reverse complement strand
CGATATCACAGGCTTCGCGGCCGTCACAAACTCCCTAAATCGTTGCAAAAAGCCGTCATTTTCACGGTACAGTGCCTGTACCGATGGCTTCCGCGCCGCAACCGAGAGGAGGTCATCTTGACGATGGCGCGGTATCAGAACGGATGTGTGAGCCAGTCTACAAACGGCAGCGGCGAACCAGTATGGATCTTCCGCTGGTACGAGACGCAGGTGGACGGTGAGCGCATCCGGAGGAAGAAACAGATTGGCAACCTTGACCAGTACAAAACCAAAGCAGCGGCAGAAAAAGCCGCGATGGGTTTGCGACTGGCCATCAACTCAGGGAAGAAGAACGAACTCAGCAGAACCATCACGATGAAGCAGCTTGCACAACATTTCCGGGAGCGGGAGCTGATCGATCATGGCGAGGATGGACGCGCCTGGTCTACCCGGGATCGTTATGAGAGATGTCTCGTGGTGTGGATCGAGCCGCGATGGGGCGCAGACAGGATCGACGAGATCCGGGCTCCCCTGGTGGAGGAGTGGCTGCGCAGCTTGCGGTGCAAACCGCGCAAGCGGAAAAAGCAGCCGGCCGTGGTCGTCCACGTCAAGGAGAAGGATCGAAAGCGTCTCGCTCCGGCGACGAAGGCCAAGATCCGCAACCTGATGAGCGTGCTCTACAACCATGCCATCCGCTGGGGATTCGTGGATCAAAATCCCATCTCGGGACCAAACAGGGGCGCTGGCGTTCGCCAGAGCTCGAAGCGAGAGAGGATTCCGGACATCCTTGAAGTCTCAGAGATTCAGGCGATCGTTGCCGAGCTTCAACTGCGCGAACGCGTGCTGGTTATTCTCGACATGGCGAGCGGTCTCCGCCGTGGCGAACTGGCAGGTGTGAGGTGGCGTGATTTCGATTTCGCGCAATTGGATATCGATGTCCAACGCTCGGTCGTGGATCAGGTTGTGGGCCGGTGCAAGACGGAGGCGTCGCAGAAGCGTATTCCTCTGGACGAGTACACGGCACAAGATCTGCTCGCCTGGTATCGTGAGACACCGTATCGCGATCCGGACGACTACGCCTTCGCCTCCAACAGTCGCCGGGCGGGTAAGAAGCGCGGGAAACAACCGTTATGGTTGTCGACCGTCATGCGTTATCACATCCAGCCGGTGGTCAAGCGACTCGGGATCAACAAGCGAGTCTCGTGGCACACCTTCCGGCGCACCTACTCGACGCTTCTCCAAGCGAACGGGGAAGACGTGAAGGTGGTGCAGGAGCTGTTGCGGCATGGTTCGGCGAAGGTCACGATGGACATCTACGCGCAAGCGCAGATGCCGGCGAAGCGGAAGGCGCAGCAGAAGGTAGTCGAGATGGTGCGTCGGGAGGCCGCACCGGAAGCGATGAAAATGGGCGCATAAGTTGGGTACTCGGTGGGTACCCGGGATTTTTGAGGGTTTTCGCTGAACTCTTTGTTTTGTTGGCGTCCCCGACGGGATTCGAACCCGTGTTACCGCCGTGAAAGGGCGGTGTCCTAGGCCACTGGACGACGGGGACGCTGGGTGGGCTCGCGCGGAAGCTGCCGGGCGGCAGCGCGATGCCCCACTTGAGGCTATCAACC
>DASYAU010000059.1:0-1808 GCA_036501185.1 Candidatus Korobacter sp. | reverse complement strand
ACTCCGGTGGTCTACATCTATATGGAGCGGTTGCCTACGGGGCGGCGCAAGGCGGATAAGAAGAAAATTATTCAGTCGATTCCGGAGCCAGAGCTTTCGCACCGGTAAAGTAAGAGAACAATCAAGCAGGCATCGAGGCGAGTCTCGATGCGGCACGCAGGGTGCGTGCGCCACGTCACGCGGATTCGGCTAGCACTAGCAGCGCGTGGTGAAACTACCGAGTTGAGTGTGACCTCTGGCGTGCGGTGGTCGTCTTCACATCATGGCGATGGGACGACGAAAAAAGCGGGTTCGGCAAGAGGGGTTGTGGACGCCGACCGCGGCGCTGCCAGTGAGCGCGAGCCATCCGTTTTACCGGCGGTTGAATCAGATCTTGGATGAGAAGAAGTTCGATGAGTACGTCGAAGCAATCTGCGAGCAGTTCTACGCCGATGAATGCGGTCGGCCGGGATTGTCGCCGGGAATCTATTTCCGCCTGCTGATGGTGGGCTATTTCGAAGGGATCGATTCGGAACGGGGGATCGCCTGGCGTGCCAGCGATAGTTTGTCGATCCGATCGTTCGTGCGGGTTGCGCTGGATGAAAGCGTGCCGGACCATTCGACCATATCGCGAACCAGGCGCTTGATGGATGTCGAGACGCACCAGGCAGTGTTCCAGTGGGTGCTTCAGATCCTGGCCGAAAAGAAGCTGCTGAAGGGGACCACGATCGGCGTGGACGCGACGACGCTGGAAGCCAACGCGGCGCTTCGATCCATCGTGCGGCGCGACACCGGCGAGAAGTACGAAGAGTTCCTCACAAGGCTTGCGAATGAAAGCGGCATCGAGACGCCCACGCGCGAGCAGTTGGCGAAGCTGGACCGCAAGCGCACCAAGAAGGGCAACAACGACGACTGGAAGCATCCGCACGATCCCGACGCGCGCATCACCAAGATGAAGGATGGGCGCACGCATCTGGCTCACAAGGCCGAACACGCGGTGGACATGGAGACCGGAGCGATCGTCGCCGTCACGCTGCACGGGGCTGACGAGGGCGATACGAAGACGATTCAGGAGACGGTAGCGGAAGCAGGCGAACGCATCACATCCATCGTGGCGGACACCGACAACGACGAAGTGGTGAAGGAGCTCAGTGCGGAAGGGCCGCGCGAGGTGGTCACCGACAAGGGCTATCACAGTCGCGCGGTGGTCAGCGAACTGACGGAGTGGGGCGTGCGCACGTATTGTTCGGAGCCGAATCGTGGACGGCAAAAGTGGCACGATCTGCGGACCGAACAAGCAGCGGTGTATGCGAATCGCCGCCGCATTCGAGGAGAGCGAGGCCGCCGGCTGCTGCGGCAGCGCGGCGAGAAGCTGGAACGATGGAATCAGCACTTGTACGATCGGGGCGGGATGCGCCGAGTTCATTTGCGCGGCCGGGAAAACATTCTCAAGCGGCTGGTGGTGCACTCGGGGGCGGCGAATCTGGGGTTGCTGATGCGCAAACTGTTCGGAAAGGGAACGCCCCGAGGCCTGCAGGGACATTGTCGCCGGTTATTTTCCGTTGCGGAACACTTCGGTCGCGCTACGGCGGCCACTGCGTCGCTCGTAAGTAAGTTCAGTCATCGATTGGCTCCTCAGCCAATAGCCTAAGCGGATTGATCGCGGCGTGAAAATGACCATTTTCACCTCGCGCTGCTAGCGAGGATTGGCGGAAAGCAGGCAATCCTGAAAGCGCGCCGATCATCGCTTTATTTAGCTGAATGAATTCGCATCGCATGGACGTACCTCCTTTCCTTAGGCTTAGTTGAGGGCACAGCAATGCTAGCAT
>DASYAU010000058.1:0-97663 GCA_036501185.1 Candidatus Korobacter sp. | reverse complement strand
TTTCCGCTGTCATCCTGAGCGAAGAACGCGCAGACCATCGCGCGTTCGCAGTCGAAGGATATTGCGTCCCGCGTGGCGCCAGCCATCACACGGCCTCAATCAACGCTCACTTCGAGGGTGACCGCAGAAATACTCATTCTGCCGGTACCACCACCTGCCCCAGTAGACAGATACGATCGTTGCCGCCACAACGAGGAGTGGGATCAGGATGCGACGATCAGTTTGGCTCGGCAGTGCGGAGGTCGCTGCAGCCACAAAGCTACAACCACCAACGGCAATCCAGACAAATCCTAGCTTCCACGTTAATGGAACCCTTTGGTGAATGCCGTACAGTGCGCCACCCGAAAGCACGAACCCAACGATCGCCCAGGCCGAAGTAACGCGGTCATGTCGTGCGAAGACGCTGATTGCGTTCACGGCACATGCGAAGACGAGGAAAAGTTTAAGGAGGCGCATCCCGAAACTAAGCATAGCCGCTGCTAACTGCCCTTACCACTACCTGTTTTGGCGCAGGCGGCCAGCGGACGGCATCCCGCCCCGCGCCAGCCAACAATGCAGCGTCAATCTCCACCACTCCCTCTTGTCATCCAGAGCGCAGCGAAGGACCTGCTGTTTTGTTCGCAGCAGCTAGCGATTGATTACGACCGCAGAATGGTCGACGTGGCATCGGCGCAGATTCGCGATTCCGACGATGAGAAGAAAAATTGCCCAACAAATCTGGAGCAAGTAGGCGATGGAACACGACAGTCTAACGGAATCGGCCCTCAAGAAATCCCACGTTCCTCGCCAATACTCCCACGCCAGGGGACTCAACCAAAGCGACCAATACTAAGCTCCACAGCAGAATCGCAACCCCGCCAATCAATTCCCGAGCAAGGGTTGGGCGTGGAAGTACTCCTCTACGTCGGTCGATTGCGCGACCTACAACCCACCATAGGAGAGCCACGGCGATGACGTAGATAGCATGGCCAGTGAGGCCAGGCCCATCAAACACTGTGCCCGGCATAGCAGGTCCGTTTATACCGTGCCAGATCGCATTCAATATGGTCGCGAGCAGATCATAACGTCCGTGCGGCTGATTACTGTGCGGAGAGGCCGATATCCAGAACGCGCGCCCTGCCCAGACCGTCAAGATCGTCGTAATCGGCACCGCGATGAGCGGTAGCAACAGCGAGTACCGAATCGGACGCTTCATTCCAAAAGGTTAACGGCGCTGAGCAAGAGCGTCTAGGTTACTGTTCGTAACCTCCGAAGAAATTTACGCCCGTATCCTAGGATTCACCGCCGAATACAAAAGATCCGTCAGAAAGTTCACCGCCACATAAGTCAACCCAATCGCCAAAATACATCCTTCGACCAAGAAGTAATCGCGGTTATTAATCGCCGTAATCGTCAGCCGCCCAATTCCCGGCCACGAAAAAATTGTCTCCGTAACAATCGCTCCCGCCAGCAGCGCTCCAAACTGCAAACCCACAACCGTCAGCACCGGGATCAACGCATTCCGCAACGCATGCCGATACACAACCGTTCTCTCCGGCAAACCTTTGGCTCGGGCCGTGCGAATGTAATCCTGGCTCAACTCCTCCAGCATCGACGTCCTTACCATCCTCGCCAAAATCGCCGCCAGTGCCCCGCCCATCGTGATCGCCGGCAACACCAAATGCGCCAGTGACCCGGTTCCCGACACCGGCAGCCACCCCAGTTTGATCGCGAAAAACAAAATGAGGATCGGTCCCAGCGCAAAGTTCGGGAACGACAATCCGAGCAGCGTCACGAAACTCAGCGTCCGATCGCTCCATTGATTTCTATGCAACGCCGAGTGCACGCCCGCCGGAATCGACAGCAGCAGCGCGACAAACAGCGCCGCGAACGTTAACTCAATGGTCGGCGGATACGCCTCCCGAATCGTCTTCGTCACGGTGGTGTTCAACCGAACCGATTTCCCCAGGTCCCCGTGCAGCACGCCCTTCCAGTAATTTACGTACTGCTTTCCTACGGGCACGTCGAGCCCATACGCATGCCGCGCGGCCTGCAAATCGCTCACCGCCGCGCCTTCGCCCAACATCTGTTGTATGGGATCACCCGGCACCAGGTGGATCAGCAGGAACACCACGCTCACCACCAGCCATACCACCGGAATCATGTACGCCACGCGCAACGCGACATAGTGCAGCATCAGACGGTCTGCTCTTTCGTCTCGTGTTGCGCCAGCAGGTCCACCTTGATCGTGTCGATCCTCCGCCCTTCCATCTCGATCACCGTGTAGCGGTGGTTGTTGTACTCCACGCTGTCGCCCTCGTGCGGAAGCCGCTGCAGTCGCGCCATCACAAAGCCGCCGAGCGTCTCGAAGCCTTCATCGCGCGGCAGCCGTATCTGGTATTGCGACTCTAAATCGCGGATATTGATCCCCCCATCGAGCACCATCGTTGCGCCGCCCACCGTTAGCGGCGACTGCTCCGGCACATCATACTCATCCTCGATCTCCCCCACCAGTTCTTCCAGAACATCCTCAACTGTCACCACGCCGGCCGTCGATCCAAACTCATCCACCACTACCGCCAGGTGCCGCTTGCGCTGCTTGAATTCTTCCAGCAAATCGGTGAGCGGCTTCGTCTCCGGAACCACCAGCACCTCGCGCATGATGTGCTGCACCTTTAAATTCGAAGCAATCTTCGCCGGACGGTTCGCCGAAAGCCGCGCCAGCCGATACCGCATCCAGCGCATCAGGTCCTTCGCGTACAGCACGCCGATAATGTGCTCCGGTCCCTGCGCTACGTCATAAACGGGAATCCGCGAGTGTTGCTCATCCACTACTCGCTGCACTGCCTCATCGAGCGTCAAGTCTCCAGGCAGCGAAAAAATATCCGGACGCGGCACCATGATCTCGCGCACCGAAATATTTTCCAGGTCAATCGCGCGATTGATCATCTCCTCCTGCAGCGCCGGCACCAGCCCGAACTTGCGGCTCGCCGTCACCATCAGCTTCAACTCTTCCGGCGAATGCACGCCGCCCTCGCGCAGTTCACGCGTCCCGAACAGTCTCAACACAAATCGTGCCGCCGATCGCATCACCGCTAAAATCGGCGATGCCACTGTAATAAAGACTTCCATCGGCGCAGCCACCGCCAGAGCCACCTGCTCCGCCCGTTGCAGCGCAATCGTCTTCGGAACCACTTCGCCAAGGGTTACGTGGAAAAACGTAATAATCGTGAACGAGATCGCCGCCGCCAGTCCGTGCGCGAAATATGCGCCATGCGGCAGCTTCGCAAAATGTGGCTGGAAAAGGACCGCCAACGCCAGTTCGCCAATCCAGCCGAGAGCCAAACTAGCGACGGTCACGCCTAACTGCACCGCCGCCAATACCTCGTCCAGCCGGTTATGCAGCCGTTGCACCGTGCGGGCGCCCGTTCGATTAGCGTCAATCAGTTGCAGGAGCCTGGTCTCGCGCACGCTCACCAGCGCGAACTCCGCCGAAACGAAGAACGCATTTAGCGCGACCAGGAAAGCCACCGCAATCAATCGCAGCAGCGTGTATGTGACCATAGGTGTGCTATTGCGGTTGCCGAAAGGTACCGCTTTCGGCAACCGCAATCGGGAGATTTTACCATTCCGGGCTCCCCCGCTTGCCAACCGGGGTAAGCTATTACCACCAGTACAAATACAGCGTTTCCCGCGCTTACAATTCTGGTTCGCGCAGGCTTAAATAAAGCTGGCGGAATTTGCTTCGATCTGCGCGAAAATTCTGGAACTTACTTCGGGCTTTGCTCGTAAAAACTCCCAGAATGACGCTTTGAGTTCCTGGAGGCGGCAGTGGCAAACGGCAAGAACAAAAAGAAGAAGTGGATCATCGGCGGAGTCGTCGTCCTGGTGCTCGTTCTCGGTGTAGTCGGCGTGGTTATGGCCACCAGCGGCGGCGCCAAGGTCGATCCCACCAAGATCGCCACCGTCGAACGCGGGAACCTCGCCAAGAGTGTCGTTGCCACCGGCAAAGTCGAGCCCATCACCAAGGTCGAAATCAAGTCCAAGGCCAGCGGCATCGTCAAGAAACTCTACGTCGAATACGGCGACCATGTGAAGTCCGGCCAGCTCCTCGCCGAACTCGACAAGGACGAAATCCAGGCCCAGGTCCGTTCCCAGAAGGCCCAGCTCGAGTCCGCCGAATCCAACATGCACGCCGCCGAAGCCGACTACGAGCGCTCCAAGGTTGATGCCAAGGGTGTCGACATTCCCACCCTGAAACGCGCCTATGAACGCTCTCAGAGCATGGCCCACGATGGCGTTGTCTCCCAGTCCGCCCTCGACGACACGCAGCGCGCCTACGAGCTCGCCGTCAACAAGCAAAGCGTCGCCCAGGCCCAGGTCACGGTCAACAAAGCCAAAATGGCGCAGGCCAGTGCCGACGTCCAGAAGGCCCAAGCCACCCTCGCGCAACTCGAAGAACAGCTCAGCTACACCACCATCGTCGCCCCCATCGACGGCATCGTCCTTTCGCGCGACGTCGAAGTTGGCGACGCCGTCAGCTCTATCCTCGTCCTCGGCTCCAGCGCCACGCTCGTCATGACCCTCGGCGATACCAGCCAGGTCTACGTAAAAGGCAAGGTCGACGAAAGCGATATCGCCAAGGTCTATCTCGGCGAACCCGCGCGCATCAAGGTCGAGAGCTTCAAGGACAAAACCTTCGAAGGCAAAGTCACCAAGATTTCACCCATGGGAGTGGAAAAGGATAACGTCACCACCTTCGAAGTCCGCGTCTCCATCAATAATCCCGGCGGCGAGCTGAAGGCGGCCATGACCGCCAATGCCGAAATCATTCTTGACGAACACAAGAACGTCTTGATGATCCCCGAAGGCGCCATCATCTACGACCGCGAGAAAAACGCCTCGGTCGAAGAACCCGACGCCAAAGCCAAAGACGGAAAGCACAAAGTCCCCGTCCAGATCGGCATCTCCAACGGCGCCAAAACCGAAATCACCAGCGGCCTGAAAGAGAAGGATCAAGTCGTACTGCAGTAGGCACTGTATCGCGCCAACACGTTGCCATCGCTCGACAGCGTCTTGATGTAGGCTTTGTATCAGGGCAGCGCTTCAGCTCTGCCGTTCGCGACACCAAATTGAAGGGGCTTTAGCCCCCGCGGAAGCCTCCCTCGAGACGCTTCCGCTTTTGCACGAGGACCAATGAAACGCATCGCACTGTTCACCATCCTCTGCTTCGCCTCCCTCGCCTTCGCCTCTTCCGACGGACAGTTCACTAAAGACTTCACCGTCTCTGGCACCGTGGACCTCGAAGTTTCCACTGGCTCCGGCGACGTCCACGTCCGTCCCGGCACCGGCAACACCGTCCACATCGTCGGCCGCATTCACGTCTCCAGTTGGGGCTCGCACGACGACGACAAGGTCCGCCAGCTCGAGCAGAACCCACCCGTCGCTCAGATGGGTTCGCTGATTAAGATCGGCAAGGTCAACGATCCCGAACTCTTGCGCCACGTCTCCATCAGCTACGACATCACCGCTCCCGCCACCACCCGCATCGCCGCCAACAGCGGCTCCGGCGAAATCGACATCCAGGGCTTTCAGGGCCGTCTCTCCGCCGACACCGGTTCCGGCGACGTTTCCCTCCGCGATATCCAGGGCGAGGTCCGCTCCCACACCGGCAGTGGACGCATCTCCGCCCAGAACGTCGGCGCCCCCTTCACCGGCAGCACCGGCAGCGGCGACCTCGAAGTCTCCCTCAACTCTCAGGGCGACATCGATGTCCACACCGGCTCCGGCACCATCCGCGTCGAGAACGCCAAAGGCGGCCTCCGCGCCCGCACCGGCAGCGGCGACGTCCGCGCCGACGGCACTCCGGCCAGCAACTGGTACGTCCAAACCGGCTCCGGCACGGTCACTCTCCGCCTCGCCGACGCTACCAACTTCGACGTCGAAGCCTCCACCGGCTCCGGCGATCTCCACCTCGCCAAGCCCGTCACGGTGCAAGGCAAGCTCTCGAAACACGAGATCCACGGCAAAGTAGGCAACGGCGGCCCCAAAGTCGAAGTCCACACCGGCAGCGGCAACATCGAAATCGACTAATCCTGTTTGAAGATCCGCTGTTTTTGAATTGTCATCCTAAGCGCCGCCTTAGCTGTCAGCTTTCCGCTTGGCTTTACCGCTTCTCCTGAAACCTGAAACTTTCTCTGCAAGTGACCAAGGTCATTCCCGCCCCCTCGCTCTCTATGATTGAATAGCATCTCCGGAGAGCCCTGTGCCCCGCATCGTCACCCTGACCACCGACTTCGGCACCACCGACCACTACACCGGCGCCATGAAGGGCGTCATCTACAACATCAATCCCGCCGCCAACGTGGTCGATATCTCCCACTCCGTCCAATCCTTCGATCTTCTCGACGGCGCTCTCACCATCGCGCAGTCCTACTCCTACTTCCCGAAGGACACTGTCCACGTCGTCGTCGTCGATCCCGGCGTTGGCACCGAGCGCCGCCCCATTCTCGTCACCGCCGGCGACCATCTCTTCATCGCCCCCGACAACGGTGTGCTATCGCTGGTCTACGACCGTGAAGAGCGCATCAGTGTCCGTCACATCACTTCGACCCACTACTTCCTCCAGCCCATCAGCCAGACCTTCCACGGCCGCGACATCTTCGCCGCCGTCGCCGGATGGCTCAGCAAGGGCGTCGAGTCCATCAAGTTCGGCGATACCATCGACGACTACGTCCGCTTCCACTCACCCCGCGCCCGCACCGACCAACACAACACCGTCCGCGGTATCGTGCTGAAAGTCGATAAGTTCGGCTCCCTCGTCACCAACATCACTCCCGCCGATGTCCCCGCCATGTTCGGTGCCGACTTCGAAATCACCATCGGCAACGTCATCATCACCAAGCTTTTCTCCACCTACGCCGAAGGCGCCAAAGGCGAACCCTTCGCCATCTTAGGCAGCGGCGGCTACCTCGAAATTTCGGTGAATAAAGGATCAGCAGCCCATGTGGCCGGCGTCAATAAAGGCAGCGAAGTCGTAGTTCAGTTGTCATCCTGAGTGGAGAATCCAGTGGCTATGACTGCGAAAAACCGCTGGTGGATTGCAATTGCGACGCTAGTATTTTTCTGCGTCGATGTCGCGGCGTTCCTCATAATGCTTCGCCGCAGTTTCCCGGTCGCCATCATCGCCATGACAACCCTCGGGCTGCTTGCCGGACTCACCTTCGTCCAATTCCAGAGGGCCTGGAAGTCCCACTAGCTACGGGTTTTTCGGCTTCTCCCGGGCATACTGCTTCATCTCGCCTGTCCACTTCAAAAACTGGATCAACTGTTTCCGCTCCCGCCACGAGAACCCGACAAACTCCAGGAACCCAATCTGCGTCATCTTGATCCCGCAATAGGTTTCAATGCGCCACTTCAAATAAGGGCTTCGCCACGGCGCCAGCCGATGCCCCCGCGTCGCATTCCACAAAAATCGAACAATGTTCCACATGTGCTGCGTTCAGTATATCGAGCACTCGATTTTTCTCGCGCTGACAAGTCATTTATGCGGCGATGAGCCTGCGAAACCCGCCACCTCGTAGCCGATGTTCCCCCACAGCCAATCCGCAACCGCCCATCGCTCCAAGGCCGAAGGCCGCCGCGCCGTTGAAGCCCGACGCGACAGCGTCGGGGACGCACAGCCCAACACGCGCTAAAGCAGGCTTTAGCCGGCGGCACGCACTTCCCACGGTGCGCAAGGGTCCCGCACCAGACGATACAATTCCCCCATGTCCCGCGCCGACGCCGAAACCCACTACTACGCCGCCCTCGATCTCTACGCTGACGGCCACCCCGACGCGGCCATCTCGAAATATCGCGAAGCCATCTCCGCCGATCCCACCTTCCTCGACGCCCTCCACGGCCTCGCCCGCGTCTACCAGGATCTTTCCCGCTTCGACGATGCCATCGCCACCGCCCGTCAAATCGCCGAACTCGACCCCGACGACGTCCTCGCCCACACTTCCCTCTCCATCCTCTACCAGAAAAAAGGCATGATCGAAGAAGCCGAAGCCGAGTCCAACCAGGCCCGCATCCTGGGCTGGAAACAACAACTCAAAGAAGGCAAGTAGCCGTACAACCGGCAACCCATTCTCGATTTTCCTGACACCGGCTCCTCCATCCAGGGTTGCCTATCTCCTAAACCATTTCAAGCCAACTCCCTCCCAAGCTGCCGCCATCGCAACACATGGTTGAATCACTATCTCCCGGAGGGAACCTTGAAACACCGTAACCACATCTTGATCGCGACGATCCTCGCCGCATTTCTGGCCATGTGCATGCTGGCCGCATGCAACCGCAACGCGCAGCACGCCGACGTGAAAGACAACATCAACAACGCCATGACCGCCAATAACCTCGGCGTCGTCAAAGTCGCGCAGGACCGCGATAAGGGCGTCATCACCCTCACCGGCGACGTCATCAACGCCGAAGACAAGACCCGCGCCGAGAACATCGCGCAGCAGAACGCCCCCGGCTACACCATCGCCAACGAGCTCGCCGTCCGTCCGCAGGACGCCGACAACTCCCAGCTCAAGGGCGTAGACAACAAGCTCGACGACGGTATCAAGGACAACTTCAAGGCCGCCATCAAGGCCCACAAGAACCTCGATGACCAGTCCATCAGCGCCGACGTGAAGAACGGCACCATCGTTCTCAAAGGCAAAGTGAAGAACGAGACCGAGCGCAAAGAAGCCGCCAAGCTCGCGAAGAACGTTCCCAATGTGAAGGAAGTCGTAAACGAACTCCAGATCAAGGGCCAGAAGGGCACGCAATCCGCCACCGCGGACTAACTCCCGCATCGGCGAACTTGTTTGAAGGTGCATGCCCCGTTCTATTGCGACAGTTTCACCGTCCCGCTAGGGCGGGGCCTTTCTTTTCCCATTCCTTCGTGTACTTCGTGCCCTTCGTGTTCAAAGATTTTTTCTGTCGTGGGGCGAAACGAAATCGCCGCGCTTAGAATCGATCCACCATGTCCGATCTTCAGATCGACCCCAAAAAGACAGCCCTCGTCGTCATCGACCTGCAAAAAGGCATCGTCGCGCAAACCCCGCAACCGCATGCCGCCAACGACGTCATCTCCCGCACCCGCCAAATCGCAGAAAAGCTTCGCGCGAAAGGCGGCGTCTGCGTTTACGTCCGCGTCAATATGTCTGACTTCCTCCAGCTTCCCGTCGACCAGCCCATGCGCCCGCCGAACGCGCCACCCCCGCCGCCCGACGCCTCAGAACTCGTCCCCGAAGCCGGCTACCAGCCCAGCGACATTCTCATCACCAAGCGCCACTGGGGCGCTTTCGCCGGCACCGATCTCGAACTCCAACTCAAGCAGCGCGGCGTCACCACCGTTCTCCTGACGGGGATCTCCAGCAACATCGGTGTCGAATCCACCGCGCGCCAGGGCACCGGGCTGGGCTTCGCCTTCATCATCGTCGAAGACGCCTGCTCTGCCCGCGAAGAATCCCAACACCGTTGGAGCTTCGATCAGATCTTCCCTCGCCTGGCACGCGTACGAAAGACCGAGGACATCTTGGCCGCCCTCGCCTAACCCGCGAAAGATTTGTAATGGTTCTCGCTTCCCGGCCATCCGTACAGGTGAAGCGCTGCGCCGTGCGCGCAACCTTAGCCAAGGAGAGTCACCCGCATGAGGAAACACTTTCTTCCAACCATTCTCGCTCTCACCCTTTCCGCCGTCGCCATTCCGAGTCTCTACGCGCAGGCCCCTTCGGACGCGCAGATCGCAGGCATCGTCCAAACTGCGAACAAGCTTGATATCGACCAGGCGAAGCTCGCCCTGCAGAAGTCGCAGAACCAGCAGGTGAAGGACTTCGCGAATCAGATGATCTCGGACCACACCAGCCTCGAGAAGTCCGTGGCCGATCTCGCCAAGAAGCTCAACGTCACTCCGCAAGATAGCGATACATCGCGGGAGTTGAAGCAAGGCGTGATCAACGAAGCGAAAAAACTAAAGGCGCTCAACGGCAAAGCCTTCGATCAGGAATATGTTGCGCACGAAGTCGCCTTCCACCAGGCGGTGATTGACGCTGCCACTAAGACCCTGATTCCCAACGCGAAGAACCCCGAATTGAAATCCGCGCTCCAGGGTGCCGCCCCTCTTCTCCAGGGACACTTGCAGCATGCGCAACAACTCGAGAAGTCTCTCCAGGCCGGAGAATAACGTGCGTGCCTGGTTCCTTGGGCCGCTGCTCGCGTTCTCGTGTGCGATCGCGGCGGCCCAGCCCGTCTCCAACAATTCGCAGCAAGCCACGGTCATCATCCGCCAGATGCACTTCGACCCCGCGCAGCTTTCGGTCAAGCCGGGCGAAACCGTGACCTGGCGGAACGACGACATTTTCACCCACACCGTCACCGCTAACGACGCCAGCTTCGACTCCGGACCCATCGCGCCGGGCACCTCATGGCAACACACGTTCGCTGTGCCGGCCACCGTCGGCTATCATTGCCGCCCGCATCCCAATATGGCGGCCAGCCTCATTGTCGGCGGCGCGCCCGCGCAAAATGCTTCCCTCCGATGGAAGCCTCCCACCGCTGCCTACGAGATCCATCCCATCCTGGTGAACTTCACGGCCGCATTGCTCCCGCTCGCATTCTTCAGCGATCTCCTCGGTCGGCTCCTGCGCCGCTCGTCGCTGCATAAGGCCGCCTGGTGGCTCACCCTATACGCCGCCATCATCACTCCGCTCACCGCGGCCGCCGGCTGGTGGTGGAGACACAGCGCTGGCTCGTCGCTGCCTCCGCGCCTCATCACCGTCCACGCATGGCTCGGTTCGTTTGCCGCGCTCGCGTTCCTCGCGCTTGCCGCCTGGCGCTGGCAATTACACAAGAGCGGCTCATCGCCAAGTTGGTCTTACCTGTCCGCGGCTTTTATCCTGGTGCTTGCGCTCGTTTACCAGGGCAGCCTGGGTGGAAGAATGGTGTTTGGGAATTAACGGCCGCGTGCAAAAATCTGTAACGTTTTCTCCCGCAGCTCCATCAGTCAATCGGAGAGACCTTTGCATGCCCGTTTTCGCCCTGTTAGATAAGTCCCGACTTTCCGAGTGGTCCGACGAGCAGATCATCGAGCGCGTGCTGGCCGGTGACACACCAGCATACGAACTCCTCATGCGCCGCTATAACCAGCGTATCTACCGGCTCATCCGTTCCATCCTCCGCGACGACGCCGAATCCGAAGATGTCATGCAGGAGGCCTATTTCAGCGCCTTCCGCCACTTACAACAATTCGAAGGACGAAGCACTTTTTCTACCTGGATCGGATACATCGCCGTGAATGAAGCCCTGGCTCACCTCGCGAAAGGAAACCGGATGGAATACAAGGACCTGAGCGATCCTGCGAACGTCCCTGAGGTCGCCGACCGCGCGCCCAGCCCCGAATCGCAAAGCGCCTCGCAGGAAGCCCAGCGCCTGCTCGAACGCGCCATCCTCACGCTTCCCGTGCGCTATCGCAGCGTCATCATGATGCACGACGTTGAAGACTTGAGCACCGCCGACACGGCTTCCATCCTCGAACTGAGCGAACAAACCGTCCGCGTCCGACTGCACCGCGCCCGTGCCCTCGTCCGCAGGAAACTCTTTGCCATGGCCGGCGCCACCAGCACCAGCGCCTTCCAATTCCAAGCCCCGCGCTGCGACCGCGTAGTAAGCGCCGTCCTCGCCCGCCTCCGCGAATAAACGTGAGTGGCCCACCCTTGTCCCAAAGACAGGGTGGGTTGCACACATGTTCCTAGATCTATCGCATAAGGCTCTGGACCCCTGCCAACAGGTTGTGTGATCCTGGCTTGCGATGCCCGCATATTATCGCGCAACGATTTCCGAGTTTGTCGGAGCGATACCGAACGATGTATTGGTCCAGCTAGCATCGAGAAATGCGGCCCTTAGGTTTCCACTGCAACCTGAGGCGCTGGAAGCATGGACAGTCCAACTTCCTTTCCTTCAAAACTCTTTGAGAGATTTCACCGATCGGTGTCCACCCGCAAATGATTGGACAATTCTGCTGGAATATCCAATACCGATGCTCGGAAAGCGAATCGACGCAGTTCTGCTTTGCAGCGAGTTCATAGCCGTCATCGAGATTAAAACTGGCTTTAGCCCCTCGAGCGCCGTTCGCCAAGTGGAGGACTACGCGATTGGATTGTCGTGCTTTCACGAGGAGAGCCGTGGTCGCAGGATAGTGCCAATCGCGGTAACGGGTGGCTCAGCAGGTACTTCACCAGGCAAGTTTGACGCGGAGCTTAGCATCGAAACAACGCGTTGCGCCTCATTCGGGACGCTCGCTTCGCTATTGTGTTCAATCCTCGAGGAATCTCCTGCAGCCATGCATGAGAGCGTGAACCAACTAGCATGGGATGAGGCACGGTTTCGTCCCGTCCCAACAATCGTCGATGCTGCGGTAGCTCTTTATTCCGAAAAGGACATCTTTGAAATTGGTCACGCATGCGCGTCTCGCGAGACGCTCGGATTAGCTACCTCAGCCATCGAGGACATTGTCATTCACTCGCGTGACGCGCGTGTAAGGTCTGTCGTGTTCGTGACGGGGGTTCCCGGTGCAGGCAAAACTCTCGTCGGATTGAACGCAGTACACAGTCCACATCTCCGCAACGAAGGAGCCTTCCTCTCCGGAAATGGCCCCTTGGTTAAGATTCTCCGTGAAGCACTAATTCGCGATGCGACGAAACGAAAGAACGGCGAACAACGGCTTAGCAGACGTAATGCCGAAACGAAAGTGAACGCATTCATCCACAACGTTCATCGCTTCGCGGCAGAATATTACAAGCAAGAGGGCCGCACTCCAGCTCAGCACATAATAGTTTTCGATGAAGCCCAGCGAGCTTGGAACGCCAAAATGAACGAGCGCAAATTCCAGCGCGAACTTTCAGAACCTTCGATGCTCCTAGATGTAATGGACCGGCACGCCGATTGGGCTGTGATCGTTGCACTTATAGGCGGCGGTCAGGAAATCAATAGCGGCGAAGCAGGTCTCAGGGAATGGGGTGTCGCGCTGAGTTCTCGTCGACACTGGAGTGTGTATGCATCGCCCGACGTAATCACAGGAGCTGATTCAACAGCACATGCCAAGCTTGTCGATGATCGAAGCGAACTCTCCGAGATTCACGAGCTCGGGGATCTTCACCTGAAAGTCTCGGTCCGATCAATCCGGGCGCGGGACATATCCGCGTGGGTAAATGCTGTGGTAAGCGGTGACGCCACTTCCGCCGCCAAAATTTGCGTTGAGATGGAAGCAAAACCGAAATTGACGCGGAACCTCTCAGCAGCTCGCGAATGGCTTTCCGTTCAATCCCGAGGTAGCACGAGGGCGGGACTCGTCGGCAGCGCTCACGCCGCTCGTTTAAGAGTGGACGGTCTCGAGCCTTCATTCGCATTCCACCGCGATTTCGATTGGGAGAACTGGTTTCTTGACACTGCCGATGACGTGCGTTCGTCTTCGACGCTCGAAGTCTTCGCAACTCAATTTGAAATCCAGGGATTGGAACTCGATTGGGTGGGAGTTTGCTGGGGCGATGACTTTGTATGGGACGGTTCGAAATGGAAATACACGCGTTTCGCTAATACGCATTGGAAACCGGAGAAGAACGAAGAGAAGAAGCTGTATAAACGCAACGCATACAGAGTATTGCTGACGCGAGCGAGGCAAGGCATGGTGATTTATGTGCCACAAGCTGAGCCCTGTGACATAACCCGACTCGGAAAAGAGCTCGACGCAACTGCTCAATTTTTGATTCACGCGGGAGCAGAAGTTTTGTAGAACTTCCCTCCTTTTCCACCGCCCTCCACAGCTATTTCGTCCTTTTGCACATTCTCGCCCTCTTCCGAAATTGACCCCCACACCTCACCGGACTACTGTCGCTGAAGTGCTCAGCGCTTCGATCTCAGGTGACATCAACGCAAGCTTTTCCTGACACCTGAAACCTGAAACCTGGCACCGGTTTTCCCTGTGGAAACCTCGTCTCCCGACCCCAAGTTCCAACCAGAATTCCAGGATCGCCTGACGTTTTTTCACAGTCCTGTAACCTGCTGTTCCGACAGAAGATACAGGCATCAAGTTGGTCAACAAACAGGCGTACAATAACCACTAGGGCACAACATGTTGTACTCACCTATTGACAGGCCCCATATGGTGTCGTACTGTTCGACTCCCAGAGAGCTTCATTACTTCTCCAAGGTCATTTTGGGTGACCCCGCGAAGTCTGAAGCAGCCCTCCCCAAGAGAGCTCGACAAGCAGTAAATGGGTTGGGACGGGGTTGAGGTGACCACGTCCCACGCTCGTAACCAGCATCCCCGGCAGAAAGTGCTTTTGGCTGCTTGGGGCGATGGTGACCCGGGCACGGCGGTTGGGCCCTGCAGGTTTTGGAAACACATCTCCCATTTGGGACTTAGCGGTGTTCCTTCACAATCCGGCGCGTTGCATCAGCGGTGACGGCGACGCGCAATTCAACTCCGGGGGCTTTCCGAGCGAGAGCCCCCTTTACCTCGCCGACTTTCACCGTCCCGGGAAGTCAGCGCGGAAATGCCAGGCCGGTTCTGCCTGGTCCTTGCCGACGATAGTTCGCAAGGTTCCCGACCCTCGCTTCAGCCGAGCGAGGTCACGGAAAGCCGCAGTTCGTCTTACGGCGTGTAGGTGGTCAGGCAAATCAGCAGGAGAGTTGCGAATCATATGGCCGATACAGGACAAAAAACAGCGATGAGCACCGAAGCTCACACCAGCACCTCCACCACCCAGCCTTCCAAGTCACGGAAGAAAGGCCCGGGCCTCACCTTCAAGCGCCTTTTCACCAAGGCCGGCGTTTCTCCCTACGACGAAGTCGAGTGGGAACTCCGCACTGCCTCCATCACCGACTCGCAAGGCAACAAGATCTTCGAGCAACTCGATGTCGAGACTCCCAAAGACTGGTCGATGACCGCCACCAACATCGTTGCCAGCAAATATCTTCATGGCACGCTCGGCACCAGCGAACGTGAGTCCGGCGTCCGTGCCCTGGTCAGCCGCGTCGCTGAAACCATCGCCAAGTGGGGCGTGGATGGCGGCTACTTCCGCAGCACCGACGACGCCGCCATTTTCCACGACGAGCTCGTCCACCTGCTCATCCAGCAGAAGATGGCATTCAACTCGCCTGTCTGGTTCAACGTCGGTTGCGATCGCATCGAGCCGCAGGCCGATGGCGCCAACTGGCACTGGAATTTCCTGAAGTCGCAGGTCGAGTTCGGACCGGTGGGTTATACCCGTCCGCAGTGCTCCGCCTGCTTCATCAACTCGGTGCACGATTCGCTCGACAGCATCCTCACCCTCGCTAAGACGGAAGGCATGCTCTTCAAGTGGGGCAGCGGCACCGGCACGAATCTCTCTCCGCTGCGTTCGTCCAACGAGCAGCTCAGCGGCGGTGGCACCGCCAGCGGTCCGCTTTCGTTCATGCGTGGGTTCGACGCCTTCGCCGGCGTCATCAAGTCCGGTGGTAAAACCCGTCGTGCCGCCAAGATGGTCATCCTCAACATCGACCATCCCGACATCGCCGATTTCATCGACTGCAAGGCCAAGGAAGAAGCCAAGGCCTGGGCCCTCATGCAGCAGGGTTACGACGGCTCCTCCCCCGACGCCGAAGCCTACAGCAGCATCTTCTTCCAGAATGCCAACAACTCCGTCCGTGTCACCGACGACTTCATGTACGCCGTCGTTCGCGACGCCGACTTCTCCACCAAGGCCGTCAAGTCCGGCGATCCCGTCAAGACCTACAAGGCTCGCGATCTCCTGAAGAAGATCAGTGAAGCCACCTGGCAATGCGGCGATCCCGGCATGCAGTACGACACCACCGTGAATCGCTGGCATACCAGCAAGAACACGGCGCGTATCAACGCCAGCAATCCCTGCAGCGAATACATGTTCCTCGACGACTCCGCCTGCAACCTGGCCTCGTTGAATCTCATGAAGTTCGCTCCCAACGGCACCTTCGACGTCGCCTCCTACCGTCACGCCTGCGCCATCACCATCACCGCCCAGGAGATCCTCGTCGACAACGCCGGCTACCCCACCGAATCCATCACCCGCAACTCGCACGACTATCGTCCGCTAGGTCTCGGCTACGCCAATCTAGGCGCGCTCCTCATGGCTGCCGGTCTTCCCTACGATAGCGATGCCGGGCGCGACTACGCTGCCTGCGTCACCTCCATCATGTGTGGCGAAGCTTATCTCCAGTCCTCGAAGGTCGCGGAGATGTGTCAGCCGCTCGAGCCCGCAACGGCTCCCACGCAGGCAGTCGAAATCACCGGTGCGGCCTGCCCTGGCTGGTACATCAACCGCGAGCCTTTCCTCGACGTCATTCGCATGCATCGCGCCAGCGTCAACAACATCAACCAGAAGAACGTCCCCGCGCCCGTCTTCGAAGCCGCCAAGGCCACCTGGGACGAAGCTCTCCAGCACGGCGAAAAGCACGGCTACCGCAACTCGCAGGTCACGGTCCTGGCTCCCACCGGCACCATCGGCTTCATGATGGACTGCGACACTACCGGCATCGAGCCTGACTTAGCTCTGGTGAAGTACAAGAAGCTGGTGGGTGGCGGCATGATCAAGATCGTGAACAACACGGTCCCGGCCGCTCTCTTCAAGCTCGGCTACACCAGCGACCAGGCCAACGCCATCGTCAGCTACATTGACGCTACCGGCACCATCGAAGGCGCTCCCCACATCAAGGACGAGCATCTTGCGGTTTTCGATTGTTCCTTCAAGCCCGCCAAGGGCACCCGCACCATCTCCTACATGGGACACGTCAAGATGATGGCTGCCACCCAGCCCTTCATCTCCGGCGCCATATCGAAGACCGTCAATCTTCCCAAGGACGCCACCGTCGACGACATCATGGAGGCGTACATCCAGTCCTGGAAGCTCGGCCTCAAAGCGGTCGCCATCTATCGCGACAGCTCCAAGGGTTCGCAGCCTCTCAACGCCTCCGGCACCAGCGCAACCGACAGCCTCAAGAAGACCGAAGCCGTCTCCGTCCCCGAGGACGACGCCGACGCCCCACCCCGCGCCACCCGTCACCGCCTCCCCGACGAGCGCCTCTCCGTCACCCACAAGTTCAACATCGGTGGCCACGAGGGATACATCACCGTCGGCCTCTACAAAAACGGCATGCCCGGCGAACTCTTCATCACCATGGCCAAGGAAGGCAGCACGGTCAGCGGATTGATGGACAGCTTCGCCTGCAGCGTCTCTCTTGCCCTGCAACACGGCGTCCCGCTCAAACTCTTCTGCGAAAAGTTCGCCCACACCCGCTTCGAGCCCAGCGGCTGGAGCCATAATCTCGACATCGGCTTCGCCAAGTCGATCATGGATTACATCTTCCGCTGGCTCCAGATGCGCTTCCTCACCGGCCAGCAGCAGGCATTGTTCGAAGGCCTCCAGCCCAAGTACATGATGGGCCGGCCCCACGAAGACGCCGGCAGCGGATCAGGGCAACTTGTCATCCCGAGCGAAGCGAGGGACCTGCTTCCCCCCGGCGGAACCGCCACCGGCCATGTCCACGCCGCCGATGCCCTCAAGGACCTAATCGATCTAGGCGACGCCCCCAGTTGCCACGTCTGCGGCGCCATCATGACCCGCAACGGAAGCTGCTACCGCTGCAATGAATGCGGTAGTACAAGCGGGTGCTCGTAGCCTGACGTCACTGCATAAACAAATGCCCCGCGCTAGCGGGGCTTTTTGTTGCTGCGCGACTTCAGTCCCGCCGGACTTAAATAACGCTCAACAACTTAGCGCCCGCGAGAGTATCCTCGCCGCGTACTTCTCCAGCATACGAAAGAGGAAAGAAACCATGAAATACATGATCACCTGGAATGAACGTCCGCAGGGCACGCCCCTCGAATACGAGAACGCGCAGAAGAGAATCCTCGAGGTCTTTAGCCCCTGGAAAGCTCCCGCCAATTTCAAGATCGAGTCGTTCGTCATCCGCGTCGGTGATTGGGGCGGCTACATGCTGATGGAATGTGACGATCCGCTCCAAGTACATAAGTTCTGTTCGATGTTGCCCGCCTTCACCTTCGAAGCACGCCCGGTCATCCCCGTAGCCGACGCAATTCGCGTAGAACTCGAAGCCATGGCCTACCGAGATGGACTGAAAAAGTAGCAACGCCAACCACCTCGCCACCGCCCCCAACTGCCACGTCTGCGGCGCCATCATCACCCGCAACGGAAGCTGCTACCGGTGTAATGAGTGTGGGAGTACGAGTGGTTGCAGCTAAAGACGGTGATTAGTAATTAGTGATTAGCAAAACCAGAAGCCTTGCGATTCATCGCGGGGCTTTTGCTATTTTTACGCCTCTTTTTCGTACTGGTGATTCCACGGTGATATCGTTAGAATTTCGCTTTAACTTGAATCGGAGCAGCGATGCAAAGCACTGACCTTGGATCTACCATTGACGGATTTGATCCCTTAGCAGCGGATGACCGAGAGGCAAGTTCGTCGCTTGCCATCGTCCTGGAAGAAGCGAGCAAGCGAGTCGTCCACAATATTCTGAAAAGCTATACGGGGTATTTCGACCTCTTCGCTGAGCTTCTTCAGAACGCCCTGGATGCGGTCGAACTCCGGAAGCAGCGTGACAAATCCGACTACCAGCCCACGATCTGGGTAGGTCTCGACGTATCCTCCGGGATGGTACGGGTGGTCGACAATGGCGTAGGAATGAATGAGCGTGAGTTCAAATATTGCTTGAGACCAAGCGTGAGGTTCAAAAAGCAATCGGAACTCAGGGGACACAAAGGCGTCGGCGCAACTTTCGTCGCTTACGGCTTCTCATTTGTGAAATTGCAGAGCAAGCAAAAAGGCATTTCGCTTGCTGCAATTCTGCGACAGGGCCGCCAGTGGGCGGAAGATTATGGTGGAACTATACCAAGGCCAAAGTTCGAAGCAACTGAGTTCAACGTCCCAGAACTCGTGGGTGAAGAATCGGGTACCTGTGTGGAGATAATCGCGGGGCAATCGGCAGGAGAGCGGCCCAAGAACCTCGGCTGGTTAGGCGCACAAACAGCAGAACAGTGGTACAACGTCCTGCGAATCAAAACCCCTCTTGGGGGCGTATATCTGAAAACGCCCGCGTTCCGCCCAAAAGTGATAATCACAGTGCGTTCTGCTGAGAAAAACGAAACCAGGCATGAAACCGATCGCGCCGAATACTTCTATCCTCACGAAATCCCCAATCTGAAAGTGCAGTCGCTGAGGGACATCACAAGCGCACTCAATGCGATCACTGGCGATTCGACGACCAAATTCACTCGGCTGGCACCTGAACTTAAGAAACTCGACGCAATCTGGGAGATTTGGGATAAAGAGGAACTTCTCAAGGATGACTCTTACTTTTCATCGGCATTAGATGAGGAGCAAAAGCTTCTGATCGAACGCCATAGCGTGATCGTTTATGCGTGCTTTCTTCGTTCCGCGCGAATTTGGGGTGAGTTGAACGACGACATCTTTCGTTTACGCAAAGGCCAACGAATCATTCAGGGCGGATTGCAAATGGCCTCAGACTTCATGGTTCAGGGGGATCTCTCGATAATTCCGCTGACGAGCACGATTGGGTATCAAGCTAATTCGCACGTGATTGTTCACTTTACTGATGGCAATCCTGATATGGGGCGAAAAGTCTTTCAGCCCGAGCTTAAGACCCTCGGCGAAGTGCTGGCGGTGCGAGCTGTCACGACGTTCAAGAGATTTCTTCAGCACCTAAAGCCCGATACCGGCGCGCAAACTATTACGCCTGATAAAGATCTATATGAGTGGAAGAAACTACAAGAGAGCTATCGAGACAAACATCCCCTTGCCTTCACCCATGGAGGAGTGAGTATCTCGCTAGTTTCAACACCGCAACAAGAACAAGACGTCATCGCGCTTTTTCACGAGCTGATTGGTCCTGGAGTGCTACGAGGATTCAGATTTTTCGGCACGACACAAAGTGAACGCTATGACTCATTATTCCTGATGGAGTATGAAGATAAGGACAGCGTGTCATACGCTGATGACAATCGCCTCGGAATCTCTCGTTCCTACGTGCTGCCATATATCACGGAACCGAAGGTCCTGGAATACAAATACAACTTTGACAGCCTTGTTGATGACTTCGACAAAGAAGAAAAGTTCGCGAACCAAATCGACCTTGTGGTTGCGTGGAGCGCCGGAAGGCGATATAAATCAAAATTCTTTTTGCAGTCGCTCCTCGTCGGAGACGAAGGATCTTCCAGACAAATTTTCGGGAGCACTCACCAGGCTTACGCAACTGGAAGCCAGGGGCGTCCAGCGTTCGAGGTGCTGATGCTCGAAGATCTTTTGAACTGGTTACGTGATCCCGCCGCAGAAGAGGCACGTCAGAAGCGAGCGTATCGGGAAGGATAGCAGTCGGATCGAACGCGCGGCGCACAGATCGGATTCTGCGATGACGCAAGGATGGCGATCTGGGATTTGGCGAGGCAGTCAGGTTAATAATTCGGGGACAGACGGAACATTCCCCAATTTCATCCAGGCGCTTTACAAATGGTATGTCGGCAGATGGCGCGCTACGGACGGGTACCGGACTCTGAGAGATCGCTCCAGACCACTCCGACCGCTCGATAGCGCTCCCACGGATCATCGTGAGTCCCTGAGGGAGACAGTTGCTTGTGCTCACCAATCGTGATCACAACGCCGATATTGAACCGCTCTAACTGTTTCCGAAGCTGTTCGCTCTCAATGGCGTCCATCGAGGTCAGGATATTGATCATGTCCTTGCGAGGGAAGAGATGTTCGTGCACAAGCGCCTCATCTCCGACCTCCGCTTGACTCGTCACTATCGCACCGTGCCGCTCTCGTGATGCGAGCGCCCCTTCAGACCAGTAGCGACAGCCCTCGTACTTCCCAGCTGCTTCGGAGTAGAACCAGAGCAAGTCCGAGCAAAGCTGTCTCGTATGCCTCTCCATCGCGTGTGACCATGCTCCCACCTCCCGGCGTCGTAAACGCTCGCAAAGCAGCACCTCCAACAAAGCAATCGCAGAGGTACGTTCCTCCGTTTCTAGTCGAGTTTTTGTCATATGAGGGAAACCTGGGGACAGACGGGACGTTTCATTGATTTTCTGAAATTCAGGGACAGACGGAATAATCCCCAGAAATATTTCAGCAACGGGCAGAGTTTCTTCCTCTCGGACGAACGAATTCCCAACTCCCGAAAAGCTGCGGCTCGCCTAGTTCACTTCTTCCGGCTCGCCCGGTTGCACCTTGCCGCAATCGGCGCTTACGAACCGGCTCACCGAATGACTGTCCGTCTGTTTTTTCTCGCCGTTTATCGTCATCGTTGTGTGCGATTCCGTAACGATGTGCTCGGCATCTGGGATCGTGGTCGAACCGTTAATTACCATCGTCGTCGCGCCAATCGTGCAGGTGCTGTTGAAGGTGTAGCCCTTCGCATTCCTCACTGCCGCAGCAGTGCACCCTTGCCGCTTCCTGGTTACGTTCGCATCCATTTCTTTCCACTCCTCGGGCGTAACGCAACTGCGCGACTTGCTCGTGGTGGGCGCACCCGACCCGGTGCTTGTGGTCATTGTCTTTTCCCACAGGCCCATCTTGACCGGAGCAGCCTGCGCTGATGCCGCGACGCTGGTAATTGCCAGGAACGTGAAAACGATTAGAAC
This sequence comes from Candidatus Korobacter sp., assembly GCA_036501185.1. Classification (GTDB taxonomy): domain Bacteria; phylum Acidobacteriota; class Terriglobia; order Terriglobales; family Acidobacteriaceae; genus Korobacter. The sequence continues at coordinate 75,971 of DASYAU010000058.1, read as the reverse complement.
TCGCATGGAGGAACCTCGTGACGGAATTCGGGATGGACCCGGAGTCCAGAGAGGATGCCAGCATTCGGCCTCCGAGTGCAAGCGGGTGCCCCACATCGAAATCTGGGGACAGACGAGACGGAAACCTGGGGACAGACGGGACGTTTCATTGATTTTCTAGTTAACACTCTCCCCAACCTCACAATTTCCACCATTCAGAGTAGATGCTGGGCGGGTGGCCCACCTTACCGCTGATTCGGGGAAATTGCGGACAAACGAAATAATCTCCCTTTCATGGCACGAACTTGGGAAGAATCCCCATTTCTCCGAATCACCCCTCACTTCTCCCCGTCACACAAATCCAGTTCGTCCTCTTCTTGTGCTGCGTCGCCACATCCACAAACCCGGCCTGCGTCAGCAAATCGCGATGCTCTTCATCCGTAAGCAGCTTGCCCCCGAGCAGCGGCATCACCAAGCTGTAAAGCATCCCCAACGGTCCACCACGATAGGCCTCCGCGATCAGCGCAAACCGCCCACCCGGCTTCAGCACTCTCCGTATCTCGCGCACATTCGCCGGCAAGTCAGGCCAGTAGTAATGCGTCTCCACCGCCGTCACCAAGTCGAACGTAGCGTCTCCAAACGGCAGTGACGCGACCGAGCTCTCTTCGATCCGCACGCGTCCCGCTGCGATCTGAGCGGCGTTCGTTTTCCGCGCCACCGCGACACTGGCCGCCGACAAATCCACTCCCGCCACACTTCCCTCCGGCGCCATCGCTGCCAGTTTCCTTACCGTTTCCCCGCCGCCGCACCCCACGTCGAGAATTGCGGCGTTGCCCGCGACCGTAACCTGCTGCAGCCCCCAGTCGGTCAGCTCCGAGTGGCTCGCATTCATCGAGCGCGCAATGCCGCGCCCCAGCCACCCGCTCGGCTTCCGGAATTGCGGCGATAACCAGGCGATCAACCCCACCATCGCCACAATTTTCACGATCGTGAGAACGTGTACGGGCAAGCCTCCTCCTTAGCGTGCGTAATTCTACGGCAAATTGGTCGAGCTCACCGCCGACCGCACCACCCCTCGCTACCTCAGCCGCGGCGAGATCACCTTCACCGTCCGCGTCTCCGGCCCATCGCTCACCGGCACCGCCACCGCCACCTTCTACGACCCCGCCGGCCACGCCATCCAAGGCCCGATCCACGCCACCCTCAGCGGCCAGCGCCTCACACCCCAAACCGCCGAAAACCTACCGCGGGGACACAGAGACATGGTGAATTCCTATTCGATTACCTCCGTGTTTCCGTGTCTCAGTGGTGGGTGTCCTCACCCTTCGATGTAATCGCCATCACATCCCAGCACGCCCCGTTTCCGGTACGCTCTCCCACGTGGGCTACACAGAAATGGTTCTCTTCACCCATCGTCGCCGGCGGAGCACGCCCCAACTCGCCCACATTTGGCGTGCCCCATCACCTGCCCTACCCGAGCGCGGACGGCCGGAAAGCCCAATCTTTTCAGGACTTTGCCCGCAACCCCAATTCCCTCTCAATTTTACCGGGATTTTTGGGTTAACTCACACAAACCACAAGACCACCCCCCGGGGGGAGGGGTAGCAAAGAGATAAACGTTATGTCCGGATTTCAGACCTGCAGCCACGTCATGCCGACCGGCAAACTCTGCCAGTCGCCCGTGCTCAAAGGCGAGCGCTTCTGCTATTACCACCACCAGGCTCACGCGCGCGCCGCGCGCAGGTTCCGCAATTCCCGCCTCTGCGAAGCCATCTCCCTCGCCGAGTTCGAGGGCCTCGGTCCCATGCAGGACATCATGCTTGCCATCGCCCGCAAGGGCATCAGCCCGAAGATGTCCCGCCTGGTCCACTTCGCGCTCCAGATCCCCGCTGTCGACGATGCGAAGACCTCGCAGTGATGTTCGAGACGGTGACCTTGCAGCTCTCGCGAATCACAGTTGGGAAACGGCGCAAGAGAATCTTTCCTCGCGCGATTGACGCGCCTGCGATTCCGGGTCCAAGATGATGCTGTACCTCAACTCACAGTTCAACCGGCCCGCGTCACTCAACGCCTTCGACATTTCTGCATGTCGATGAGCGTGCCCCTTCAGAAAGTGGGGACCCTCATGAAACGACCGGGAATTGCCATAAAGTTCCTGCTGGCCACGGGCGCCGTCGTCAGCGGATGCGGTTCAGGACAGAACCAGGCGCCAGCGGCAAGCGGGGCCGGGAGCGCTGTCCCGCACTCAGTCACGCTTTCATGGTCGGAGTCCACCCCGGATGTCAGTGGCTTTAACATTCACCGCGGCACCGTGAGCGGCGGACCCTACACGAAAATCAACTCGAACTTGAGCACCAGCAAGAGCTACGAGGACACCGACGTCGCGGCCGGGAAAACCTATTACTACACCGTGACGGCCGTCAAGGGAACCGCGGAGAGCGGCTACTCCGCTGAGTTAACAGCCACCATCCCGACTCCGTGAAACCGATCACCAACGGGGACAGACGGAACATTCCCCAATCTCTTCCGCCGGGTGTCCTGGTTCGATCTGAATGTCCTTAGGATTCGACGTTCCGTTGCTCTGCCAAAGATCGGCTCTTTGGCGAGTGAGCGAGTTGTTCGGTCAACAGTTGAACATTCTTGTGGACCTGGAGCAGCGTGGAGGCGACATGTTCGACTTCATCCTTCGGGTCCTCCATGGTGGCAAAGAGGTTGAGCATGCCGAAGCTGCTTGCGACCGTGTCCTTCATCTGGGAAAGGCTGATCTTTCGGCTCTCACCCTTGATGACGATCGTCGTCATTGCACTGGCTCCGAACACCTTGAGCGCGATGTCGATAACCCCGTACACAGCCGTAGCGTATCCGTACACCGACCATAGTCTGAACGCGTCTGCCTTGATGCCTTCCCACCCTGGAGCGTGAAGAATGCAGTAGTCTCCCATCGTGGCTTCGTTAGGACATGGGTCCCCGGAAATGGTCATCCCGATACACATTGCCATGGCGCGGAAATCGTAGCATAACGAAGTGCGCACAACGGGAATTATTGGCTTTCAAATCTTTCCTGGCGTTCCCCACCATGTTTTTCTCAGGACGATGCAGCAACTCAGGTATTGAATTTTCCGCACGCAGCCCCTCAGGATTGCAGAGAGCGATAAAATGGGCTCCATTCGCCAGCGACAACCGCCGCCGCATGATCTCAGGGAGGCACGAACCTTGACAGGTAGAGACATCCGCATCCGGCTGGCTCAGCCATCGGATTGCGACCAGCTTGCGCGCATGCGGCACGCACTGTGGCCCGATACCACAGTCGAAGAACATGCCCGAGAGCTCATTCCGGTTCTCGCCGGTAAGGGCTCCCTGCCGACACCGGCTGTCACCCTGGTGGCCGAGGCCCCTGGTCAAGTGCTGGTTGGCTTTCTCGAAGCCGACCTGCGTTCCCATGCCGACGGATGCGACACTTCGCACGCTGTAGGGTTTATCGAGGGCTGGTACGTTGCCGAGAGCAATCGAAACCGTGGGCTCGGGAAAAAGCTCCTGGCGGCCGCAGAAGACTGGGCGCGCACCCAGGGTTGCGTCGAGATGGCTTCCGATACATGGATCGACAGCGATTTATCCCAGCGCGTACATGAAGCGTTGGGGTATGAGGTCGTGGACCGCTGCGTGCACTACCGCAAGACCTTGTGACCGCGCGTGTCCCAACCTCAGTTACTCAACTTCCGGCTCTCCCGGCTTCACGTTCCCGCAGTTCGCTCCAATCCACCGGGTTGTGGAACGCGTTTCGCTTTGCACCTTCTGTCCGTTTTTCCCCGCCGACGACCCATGCGACTCCTCCACGATATGTTCCGCATCCGGATAAGTCACTGTTCCGCTCAGCGTCATCTGCCCGTTCTCGCAGCTGCCGTTAAACGAGTAGCCCTTCGCAGTCTTGGTCGTCTGGATGGAGCAGCCCGCCGTTTGCTTGTTCATCAGCCCCAACATCCTCTGCCATTCCGCCGGCGTTATGCAGCTCCGCGACTTAATCGTCGTCGCACGGCTCCCCCCGCTCGTCATGTTCATCGTCTTTTCCCAAAGACCCATCTTGATGGGAGCCGCCTGCGCCATCGCCGCGCCGCCGCAAATGCACACCACTGCCATAACCATCCAAATCTTCATCACGCACCGCGCTTAAATTGGAAGAAAACCAAGCCCCGCGCGCACAGATCATCCCAGTTTCGCCTTCCTTCCGCAAGCGCCTGTGGCGTTTTCGGCGACGAACACATCCACACGAGGTGATCGCCTACTGGTCTTCGTCCGGCTTAACATTCCCACAGTTCGCGCCTAGCCAATGGCTGTTGGAATGCATCTCGATCTGGCTTTTCTGTCCGTTTTTCACAACCGTCGTATGCGACTCCACCAAGATGTGCTCGGAGTCCGGGAAAGTCGTCGAACCGCTGACCGTCAACGCGGACCCGTTGACCGTGCATGTGCCGCTGACGTTATACCCCTTGGCCGTCTTTGAAATCTGGGTAGTGCAGTTCGGGCGTTGCCGAGTGATGTTGGCGACCATCCTCTGGTATCCCGCGGGTGTCACACAGCTCTTATCGGTGATGGTCGAAGGCATGCTCTCCATGCCGGTCGTAGTTATCGTCTTTTCCCACAACCCCATCTTGATAGGAGGAGCCGTCTGTGCCATCGCCACGCCGCATACGAATACTGTTGCCATCAGCATAAGAAAACGCACTGATCCACCTCGTGGAAGACCCAGGGTAAAAGCCGTTGCGCAGCGATAATGTCAGCTTTCCCCGCACAGCGGAAGCCATCGGGGACGAAGTCCACTGCGCTGCTAGGGCGCGCTACAAGCGCCTTCCTGGCGCACAACTTTCCTCACTTCGAACTCGCGTTTGTGCGATTTGCCCTTCAGCTTCACCCGCGTTCCAGTCTGCAGTTGCACGCCGGCGCTCGTCAGCGTGTAGACCTTGTGATCGCTCTCGTTGGTCAGCTGCAGTCCCTGGTCGTGCGCCACCACGCATCCTTCCACGCTCTTCTGTTTCGGTATCACCAGGTAAACCACCACTACCACTGCGGCCGCGCCACCCACGATCCCGCCGACGATCGCCCCGGTACTCGGACCAATGTGTCCGCCCGACTGCGCCGACGACGTCGTACTCATCAGCCCCACCACTGCAATCACCGCCCACATTCCGGTTCGCATTGTGCCGTCTCCCTCTGGATTTGCACTCCGCTCTGTGCTCCGGATCGGCGGCACTTCGGTGGAGCGTCGGATAGCGCCTACATGCTAGCCAGCCTTCTCTCCCACGTCGAGGGAAAAGCGCGGGCAATCTCGCTTTTCAACATGCGGGAACGCAGTCCAACCAGCGTATGATCGCCATGCTCATCAAATCGGTTCGGGATCGGAGACCAGCGTGTCCAAAGTCAACGGCGACAAATCGCGTGCTCACCGCATACGCAAGAAGCAGGCAGCACAACGCAAACGAGTGAAGGAATTGATTCAGAAGGGCCAAACGGCCCGCTCGAAAAGCTGAGGGTTTTCGGCTCTACAGCGGCGGCAGCAGGATGGTGCCGCGGTGCCTTGTTTCCTGGATGTGGTCCCAGGTGAACTGCTGGGTCAGCCACTTGGCCTGGCGATGGGCAAGCGCTTCCGCCGCTGGTTCGGGCGCATGCGTGATCTCAAAACGTTCGCCGCATTCTTCGCACGTGGTTACCACGTGCGTCCCGGGATCGTGCGGAACTTGTACCGTGTGGCGCATACGGCGCGCCACCGCCCGTATAGCAGTAGTTACCACCGCGGCTCCCGACGAGGACGCCCCTTATCGCGATACTGATCGCGGCCGCTTCCGCGCAGGTTACCGCGCTCCGCTTTCGGCCGCGCCTCGCTGACGTTCAGCGGACGCCCGCCAGAATCTGAGCCGTTCAGCGCCGTGATCGCCGCCTGTGCGGCCGTGTTGTCCGGCATCTGCACAAACCCAAACCCGCGTGCCCTGCCCGTTTCGCGGTCGGTCACAAGTTCCACGCTGTCCACCTGCCCGAAGGCCGCGAACAAGCCGCGCAGGTGCTCTTCGGTCACGGTAAACGCAAAATTTCCAACGAAAATCTTCATAACTCCGCCTCGCGCACAACTGCCTTCACTTCCACTTCCTGCAACTCGCCGTTCTTGCCAACCCCCATGGAACGCGGGAGGAATTTCGGATCGTATTCCACGCCCTCGCTGGCAAACCGCAAAGCCAGCTTCACCAGTTGCTGGCGCTTCCGGCGCAACTTGCCGAGCGAGGCGGTCCGCTCGCTCTCGTAGTTGAATTTCTCGAACTCGAGGCAATGCGCTATCTTGCGGTCGTAAAGGTCTATTTCCTGGTGGAGATCGGCGACGTAAAACTTATTCGGGAAGTAGGTCTGCATGGATCCTCTGGGCAGGGTGAGTGAACTGCGCGGTTACACGAAGACGGTCGTACGCAACCTCTAAGAAGGAAAAACTTCAGAAAGCTGACTTAGCTCAAGGGATCTGAACTGAGGAAAAGGATTCTTCGCTCGTACTTCGAGCCTACGCGCCGGATGTAGGCATGTCAACCAGCATCGCCCGCGCTCGGGGCTTGGGAAACCCTTATTTTGCGCGCTTGGAATGCTATCCTCACGCCATGCAAATTCCCGCATTGCCTTTCGCCGTCACCACATGGTCCGCAATCGAAGCGACCGAACACGCTGGCGAAACGGGGATTGCGCTCTGGCGCACCCAGGCCTTCGGCGAAATCCGCGTCCGGCTCGTCGAGTATTCCCCGAATTACCGCGCCGACCACTGGTGTTCGAAAGGACATATCCTCCTTTGCCTTGAGGGCCAGCTCGACACCGAGCTGCGCGACGGCCGACGCTTCACCCTCCGCCCCGGTATGTCGTACCACGTGGGTGATAATGACGGCGCTCACCGCTCGTCGACCTCTACAGGCGCCAAGCTTTTCATCATCGACTAAGCGCTCTGAAGGCGATGGGAGGTGACTTATCGGTAATCGTATTGACCGTTCGCCCCGGCAGTGGCACCTTGTTTCGATCCGTAAAAACCCGGTTGTCATCCCTGGAGGGACTGCATGAAGATGCTCGCTCTCGCGCTCTGTGCTGCCGGTCTACTGTCTGTCGCCGCCGCGGCACAGGAGGTCACCGCGCCGATCACCCAGATGCTGAAGGCCTTCAATAGCGGCGACGTCAAAGCCATCGCCGCGGTGTATGTCTCCGGTGAGGTTTCCATCACCGACGAGGTGCCGCCCTTCCACTGGTCCGGTGCGAATGCCAACGATTCGTGGCTTGCCGACCTGGCGAAGGCCGAAAAGGCTGCCGGCATGACTGAAACGAAGGTCGGTTTCAGCTCTGCCTTGCGCACGGAAATCGACGGTGATACCGCATACGTCGTCGTGCCAACCACTTACAGCTGGAAGCAAGCTGGGAAGGCAATGACCGAGAACGCCACCATGACCTTCGTCCTCCACAAGGACGTCGGAGCGTGGAAAGTAGCGAGCTGGACCTGGAGCGGGCACCATCCGCATTCCGCGAAATAGCCCGTCCAGAGCGCGTTCTGGCGGATTTGACGTCGGCTAGTGTCGTAGCCTTGGTGGCACTCATCACACGAAGGTAGTACTTCCAACTACCCGGGTGGGAGTGTGTCGTCATAAGTTCAAAAGTATCGTGACAACCTATGAGGCAGAAGACACTTTCCGAACAGGCTATCGCGCAGCTCGGACGCGCACTCACCGCAGAAGAAGCTCAACTATTGTCGCTCGCCGAAGCCCTTCTTACTGACACGCCGGCGGAGACAATGCCGTCGGAAGTCGAGGCAACCGCATGAGCGCCTCCACCGAAAACCGGCGCCTGCTCGAGCTTTTATGGATGCGCGCCCGCCGCGCTTCGCGCATGCGGAACTCCGAAAATCTCCGCGAAGTCTGGCGCGCTTATCAGGACCTAAAGACTCTCGACATCCACATCGCCATCGAGGAACGCGTCGGCGCTGAGTAATAAATCTTAAAGATTCCCGGCCTTCCAGCGGAACATGTCGTCCTGCGGAAGGCCAATGTGTTGCAGGACGCGACAGACGAACTGCACCGCCATCTGCTCCGAGGTCTGCGGCTGGTTGTAAAACGCCGGAATGACTGGAAAGATCGTCGCGCCAGCCTCCGCAGCGAGGCTCATGTTGCGCAGATGGATCTTATTGAAGGGCGTTTCGCGAACGCAAAGGACGAGGCGGCGTCGCTCTTTCAGGCAAACGTCGGCCGCCCGCTCAATGAGTTGATCGGCGATCCCGTTGGCAATCTTTGCCAGCGTTCCCATACTGCACGGGATGACCAGCATGGCGTCCGTAGGATAAGAGCCGGAAGCAACGGAAGCGCCGATATCCTCGTTGTTAAGAACTTCGATTTTCTTAGTCGGTCCGCCAAGCAGTTGCTGCAGCAAGTTGTTGCGGCCGGATAGTCCGAGTTCCTCGGCAATTACGCGCAGGGCAGCATCGCTGACGATAAAGTTCGCCTTTTCAACGCGCTGGTCGGATTCAATGCGGCGAAGGGCCTCCCGGAGGAAAACTGAGCCGCTCGCCCCAGTGCCGGCAATTGTGACAATCAAGGTTGCAAAACTTCCCTTCTTCGCATCCAAAGTTGTGGCCAGCGCGCTAAGCCGCTGGAAATACTGCCCCTCCATGGCAAGCACTACGACCCTCAGGTTCCGGCGCAACGCGGCTCAATTGCACGCACTGGCGGAGGTGGAGCGGACCATCCGCGCCACAGACCCGAACAGCCGCCGTAAGTATCTGCGGGAGTTCACGGAAGCGTTTCAATCCTACCACTCGGTCTTAAGCGCAGAACAGGTGAACGAGCAGCTCCGGAAGAGCGACATCGTCCTGACTGGGGACTACCATGCGCTGGCGACCTCGCAACTATGCTGCGAAAAGGTGATCACCCAGATTGCGCTCGAACGGCCGGTCATCCTCGGGCTCGAGACGGTGTTCGCGCGAGACCAGCATTTGCTGGATGAGTGGAGCTCGCGGGAAATAGATGGCTCAGAGCTTCGCGAACGGCTGCGATTCGATTTCGATTGGGGATACGATTGGTTCCCTTTTTATCGACTGCTGGAGACGGCCCGCGCCAATTGCCTACGGATCTACGGGCTCGACTGCTGTCCGCGGAACGACTTGCGTAAGATTGCGCGCCGAGACTTGCACGCTGCAGAGAGAATTCGGCGAATCCGAAGTGAGCATCCGAATGCGGCGATCGTGGCGCTGTTTGGCGAGTCGCACCTGGCACCCACGCATTTGCCGCAGGAGATCCGGCGCCTTTTGCCGGACCAACGCGTGACCACGGTGCTGCAAAACGTGGACGCACTCTATTGGAAAGCGGGCGGCGAGCGACACGACCGCGTGGAAGCCGTTCGCGTGAACGACGACGTGATCTGCGTTTTCAATGCCACCCCGCTGGAGAAATACGAGAGCTACCGGATGTACCTGGAGCGCTGGTCGCGTGAGCCGCGGGCCTCGCTCGATATGGCCCCGACCGTGCTGAACCTGGTCGATGCGCTACTCCAGTTCATGAATATCGATAAGTATCGTGCTACCGCCGGCGGAACAGGATTGACGCTCATCGATGTGTTTCCTGAGGTGTGCTACCGTCCGACGGAGGACGGCATCGCGAAACTGGTGCTACGTAAAGGAGGAGCCAACGAACTTCGTTCGGTACTGCGGACCATCGAATCGCAAGGGTGCTGCTACGTTCCAAGGCTCAATACCTTCTTCGTGCAACAGATTGAGATGGTGCACCTGACAGAGGAGATCGCGGCATACGTGCATCGCGCGTGCCGCGGTGCGATTGGCAAAATTCCGGCGTCGGTCGAAGAACCATTACCCAAGCAGCGGTTCTACCAACGTGCCATGGAACACGCGCTTCGCAGTTTCGGCTCTCGAGTCCTCTATCCAGCGCGACCTGTGATGCGGGAGGAGGAGCTATACGCGTTGTATGGTTCGACGATGGCTCCGGCGGAGTTCACTGCTGAAGAGTTCGACCGGATGATCGATTTCCTGGTGATGCACCGCGACTACGAAAGCCATCGCGGAAAGTATCTTCGAGTGCCGATATTAATTGAACAGTGCCTGCAATCGGGCGAGCGGCAATTCGAGTACCTCACTCGGCAGCTCGGCCAACTGCTTGGCAACGAACTCTACGAAGCATACCTTGGCGGCCAGATCAGCAAGCGTACGCTACGAAGTTTGTACTTTTGCGAATTGGCAGATGCCGAGAAGGTGTACTTCCTCACCGCGCGACGGTGCGCTATGAAGCGGCCGCGGAAGCTGGTTTCGTAGTGATACAGTGGTTGCTTCGCCCATGAATGCCGAAGCCCTTCGCAAGCTTTTCCAACAAGTAAAACAAGGCGATGTGACGCCGGATGAAGCGGTGCAGCAGTTGCGGCACCTGCCCTTCGAAGATCTCGGTTTTGCAAATGTCGATCACCACCGTGCGGTGCGCGCCGGCATGGCGGAAGTGATCTTCGGGCCGGGAAAAGCACCGGTGCACCTGGCAAAGATTTTTTCTTCCCTTGCGAAACATGGACACAACGTCCTGGCTACTCGAGCGACCAAAGAACAATTCCAGGCGGTAAAGAAAATACACCGGAAGGCCGAGTACAACGACTTGGCGCGGGCGATCGTGCTGCGGCAGGATGACATGATCTACGGCAAGGGCAAGGTCGTGGTGGTATCGGCGGGCACCAGCGACATTCCCGTTGCCGAGGAGGCGGTGCTCACCGCGGAATTGATGGGCAACAAGGTGCAACACGTCTTCGATGTCGGGGTGGCCGGAATCCACCGGCTGCTGGCAAGGCGTGAATTGCTAATGGAAGCGCGGGTGATCATCGTTTGTGCGGGGATGGAAGGGGCACTGCCCAGCGTTGTGGGAGGGCTCACCTCCGTGCCGGTCATTGCAGTGCCCACTAGCGTTGGGTATGGCGCGGCGTTCGGGGGATTGGCGGCACTGCTGGGGATGCTGAACTCGTGCGCGTCCAATGTCACCGTTGTGAATATCGATAACGGGTTCGGCGCAGGTTATGTCGCCACGATGATCAACCGGCTGTAGCTCGTAATAAGAAATCTACGGCATGAAGAAGGTGCGGGGCTGGAAGTCGGAAATCTTCCAACCTTTTTTCGTGCGATCGAACTCGAATCGAATCTGCTGATCACGACGCATCGGGGCGCCACGTCCTTCGCGGTTTTCCGCTTCCATCTGCATTTCGACGAGCGCGACGCCCTTCGCGCCTTCGACCGTGTTCTGAATGATTCGATAGTGGATCCGAATGGCATCGTACTTGTTGAAGAACTGCTCGATCTGGTCTTCGAACTGAAGATAGCCGTCCATATTGTTGTCGTCGAAACTCGAAATCAGCAGGTGTTCGACGTGGCCTTCTAATCCATCCTGGAGATCTCTGAGCACTGAGCTGGCAACCCGGTCGGAGAATGCCTCGGTAGCGAGCGGATCGTCCTTGTCCTTCTTCTTCTTGTCTTTCTTCTTGTCTTTGGACTGGTCTGGCTGTTGTTGCTGCGGTTGCGCTTGCGGCGCAGGAGCCGGCGGGTTGGATTGTTGATCGCTCTGCGCCAAGCCAATTGAAGCAGCGAGCATTATCGAAGTAAGAAGTACGAGGTTTCGCATGGAACTCCTTCGCGCGGCGCTGAAATGCCGCGCCGCTCAGTTCAACAATCGATCACATTCCTGGTTGCGTAGCATACAGCACATCGAAATAAACGTACGTCTCCGAGTGCTTTCCTGAGCCTCCCGAGACGTCTCCAGTTTGCGCAGCACCGCTTCCCTTGCCTACGCTCAGGGTCTTTGTATGTCCGAAGACGCGTTCCGATCTTTGCGAGAGTTGCTGTGGATTGCGAACACGTTGCACGGTAAACAAACCCACGGACTTGTCGGGGAGCTGCACCGCGTAGGTGTGTCCAACCACCACGAGCGCTTGCGAACCGTAGCTGGCGCTGCTTGTGCTGGTATTCCCAACGCCAAGGTCAGCGACGCCGTTGCGTCCGTTGAGGACGTATTTGCCGTTGGCGAGATCTTCGACGCTCAACTCGATGTCCGCTGAACCGCATCCTACGCCCGCTCCTGATGCGAATCGGAATCCAAGACATGCCGCTTCCGCAACCTGAAGGTGCGCAAGTTTCCCACTGGTGGAGTTCAGCGGCCCACCACCGCCGATTCCTGGCAGAGTGAAGTGCGCAAGCACTGCGGTCTTCGCAGTTGTGGACTGCTCCATCATGGTGTGCTGCGGATCGACCGCCAATTGTGCGGTAGGAACACCGTTAGCAGGTTTCGGTAGGGTGCCGCCAATCCGCCAATGCAGGGCACCCAGAGAGGAAGCCCCGGCCTTCAGGTCGAAGGTGTCGCTCGCCACCGCCGAACCGTTCACCACGAGCGAGATCGGGATATCGTTTGCTTCCGCACGCCCCGCATTCTTCATACGGAAACGGATCTCCACCGTATCGCCATTCTTCGGCAACGAAGGCGTGTAAGTGACGTCACTGGCAGCAATCTGGACGTCGGGAAGCGGACCCGCCTTGCGCGCTGTCTTCGATGCGGAGCTGAGGTGCTGGCGTCCGTATACACCGGCAATCTTCACGGACTGCAACTGCGACGGCAAAACAGGCTGCTTGCCGACTGGCGCGACCGCGCGATGCGTGCCGTGCACGGGGTTGGTCGGTGAACTCGCCCCGCAGTACCCGCCAGTTGCAGTGAGGTCAACTCCTACCGGGAAGTACTTTGGAAATGGACCGGGAGTGCCGGAACTGTTTTTCAAAGTTACGACGAGGTAGTAGGTTTCTCCGGCAGGATTCGTGCCGCTGGCGGAGTTGGTGAAATTGAACGTGAGATTGCCAGTTGTCGGATTGACACCGCTCGCGGATGCCGGACTGATGACGCTCGACCCCACGGGATTGAAGTTCTGGTCCTGCCACTGGTAGTCAACGTTCGTGCCGTTGTAGCCGTTGATCAGGCTCCAAGCCAGAGGCACGGAGAGCGTCGTTCCCGGAGGCACACTGACGCAACTGGGGAACGTGATATCGAGATCGGCGACAGTAAATCCAAGGATCCACTGCTGGTCGCCGATTGGCGTCGGGTATGTGTCTCCCCTCCGCTTTGTGCCTGAGGTTTGTGCTGATGTGACGCTGGCCATGATATATCCCGTGCCGGGGTTCAAGGTTCCGAGTGCGGGATCGAGCGTGCCGCTAAACGTGTATGCCTCGCCGATGCCGTAAGTCATGTAATCGCCTTCGCCGTTGCCGCCTACGGAACTTGCAACCGTATCGGGTGTCAGCGTAAGCGTGAAGGTGCATTGCGTCTGAGCACCGGAGCAATTCGTACCGGTAGTGCGATTTCCGGTTAGAGTGACGTTCTCACCGACGTAGCCGTTGATCTGCACCAGCGTGGATGGATCCGTTGGCGCAGCCGCAATGTTATTACCGCTGGAAAGCAGCGAGACCGCCTGTTCCGCTCCGCCTGTGGCGTAGTTAATGTAAATCGTTGACTGCCGCGTGACGGTCCCGATATTGGCCGTGACCTGACCGATATAGTTGCCCGCGACGGCGAAAGTGTTTGTGAGCGTCTCCAGCACCGAACCGCCATTGCCGCTGGGAGTAAGGGCTTGCGAGAAGGAAGTGTCTTTGATGCCCGCCGACGCTGTCGGCGCGGTATGGAAACTCGCCTTCGGGTACTGGATGATCAGGTATTGGTAGTTAACGGTACCACTGGTAATACCGCTCGCCGGATTCATAACCGGGACGAGAGGATTCGACTGCGTTCCGGGGTTGAGCGTGATGCTCCAGTCGGAAGTATCGAACGGGCCGAAGTTGGTGGTGGAAGTTGCGTTGTTGGGCGAATCCTGGTGCACCACGCCGTTCAGCGATGACTGCAGTGTGAGCGGACCGTCCGGCGCCGTGAGGCTGATGCTGAAAGTCGTATTGCTTCCAGCAGTGATCACAGACGGAAGCGTGGTGCTGACTAGCTCTGGACTGCCGCTCAGTCCACCGTTGAGGAAGAACACATCCAGTTCTTCCCCACCCTTGCTGGCGGCGGTGCCGCTGTTCGCGACGGTGATGTCGAACGAAAGCGTCTCCCCCGCAATCCAGGGACTACTGGAGCCAATCGTGACGCCGCTGCTGGGCGCGATGTTCGTGACAGCCAGCGACGGCGTTCCGACCGTCATGATGTACAGGTTGTAGGTGATGGTGTCTTGCGGGACCGTGGCTGGAATCGCGGCGTTGACCTTAATCGCCGCCGGAGATCCAAGTCCGGTGGTGGAACCGTCCGCTGCGCGAATACCGAAGGTGTCGCCGGGCACCACGTTGTCAATCACCCCCGTCGTGAAAGTCATAAAGGGTGCGGCGGTGATATCCGTGGTGAGCGTGGCGCCATTGAAGCCGGTGGGATTCACATACGAGCCCTTCATTTGAAGTTCGAGGGTCTCGCCAGTGGTGTTGTTCAGCGGAATGCTCAATGGCTGCGAAAGGCTGTTGGAAAACAGCGTGGTGCTGGCCATCGATGCAGTGTAGTAGTTCACCGGCTGCGTGAACGAGCGGGTGACTCCATAGTTAGTTCCCGCAAAGGTGATGTTGTCGCCAGTCTGGGGCGCACCAGAAGACACGGTGATCAGCGCCGTATAGTCGGTGGCATTCGGCGAGAAGTTCGCTTTGGCTGGGAGCGTAATGCCGGTAACGCCTGACGTCACGGTGATCGGAATGGCGAACGACGCGGTTCCGCCCGTCTCAGTTACGTTAAAGCCAATCTGGCTCGTCTTGCCGAGCTGCATATTCTGCGTGGCCGGCCAACCGCTGCTTTCTACGACATTGAAATCGACGACGTCCCAGTTCACGGTCGCAGAATTGTCCGTCGTGGAAATTTCCGAAACGCTGGAAGTGATCGTCGCTGTACCGCTGTAACCGGTGTTGGGCGTATCGATCACTTTGCCGACAGAGAAGGTCAAGGTGGTCGGGGTGGCGCGCGTTGGCGCGGGGCCGGTCGCGGTGCCAACCACGCTGCAAGAAGAGTTGCAGCTCATGGTGACGGTTACCGTCGCTCCTAAAGCCGGGTCGGTGGCACCGGTGTTCTTCACCACGACTTGCATCTGCGCGCTTTCGCCTGCTTGCAGAGCGGATGCACCGGTGAACGGACCAGCACCGTGATTGACGAATGCAGTAGAGCCGACGACAAAGTTCGGCTGACCACCGATGGAGTATGAAGCCTTCACCCCGACGCTGCCGGCAGGTACGGTTTCAAGGCCGTTGCTGATTCCGGCATCGGTGGCGGTGAAAGTGACAAACCCGGCGCCAGGCGCAGCGGTAGAGTCAGCGGAAATCGTGTAGCTGACAGCAGTACCATCCGCTACGGTGACGGGCGAGGTGCCGGTGAGGGTGACGCCAGTCGGGAACGATCCTGGCAAAGTCACCGTGATGTTTGGAATGCCACCGTTGATCGTGCCAGAGAGAGCGACACCCGCTGCGCCCTGGAGCACCGAAGGCACGGTGGTTTCGGTATAGGTGATTTCGGAGTTTACGGTCACCGTAAGCGAGCCCGTGCCGGCATGAGTAATTCCGAAGCTCGTTCCAGTGTAGGTCGAGCCGTAATTGCCCGGGGCTTGCGTAACCGTTCCACTCACGCCACCGTTGGTCGCAACCGTCAGACCTGTCGGGATCGTGCCGCCGTTGGCTACCGAGAACGCCGGGAAAAGCGCCAGGTAGGTGGATGGCGTAACCGTGAATGCGGTGCCCGTCAGCGTGCGTCCTTGGACAGCAGTCAGTGCCCTCGTCGCAGCGATCGCGAAGTCAAGTAGACGGAAGGTGGAACTCGACGTCGCATTGTCCGCGAGCGTGGTTTCCGTGAGGCCCGTACCATCCACGATGCTGACGGAACCTGCGATATTGCTCACATCCTGCGGCGCAGTGCCAATCTGCGGAACCGTGAACGCCACGGCGACGTTCTGGTTCGCACCGGCTTTGATCGCAACACCTGCGGTCGCAGCACCAGCAGAGGCGCCATTCATCGTCGGCTGTAGTGTGTAATTGGCCGGAGCGTCATCCGGGCCGTCATTGACCACATTCACCGTGACGCTCGCCGCCGATCCCATCTGGAGTGCAGCCGGCGGAGCGATGATCGCGCTGGAGAAGTGCAGGTTGAGGTTGTAGCTGACGCCGGCGCTCGCGGTCAGCGCGTTGTCCGTCAGCGTGCCACTGGATTCGTTAGGATCACCGCCGGCGGTACAGGTGATGGTGTCGGCTCCGGCGAGGTTTTTCGAAAGCGTGAAGGTATCGGCGAACGTTGTGGATCCAGCCGGCGCAATCGCGCCAACGGTTCCGGTCGTCAGAGGCAAACTCACCGCGCCGGTGAAGCCTGCGCCCGTGATCGAACAACCCAGCGTGTCCGTGGCTGCCGACGCGAGGTTGCCGTTGTTCTGAATCGTGACCGAGAATCCATACGTGTTGCCTGAAGTCAGGCCGCTCGTTTGCCGCAGACTGAATGCAGCCATTTTCAGGTCGACGTAAGACGAAACGATCGTAAACGAAGTGCTGATCGTTTCCGCGCCGGCAGTCAGATCGAGCGGTGCCTTCGGATTGATCGTCGCAGTGAAGGTGTTGGCTCCCGAGACTGCGGGCAATGTGGCGGTGATCGGAATTACTGCGGTAGCGCCCGGTCCAATGGCTGGAATACTGGCGGTCGCCGAGAAACCGGCTGGGCCGGTCAGGATGAGGTTGTTCGTGGTTGCAATCGAGGTGACTGCGCCACTGTTCTGGATGGTGACGTTAAACGTTCCCGCCTGATTCTCGACGAACGCACCCGTGCTGGTCAGCGACACCGGCTGGAGCGCAACTGCGGCTGCCAAGGTCAAGCTTTGGGTCAAGGTATCGTTGGCTGCGTTGACGTCGAGCGGTACTGGCGTGGTGATTGCCGCCGTGAAATTGGTGGAACGTTCCGCGACCGGCAGAGTGAGGGGCATGGAGATCGTCGAAGTTGCACCCGCGGCAATCGAGGGGATGCTTGCGGTGGCGAGTGCTCCGCCGGGTCCGCTGAGCTGCAGGTTATTCGTGGTTGCAGTGGAGGCAACAAGGCCGAGGTTCTTTAACGTGACGCTCAGCGTTGCTGGTTGACCTTCGACCAGCCCCGTTCCGCCGATCGAAATGACTTGGATATCGACAGCGGTCGATATGGTGAACGACTGCGTCAGGGTATCGTTGGCCGCATCCAGATCTTTCGGCACCGCGGGCGAGATGGTCGCGGTGAAGTTTTGGGAACCTGTCAGCGTCGGCACATTCACCGCGACGAGGACGGTGGCGGTTGCGCCCGGACTCAGCGCGGGAATATTCGCGGTTCCGATTGCCGGACCGGAGGGACCAGTAACCATGAGGTTGCCAGTCGTGGCCGAAGACGTGGTGCCACCCAGGTTGGTAAGCGCGACATCCACCGTCCCTGGCTGGGCTTCGATTAGGGGCGCGGGATGCGTGAGCGACGTCACGCGGATATCGATACCTGCGCTCACAGGCAATGAGACCGCCAGTGAGTCATTGCCGCTGTCGGTGTCGTATTTCACAGCGCTGGCAATGCTTGCCAGGAAGCTGTTCGTGCCGCTGATGTTCGGCAGGCTTCCGGGAACGGGCACAGTCACCGTGGCGCCGGGGGCGATCGCGGGAATAGCGGCGGTCCCGAGCACGACAGGCGTACCCGTCGTATCGCTCAGTGTGAGATCGGCGGCAGTTGCGGTCGACGTAACTCCCCCGAGGTTCTTAAGCTGCACGTTGAAAACTGCCGTCGTGGTCCCGACAAGCGGAGCCGTTGGAGTGACAGAAGCGACCTGGATATCGACTGCGGTCGCTACGCTCAGGCTGCTGGTAAGCGTCTTGTCACCAGTGTCGACGTCGCCGGTGGGAGGCGGATTGATGGTCGCGGTGAAGGACTGCGAACCGGAAATGTTAGGAAGCGCTGCCAGAGGAATGGCGATCACGGCCGAGCCACCGGCGGCAATGGCCGGAATGTCCGCCTTCAGCGTTCCGCTGAAGAGCGGGCTGGTGAGAAGCAGGTTGCCCGTGGTCGCGGCCGAAGCCTGCTCGCCAACGTTATTGATGGTGACATTCACCGTCCCGGTCAGCGTCCCGATAAGCGGCGACGCGGCCGTAATGGACGCAACCTTGAGGTCGACGGCACCCACCTGTACTTTCACCGTCGTCAAATTGCTCGCGTCGCACAGTTGTGTCGGCACCACGCAACCAGGGTTCACGCGCACGCCGACTTCGAGCGTGCTTCCACCCGGGGTGCTGAGCGGGATCGTGAGCGTGCCTTCCACTGTTCCCGTCTTGCGCGCAAGGATTGGCGGCGCGAGCACCGTGTCTACTTGTTCCAGCGTTTTGCCGCTTCCATCTAGCAGGAAGAATTGCACGGCAAGTGGTAGCGTCACGTCGGCCGAGCCGGTGTTGCTGACCGTCGCCGAGAACTTCACCGGGCCGAGGGGAACGATCGGCAAAGTTGCGCCCGACGTGGAAGCCGCGCGTCGGTGCGGTGTTCCCACGATGGTCACGACATTTACGTTCAGCACTGAAAGTTGCGCCGCTGGCGTGTCAGTAAGTACCGGGCCAGGAGGCAGGCCCTGCACGGTGCCGTTGTCGCCGGCGAGTTCGGTGATGTACCAGCCCTTGCCGGGTGTGCGCAGGAACTTCACCGTCATCTGCTGCGGCGTGAGGTGCTGCACGTGGTCCGGCGCCTGCAGGAAGCTGTAGTTTTCCTGCCATTCGGCGCGCACCGTCGCTTCGTTGCAATTGATGCTCACGTCATCCACCACAATGTGGATGCTCATGGAGCTCAAAGTCTCCATGGTGCGGCGGATGTTCTCCTGGAGTTGCGAGTAGCCCGGGAAATTCACCGGGTCGAAGTACTCCATGAACATGTCGGGCGTGCGAGCGCTATATGCGAGCGCGAGGCCCTGCAAACGGCTGATGGGGTCGTCATACGCCGGAGCAATGACCCGTAGATTGGTTTCCCACGCGGTGCTGCCGCTGGTGAGACGCACAGCATAAATAGCCGGCTTGAGGTCGCAACTGTTCACGGCGAACGCGCTGGAACCACCCACGTATCCCGGCAGCGCAGCGCAACCCGGCGTGCTCGCAGGAATCGGGGCTCCCGGACTGCTGGGCTTGTAGCCCGCATCGCAAACCGTCCAACTCAACGGCCCTCCGGAGCCAAGCGTTCCGGCATTGAAGTTGGCGACGAATCCTTGCTCCACGGCCTGACCGCCGATGGATCCGCCCGGAGTCGCATTGTTGATGGCCAGCATCTCCGCGGACTCGAGCGCAGTGATGGCTGCCTCAAGCGTCGCCGCTTCCTGTTGAAGAGCGTCCAGCAGTCCGCCGACCGTTTTCGCGAGAGTGCTTTGTACATCTTCAAACGCGGAAGCGATCGCCGACCGGAACTCGTCGTCGGGTTTGCCGCTGGAACTTCGCCCCTTCAGGGCTACGACCGCGGAGTTGAAGCGATTCGTAAAATCTTTCTTCGCGTTTTCACCGGCTGAATTGGCCTGATTCTCAGTATCTGTGAGGTTCGATTGGATCTGCCCTGCCTGGTTTTGGATTTCCGCGCCGGTCTTCGTCAAATCCAGCGGCGGCTTCGCTGCGGCGTTTGCGCCGGCGAGCTGTCCTGTCGCAATATCCGCGGCTTGCTGCACCTCCAGTTGCACGGCTTGCAACGCCGCGAGGGCAGCATGCTGCTGCTCGTCGAGCGATTCGAGATACGAAGTCAGAAGACTATCTATGTCATCCATCGAGCCGGGCGGACCGAGGACCATGAAGATAGCCGAACTCTGCGAGCCATCGGCCTTCTTGAAGCTGAGCACATAAGCGCCTGGACTCGCTGATGGCGCGACCGTGATGTGCAGATTCACTGCGGTGGTTGCACCCGAGCCGCTCGGTGGCAGCAACGAAGCGGTAATCGCCGGATTGGAAGGAACGACGGAGGTGATCCCATCGAGATGAGAGCCGGTCGCTTTCGCTGAGAAGTTCGTGCCCGCCAATGCAGACCACGGCCACATACCGGTGATGGCGGAAGGCTCCGTATCCGCAAACCACTTCTGGTACTCCTCGGGCGTAGCGTTGCGCTTCACGGGCGCTTTGCCCGCGCCCATGATGACCACTTTGCCGGCTTCGCAACTCGTCATGCCCGGAACATTTGGGTCGGCGCTGCGGATGTTTACCAGGCCCGCCATACAGAGGAATTTTGATTCGATTGGCGACGATTCAGTGCCGAACACAGTTCCGATCACGCCCGCAACTGCGGTTGGCGTTTTCACTTCAAATCCGCCGCCATCCTTGGTGACGGTCGTGACTTCTGCGCGGATCTTGCCGTAGGTGAGTTCGAGTTGCGTCTGCTGGCTCTTGGCATCGTGCTTGATGATGTGCAGTTCGGCCTGCGAACCGACGGAGAGGATGGACTGGTCGCTGAGGGTGATGCGAGCACGACCGCCCTTTTCCGTGCGGATGACGTCCTGCCAGTACACGTCGTCGCCTTTAGCGGCGTCTTTGGTGACATTGTTCTTGTTCACAACGCGGCTGAGGTGCGCAGTGGGCAAGATCGCGGTGACGCTGCCGGCCTTCGGCGTGGAAGGCACGGGCGCATCTCCGGCGAAAGCAGGAGCACATATCCCGGTTACGGCTATTGCAGAACAAATAACACGCAGCCAACGGTTCATTGAAACCACCCTCTGTCTTAACTTCAGCAACCCGTAATGCAAATACCCAGTGATACCTAGTGCACAGCTTCCTTCTTCGTCGTGTAGACACCGTCCCAATCGAGGGACGGCGGCGACACACGAAACTCCCGGCAACGGTCGAGCAGCACGATGGACGGACCATCGTCGGGATAGCGTTCCAGCAAACCTTCGAACAAACTCACGGCCTCGCCCCAGGCCTGGCGCACATAGGCGTCGCGAGCCGCGTTAAAGCGGGCGAGCAGATCTTCGTACTGATCTTTGTTGCGCGCGAAATCGAGCAGTTCGTAGATGGCAACCGGTTTCTGCTTTCCCTGCACGCGGATCACGTCGAGTTGGCGGCAGGTCATCTGCTCTTTCACCTCTTCATAGGTGAACTCGCTGATAAGCCGCTGAATCTTGTAAGACTTCGTCTGGCCTTCTAGCCGCGAGGCAAGGTTCACGTTGTCGCCCATCACGGTCCAGGCGAAACGGTAGTCGGAACCCATGTTGCCGACGTTCACCGGCCCGCTATTGAGGCCGATGCCGATCTTCAACGTCTTCTTTCCTTCCGCTTTCAGCCGCTCGTTGAGTTCGGTCAAGTGTTCGGACATGCGCAGCGCACACTCGCAGGCGCGATAGGCGTGGTCTGCCTGCGGGATAGGCGATCCCCAGAAAGCCATGATTGCGTCGCCAATGTACTTGTCGAGCGTGCCCCAGGTGCGGAAGACGATGCCGGTCATGTCACCGAGATAGCGATTGAGCAGGTGCACCAGTTCGTCCGGCGTGAGGCCCTCGGAGATGCTCGTGAAGTCACGAATGTCCGAGAACATCACGGTGAGTTCGCGCATTTCTCCGCCGGTTCGGAAATACTTCTCAGGGTTCTCTTCGATAAGACGGATGACGCCAGGCGCGACGTAACGTTCGAAGGTCTTGCGCACCTTCCGCTTCTCGCGCTCTTCAAAGATCATGCGGTAACTGGAGATGGCGGCATAGTCCACCACCACGGTCATCGCCGGGATCACCACGTAGAGCCACATTCCAAACAAGCTGAACGCGAGAAATGCGGCCGCACCGAAAGCAGCAAGCATTGCCAGAACGCCAATCGCGGCGCGAAAAGGCGGTGTCTTCGCGAAGAGCATTCCGCCACCGAGGCCGAAGAGAATGATGATGCAGATATCGATCATCTCCTCGCGGAAACCACGGGAGAGGAATCCGCGGCCACGGATATTGCTGTTCAGAATGTTGTCGGCAACGTTCGCATGGATCTCGACTCCCATGTAAGTTCCGGTGCTTTGGGGATAAGGCGTGTTGCGCATATCGCCCATCGCGATCGCGGTAGGCCCGATGAATACGAGCTTCCCTTTGAAGCTCGCGGACGAAACGCGGCCTTCGGCCACATCGGAGAATGAATAGTGCGGGAAGGTGCGATAAGGGCCGGCATAGTTGATCAGCACAGTTCCATCGTTCGCTGTGCGGAATGAATGCTTTCCAAGCTCGATCGATTCGAGACCGTTCTGCGCGACATAGGCGAGGCACTGGTCGTCCCGGACGTCATCGAAGAGGCGCACGGCTTCGATTTCCAGCGACGGATAGAACTGGTTATCTGAGAAACGATAGAGGGTATAAGCGCGTCGCAATGTGCCGTCGCCATCTGGCAACGCGTTCAAGTGACCGAAGGATTTTGCGGCATCAGCCAGTAACTTGTAATTGGGCTCCACTCGCTCCGCAGAGGCCCCGTCGGCGGCGGCGTAGGCCTTCATCAAATCAAAGTCTTTGCCGGAGTGTTTCTTCAGCACTTGCGGAAATGGGTGCCAGTTAAGGACGTCGAGATATTCTTTCGCCGCTTGCTCGTCGATGGCGGAGGCGCGATCAGCCTCGAGAAAGAGGTGGCCGAGAATTACGTTGTCCGCCTTCTGCAGCGATGCCGCGAAACGAGCGTCGTTGTTGCTCGCCGTCTGCTCGTCCTGGATTTCCTGGAGGACCGAATCCGGCACTTTGCCAGTAAAGTCGTGCTGCAGCTTCGACAAAGATCGCACGGCGGAGTTCGTTTCGGGAGTTGGGAACGCGAAGTCGAACGCGATCACCTTCGCTCCAGAAGCGCTTAACCTGTCAATCAACTTCGGATAGACGGCACGCGGGATTGGATACCCGTATTCCTGCAATGTTTTTTCATCTGCGCCAACTATCACGATCCGCGGATCGGGCACGCGCGAGCCGCGCATCTGGAAACGGGCATCCAGCGAGCGCTGCTCTACACTGCGCACGCCATCAAGTGCGGCGTTGTGATGATCCCCTATTGCGAACGCGTACACCGCCAGCGCAATCGCCGTCACCGCCACGGCAATTGCCGCATCGACCTCCCACGCAGGAATCAGCGCGATCACCTTCATCGCCTGGACGCCGATGGCTTTTGCGAATTTGACGAAGTGCTTCAACGCTGTGCTTTCTTGCCCCACTTGTAATCGAGGGTCACGCCGTACTGCCGTTCGTCATATGGCAGGAGATTGGCAAACCAGTTGTTGTTCCGCTCAAACGAGAAGATCATCTGCATGTTTTCGTTGTTGTGGATCTTGTAGGTGAGCGCGGCCTTGTAGCTGGGTCGATCAAAGCCGTTCGGCCCGTAAATCGTGGCGTTGGAATTGCGATACGCCAGTTCGGTGATGAACCACTTCGGCGCCTCGACGAAGATCCCAATGGTATTCAGGCGGTTGTAGTCGTAGGCCAGCGTGGGATCGAGCGGGAAGTCGGGGCGGTGCGCCTCGCGCTCCAGCTCCAACCGGAGGATCGGATTGAAATGCCAACCGTCGAAGTCGTAAATGCCGCGAAGCGCAGCGTATATGCGGTGTGTATGCGACGTTTCGCCGAACACGACATAGTCTTCGACATCGCGCTGCTCATAGCCAACGCTGAAGTACGTAGCTTTGTATGGCATCGTGAATTCGACATACGGCGAGCCCAGCGTACGGTTCACCGAACGATCGCTGGCAATCGTCTCCCGGTAGCGATAGCCAAGATCGAAGATCCCGCGCGAATAGAACGGCAGATTGTGGAACTCGATCTTCGCTTCAGGACCGAGCAATGTTGTCGAGAAGGGCAACTGTTTCTTCAGGTCGTCATTTGAGCGCCGGACGGTGCCATCGAGATTAATGTGGTCGGTAAGCTCGTACGTGGCACGCGCGACCTCATCCTGCAGATCGGGAATCTGCATCGCTTCCAGCGACGCGAAGTTGGGCTCATAGCGCGCATATGCGCCACGCAAGGTCAGGCGGTGGTAACGGTAAATGCCTTCGATGCGTCCCGCCCAATCGCCCTGGTATCCGAGACCCGGTTCCGGCATGCGCGGATCGCAGGCCAGGTCGCAGTTGGAATCCTCGCGGATATCGAAGTTCGTGAACGAGTATGCGTACTCGGCATCAAGACGAATCCCGCCGATATTGAATTTCCCGTCGACCGTTGCAACCCGGTTGCTCGCGGGCCACGGCGCAAAGCCAAGAGGTTCAAAGGGCAACGACGAAACTCGGTCGTCGCTGCTGACGAAGTTGGCGCCGAGGACAGCGTTCTTGTTGACCTTGTATTCCAGTCGGGCGCCGGAAACCCATGCCATGTATGGCCGGGCGATGAGGTCCTTGTAGAGCGAGCCGTAGCGGTCGATGTAAACCCCATTGATGAGTGAGAGCTTCCACTGCTTGTTAAGCTTCCACGCCATCGCAACGCCCTTGATGTTCTGCTGCAGCGACATGCGGGAGAAATTCTCGAGAGCATCGCCGAAGATGTACTCATCTTTGGGTCCGTAGATCCGGACAAATGCTTTCTGAACGCTGTTGTTCTCGGGGTCGATGCTTTGGTCGTTGGTGCCCCGGAACATGGAAAGGATCTGGAGGCGGTGGTTCTCGAGAAAGCGCTTGTCCTCGAAGAAATTGAATTCCGCTAGATCGTTGATCCCGGGCGTGAGGAAGCTCTGCGATTGGTCGCCGCCAATCTCGGTATTGCGGATCATCGTGCGTACTTCGCCTACCATCTGGTCCTGGCCGCCGGAGGAACTAATGCCGACGTCGAAGGTGCTCTTCGGCGTGGAAGTGGTGGCGTCGGTGGTTCGCGGCGCCGCGCTCAGCGGGTTCTGCTGCGCTTGCAGAGGGTCGCTGCTCGAGGGAGATTGGCCACCAAGCGACGATTGGCTGCCGCCGCCCAAAGAGGATTGCGAACCGCTCGAGGACGATTGCTGCGCAGACTGAGCGGCCGCTATCGCTGCCAGAAGTGAGCAGCAGAGGAGACAACGAAGAATGTGCATGAACCCCACCTGTACGAAGAGCCGACTGCCAACTCAGGAATGCAGAACCACTCGGAACAGCACCTGGGGGAACGACTACATACACCTGGGAGAAAACAGAATTACGCACGGAAGCGCCAGGGGGCGGCCCTTCCAAAACTAGGAACTTCACAGCGGGGAAAAAAGTGAGTAGAAGCTTACTATATTACTAACGTAAGTCAATTATTTTGTGGCTATTAGCGGCGAAATAACAAAAACCTTAGGCATCCCGTTTGACGGCTGCTCACAAACGCCCTTTCTTACAATCACTTACATTCCGCTCGAGGCTCACAGCCCGAATCCAAGCCAATCGAAGTTGATGAGGGAATCGCCTTAAGTGGCCATCGCAGTGCATAATACGAAGGCATTCCCCGGCCCGGCGGGTTCCTCGTATGGGACTTTATGGCTAGTGGAAGCACCCGTATCGACAAAGGTTTACAGCCAGAAAACCCACCTTCAGGGCGAAACTTTCTCGTTCATTTTGGGTTCATCTGGATGTGAGCACTCTTGCCATAACGCGGGGGCTGACCGGCTATCGACCGACGACGGCACGGGGAACGGAACGCACGAAATCCCCGGCCGAGCGTGAGCGAATGGCTTTAGAGCCAGCGGTGTTGGAGCAGTTGAGCGACGCGGAGGTAATGCTCCGTGTGGCCCAGGGCGACGACGCTGCGTTCGATTACCTGGTGGAGAAATACCGCCGGCCGATCATCAGCTTCATGTACCGCACCACCCATAACCAGGCGACGGCCGAAGAGCTCGCGCAGGAGGTGTTCCTGCGGGTGTATCGCTCACGAGAAACGTATGAAGCCAGTGCGAAGTTCACTACCTGGCTATACCGGATTGCGACAAACCTGGCGGTGAACAATGCACGCGATACGAAGCACGAGCGCGCGGAAGCCCAGGTAAGCCTCGATGAGCCGGACGAAGAAAGCGGTACCACCATGGACGTGGCGGATACGCGGCTCAGCGTCGAACAGCAACTGCTGCGCGCTGAGCGGTTGGCAGCGATCCGCAAGGTGGTGGAGGCATTGCCGGAGCGGCAACGCATGGCGGTACTGATGCACAAGTATCAGAACATGGACTACAAGGAGATCGCCGCGGTGCTGAAATTGAGTGAGTCGGCGACGAAATCATTATTGTTTCGCGCTTACGAGAGTTTGCGCGAGAGCTTGAAACAGTTCTTATAGGCTGAGAAGGTGGCGGTTATGAAGTGCGAAAAGATTCGCGAAGAAATGTTGGACCTGGTGCTCGAAGCAACCCCTTCGGCCGAGGTGCGCGAACACTTGAGCGGGTGCCCGGCGTGCTCGGCGGAGTTGGTCTCGCTGAAGCAGACCATGGCTCTGCTCGATGAGTGGAAGGCGCCGGAGCCTTCGCCATACTTCAATACGCGCATGCAGGCCCTGCTGCGCGAGGAGAAGGCGAAGGCCACTGAAAAGCCGAGCTTCGTTCTGTCATGGTTCCGCAAGCAAGTAGTGATGGCCGCTGCGGCCGTGGCGCTGGTGGTGGGCTCCGGGATCTACGCAGGTTTTAAGAACACGATTATCGTGCAGCAACCGCCGACGCAGGATGCAGCAGTGAAGGATTTGCAGACACTCGACAAGGACCAGGATGTAATCAACAACTTCGCCGCGCTGGACGATGATCCTTCGAACGATGACCAGAGCGCGGGAACAGCTGAGTAAGAGCAACTAACGGGAACGTATAGACAGGGTTGCGGAATGCGTAGCGTGACAAAAATCGGGTTGGTGCTGACGCTGGCTCTGGGAGCAGGCGCGACAGCGCCCGTGTGGGCGCGACAGCACAACAACGCGCCGCAGCACAGCGCACCGCCTCCGCAGCAACACGTGCAGTCCACGCCGCGTAATTCTTCGCCGCCGTCACGCCAGGAGCGCCAGGCGGCTCCTATGCGCGAATCTCGCGGACCGGAACGCTCATCTGCATCCTCGCCAACTTCTCGTGGGTATGGCGCGCAGCACGAAGTCCCGCATCCGCCGGAAAACCAGCGGCCGGTCTACCATGCGCAGCAACCCTCGCAGCAACACCAACACAATGTGCCTCGACCTCCGACTGCGCACGGTGCGGAACCTGTAGGAAACCGCGCGGCACAGGCGCAGCCCGAGCACACCGTACCGAAGCCGCCCAATGCGACCAATTCGCCGATGGTAGGAGATGCGCATCCCCCCATGGCCCACGCTCCGGTGATCGGAACGCCGCGCGACGTACATCAACGTCCGCACGCGGGCGACTGGCTGCGTCGCTACAGCACCATGCCGCCGCAGCAGCGCCAGCACGCACTGGAGAACGACGAGGCGTTCCGTCACTTGCCTCCCGCCGAACAGCAACGCTATCGCAAACAGCTCAACGCCTTCTCGAGCAAGTCTCCCGAGGAGCAGCGGCGACTGGTCAACCGCATGGATGCATGGGGACACTTGTCGCCGGCGCAGCAAAGCGAAGCTCGGAGCACATACAGCCAGCTCAGAACCCTTCCGCAAGACCGTCAGCAGCAGGTCAACCTCGCATATCGCCGCCTGCGCGCCATGCCGCCGTCCGCACGCCAGCAGGTGTTAAATAGTCCTGAATTCCAGGGCCGCTATAGCGAGCAGGAACGCAAGATCATCCAGAACATGACGGACATCAACAGCAGCCTGCCTCACTAGAATCAGTTCCAAGTCGCCATTGTCTTTCGGATGCTGAGCGCCGTTTGGCGGATCTCGTCGGCATCGGAGGCTTCGGGGTTCATCTTCAAATATTGATCGAGATCACTGACCGCTCCGGCAAGTTGGCCCACGCTGAAGCGGAGCATGGCGCGTTGCTTTACGTCTTCAGGCGAACGCGGATAGATGGCGAGCACCAGGTCGACGATCGCTAAGGTCTTCCGGAACTGCCGCACCGACATATAAATGTGGCGCAGGTTGTTGAGCATGCGCGTGAGAATCTGGCGACGGCTCACCGGCAGAAGATACTCGGGTTTGAAGCGAAGCTCGCCTGAATAAATCTCGCGCATCCGCTGTTCGCATTCGGCAGCATTGAGCATGGATCCACTGTTGAACGGATCGATCAGGATCTGCCGGCCCTCGATGTCGTACACCTTGAGCAGGAAATGCCCGGGCATACCCACCCCGACCAGCGGCAGGCCAACGCGCTGCGCCACTTCCATGTAGAGGACGGAGAGGGTAATGGGAATGCCGAGGCGACGTTCGAGCACGTCATTGAGGAAGGAATTGCGCGGGTCATAGTACTCTTCGCGATTTCCACGAAAACCGATTTCGTGGAATAGCACGCGGTTCAGTGCAGTGATGATGTCCATCACCGAAAAATTGTTCGCCAACTGCTTGCGTACCTTAGAGGCAAGCGCCTCGACGCGAGTGACGTAATTCTCAATGTCAAGTTGCGGGTAGTCTGTGCGCGCGATCGTTAGCGAGGCGCCCAGCAGGTCGATGCGATCATCCTCGATTTGCGACCCCACAAGAGCGATGAAATCTGCAGTAATCGAGCTCTTCCCAGCGGTCTGCATGGCGCAAGGTTAGCAGAGATTGGGCGCGCCGCAGCTGCGCAAAAGTGTCTTGTCCGGAAAGCCTAGTTGCGGAAAAGGTTTTTGGCGATGAACAGCGCGTTGGCCGGTCGCTCAGCCAGGCGCCGCATGAAGTACGGGTACCATTCGGTGCCGAACGGCACGTACACGCGCAAGCCCCAGCCATCTTTAATCAGCTGTTCCTGCAAACCGCGACGAACTCCATAAAGCATCTGGAACTCAAAAGCTGTCGGAACAATGCTCTCAGTTTTTGCGAACTGCTTGAGCTGGTCGATGATCTTTTCGTCGTGGGTGGCGATGCCGTGATACACCCCGCTCTGCATCAGGATCTTGGCGAGCTTCACGTAATTCGCATCCACTTCCGACTTGGCCTGGAACGCGATCTCGGGTGCTTCCTTGTACGCGCCTTTGCAAAGACGAATGCGAATCTTCTCCGCAAGAAGCTTCTCAACATCGGCTTCGCTGCGTCGCATGTACGACTGGATCACGGCGCCTACACGGCCTTCGTGTCCGGGAATGCGATGCAACTCGTGGACGAAGTCGAGCGTGCGCTGCGTGTATGGTGAACCCTCCATGTCGATACGCACGAAGTTGTTGATCGACGCAGCATGAGCTACCAGCCCCGAAACGAGTTCGTGACACAACCCGGGATCGACGTCGAGCCCCATGTGGGTCAGCTTAAGACTGACGTTGGCCTTCAGTCCGTCCTTCTGAAGTTCATCGAGCAGATCGTGATAAAGTTGTGCGCTCTCGCGCGCCTCTTCGGGATTGGTAACGTTCTCACCGAGATTGTCGACGCTCACGGTCGCGCCCATGGCATTGACGCGGCGCGAGGCCTCGACCGCATCTTTTACTTCAAGACCAGCGGCGAAGCGCCCCGACATACGGCGGCCCATGGCGGATTTTTCGGCAAAGTGACGCAGCGGTTTGTTTTCGGAAAGCCCGATGAAAAGTGCTCTTAACATGATTTCCTCAACGACAGCAGACGGCATAAATCCATAAAATTAGGAAGCAGTACTCTTTCTTGTATCACTCGGGCCACGACCATTCCCATGACGTAGATCACACATGGTTGGGTCATCCAGACCGCGCCGCAGCATATCCGCAAACCCGCCATTTTAGCAGCGCACAAAAAAGAGGCCGCTTTCGCGGCCTTCGGCAGCATGCCAGGGCTATACGCCGTGGTCCTCTAAATAGCGTTCCACCTCGATTGCGGCCATGCAGCCGGTTCCCGCAGCGGTAATCGCTTGCCGATAGCGGCGGTCCTGTACGTCGCCGCACGCAAAAACGCCCGGGACCTTGGTGAAGACATAGTCCTTCGTAACCAGGTAACCGTCTGCATCTTTGTCGAGTTGATCGCCAAAGGCGGTGGCGTTCGGGTGATGTCCGATGCCCAGGAACATTGCCGACACGGGGAGGTCCCATTGCTTGCCGGTTTTCAGGTTGCGCAGCTTGAGCGCGGTCACTTCTTTGCGTGAGACATCGAGGACGTCGTCCACGACCGTGTCCGTAACAAACTCAATCTTCTCGTGCGCGCGTGCCCGGTCGAGCATGATCTTCGAGGCGCGGAAGCTTTCGCGGCGATGGATGAGCGAAACTTTCGTTGCGAAACGCGTAAGGAAGAGCGCCTCTTCCATCGCGGAATCTCCGCCGCCGATCACCGCTATCTCCTTGCCCGAAAAGAAGAACCCATCGCAGGTAGCGCACGACGAGACGCCATGGCCGATCAGTGCCTGCTCATTCGGCAAGTTCAGCCACCTGGCCGACGCGCCGGACGCGATGATGAGCGTCTTGGTGAGAATGACATCGTTGCCGACATGCAGCTCGAAAGGCCGCTTCGAGAGATCCGCGCGATGCAGGTGCCCGGTGTGGAACTCGGTACCGAAGCGCTCGGCCTGCTTGTGCATGTTCTCGATGAGTTCAGGGCCTTGGATACCCTCAGGCCATCCAGGGAAGTTTTCCACCAGGGTGGTCATCGAAAGCTGACCGCCGGGTTCGTGACCCTGGATGAGCAGCGGCTTCAGGTTGGCGCGTGCGCTGTACAGCGCGGCCGTCAGCCCTGAGCAGCCCGAGCCGAGGATCACCGTATTTCGTACACTTTCAGTCATAGGCGATAGTTTGATTCCCGACAGCTAGGATTCGATTCAGCTACTCACTTCTTCTCCGCCGGCGGAGCGGACTTCTTCGTCTCCGTAGACTTCGCGACCGCCTTTTTCGGCGCCGGCGCAATTCTTGCCATGTCGAGCGGGACGGTCGAGCGCACGTTC
The DNA here is from genome assembly GCA_036501185.1 of Candidatus Korobacter sp. Taxonomy (GTDB): domain Bacteria; phylum Acidobacteriota; class Terriglobia; order Terriglobales; family Acidobacteriaceae; genus Korobacter. The sequence goes on along the minus strand of DASYAU010000058.1, from coordinate 45,163 downwards.
ATCGCCGCACGGTAATTCGACAGGATAGTGCTGGCCGTATCGAAGAGGTAGTTGTACTTCGATTGGTCTCCCTGGGGGCAGCGTGCCAGCACTACCGACGATTTGCCGAACCGCTCGAGGCGAATACGGTCAGCTGGCGTGTTCGCGTTCACAATCTCCTTCGGAGACTGGGTCGTTGTCACCGTGTCCGAGAGCGAAACCTGCACGAGTTCCTTCGGCTCGCGGAGGCGGAGCACGAGGTTCTCGATGGCTCCCTGCTCGTCCGTGGTGAACGAGTACTGGGCATTGGCGAAGGCCGACATCGCGCCGAATTCGTGGCGAATGCGCACCCAATCGCTCACCGGACTGCCCGCTTCTTCCGAGGGTGCAGGCATGGCCTGAAGCACATTGGCCTGCTCGGATAGGGTCGAGCGTCCGCGGGAGATCTCAAAGTCCCGGGCGAATTTGGGCTCTTTCGGAATGCGGCTCAACGCCGACTGAATTTCTTTTGTGTCGGCCTCCGACGGGTTGCAGACATTCAGCACGTTCACCTGCACCTTAGGCTGTCCCGGTGCGGACGGCTGCTGCTGCGCTTCCGGCGATGCGGGTGTTTGCACCTGGGCGAAGAGCGATGAACTACAGACGATTGCCGCAAAGATGAGTGGTTTGATCACCGATGTGAATTTTACCTTACCCGCACTTTCGCTCGCGACCCGTCTAAAATCGAGGGATGGCAAACCTGACCTTAGTGTATGGGCTACGACTTTTGCCCTCCGACGAAGTGGCCGAGGTGGGCGACGCTCCCATCAAGCTGAAGAACGGAAACGAGGCACGCGTGACGATGCACGTGATGGAAGGGTCGAAAGAAGAGATCGAGAACCAGCTCAAACAGAGCCTTGAGGCGTTCTTCGACTTTTATCCGGAAATTTAGAACTGATGTGCACGCACTGGCGTACTAAATAGCGAGCATCAGGGGCTTTGTCCGCAGTCGCCGTACAGGCAGAAAAGCTATAATCCGGGAACATCGTTCTGCGGCGAAACATCGCATCCATGAAGAGATCTCCCATACGCGAAGCCAAGGAGTGGCTGCTGGCTCGGGGCTGGTACCCAAAGTCCGTCATCGGCCGCTTTACCGTGTATCTCGGCTTGATCGAATTGGCAATTTGGCTGGTTCGGCGAGCAATTAAGCTCGGGAATCCCAAATCCGATTTCGCCGGAAGCTGGCTTTATTTCCTTACCTTAGCACTCGGTGTTTGCGCGCTGATCTGGCTGTTCCAATGGATCCGGCGAACCTTGATGTGGCGCCTGCGCAACCGGCTCCTGGTGACTTACGCCTTCATCGGCTTCGCGCCAGTGGTGTTGCTGCTGGCCATGTTTCTCGCGGCCGGATGGCTCTTCGTTGGCCAATACGCGGCGTATCTAGCAACCAACGACTTCAAGAGCGAACTGCATCGTCTGACCGCCTCCAACAATACCCTGATGGGCGGAGCCAAGGTGCTCGTTCGCGCCAACAAGCTCAGTGAAGGCGCGCGCGACTTGGTGGACCGCGAAATCGGCAATCGCGACTTTCCTATGCGCCACGTCTCGCTCTGGTTCCGCGGCAAGGAATATGTGCTGCAAGGCCAGCCGAACGATCCCTCGATGCCCGTGCCTGACTACGTTCACGATGGCTTCGAAGCGATGGTGCTCGACCACGGCGTTTACTTGCGCTCGGTTTCGCGTCAACGCGTTGGCGACGACGACCTCGTGATGGTGAGCAGCCTGCCCCTCCGGAAAGAGGAGCTCGCGGGAATTGCGAAGGACCTCGGTTACGTATGGATCCTTCCCCCAACTGAAGAAGGTCTCAACTGGAAGAATTCCGCCGCCGGGAAGCCAAGTAGCGCGAAGGACGACGACGCAAATATCACTGTAAACGCCGATGGAAAGGGATTCCAGGTCAAGCAGGAAGGTATGGCGATGGATCACGCGATCGAGGCCGGCGAAATACCGGCACCGTCGCCGAGCCTGGACCTCAACCTTCTGCTGACTACGCTGAACCTTGACCTGAAGCTGCCGTTCGGCACGTTTCCGACGTTTACGATATGGGCCAACGGCAAAACGAACACTGGCGCGCTCGGAGTGCAGACGCGGCTCTCGCAGCTTTACCGGCGCCTGTTCGAGAGCGTAGGCAAGAATGCGTCAATGTTCATCACGGCGCTGATCGCGATCGCGGTCTTCATAGCCATCATTGAGTTGATTGCTCTGTTCATTGGCCTGCGCCTGACGCGCACAATTACCCGCAGTGTGGCGGAGTTGTACATTGCCACCGAGTATGTGAACAAAGGCGACTTCCACCATCGCATCCAGATCAAATCGAAAGATCAACTCGCCGCGCTTGAGTCTTCCTTCAACTCGATGACGACTTCGATCGAAGCGCTCATCATCGAGCAAAAAGAAAAACAGAAGATGGAGAGCGAACTCGCCATCGCCCAGGAGGTGCAGGCGCTGCTCTTCCCGCAAGCTACCAGCGAAATGGAGTCGCTGGAATTGCATGGCGTGTGCCGGCCCGCGCGAACCGTGAGTGGCGACTACTACGACTTCCTGCAGCTCGGCCAGAACCAAATCGGGCTGGCGGTTGGCGACATCAGCGGCAAAGGAATCTCGGCGGCACTGCTGATGGCGACCGTGCATGCATTTGTCCGCGCATACACGATTGAAGAAGCGCTGACCGAAGCGAAGGTCGGGACGGCGGCTGGCGCGAACACGATCGTAGTGCCCCAGACCGGCGAGCACCTGCCGCCCGCTACCCTGCTGGCATTGCTGAACGAGCAACTCTTCCGCAGCACGCCGGCCTCGAAGTACGCGACCATGTTCCTCGGCTTCTACGACGGGCACCGGCGGCGGTTGACCTATTCCAACGCCGGACATCTGCCGCCCTTCGTCATTTCATCCGACGGTTCATACCGCAAGCTCGGAGATGGCGGAATGGTCGTCGGCCTGTTCGGCGGCGTCAGTTACGAGAACGACTTCGTTGACATGCAATCGGGCGACATCATCGTGGCCTACTCGGACGGCGTGACGGAGCCGGAAAACGAGTTCGGCGAATTCGGCGAGGACCGCCTGGCGCAGATCGTGCGCGAACATTCCGGACTGCCTCTGCCGCGCATTGCCGACGCGGTGATCACCGCCGTGACCGATTGGATCGGCGGCGCGGAACAGCCAGACGACATCACCGTGGTGCTGGCGAGAGCGAGATAAATGGCTGAAGACGGCAAAGCTAAAGAAGAAACACCGGCGCTGTTCTATTGCGCACGATGCGCCAAGGAAGTCCACGATCCGCTGACCTGCGGCGACTGTTCAGCGCTGATCTGCCGCGTGTGCGGAACGCCCCTGGAGAGCTCCGACGACCTCGGAATGGGATAACTCGTACTGACGCATTCTCATTCGAGAGCACACGAAACCGATTTGACTAAGAAAAAATGAAGACGGATCAGGCCTCATCCCGCGCTGCGTCAGCGACCTGCTTGCGTAATTCTTCAAGCAGCGGAAGAAACGCCGCGGCATCGCCGTTACCCTGCTCCGCGAGCCGGCGTTCGATGTCGGTGACGATTTCGGCAGCATTCTCGAGAGCGCGCTGACTGAATTCGGGCTGGCCGGAGAGGCGGTAGGCGCGGGCTTCATCCACTAATACAAAACCGATATCGACATCGGCCTCGATGCGCTGGATGATCGCCTGGTGGTTGGCCTTGCGATGCATGTTAGGCACGAGGAACTCCCGCGGTCGAGCAAATGTGCTGTGCATCGTAGAACGGGGGAAGCGCGGGCGTCCAGTGGACGGCGCGCTTCCCCTTCTTGGTGCGTTGACTAGTTGGCGGCTGCCTTCTTTCTTGCCAGGTCGTAGCGGTCGAGGCTCATCACCTTGCCGAACGCCGCGGCGAAGTCGTGCACGAACTTCTCTTTCGAGTCGTTCTGGGCATAGACCTCGGCGAGTGCGCGGAGTTGCGAGTGCGAGCCGAAGATCAGGTCGACCCGCGTGCCGGTCCACTTCTTCTCACCTGTCTTCGCATCCACGCCTTCGTACACGCCTTTTTGCGACGACGGCTGCCACTTGGTGTGCATGTCGAGCAGGTTGACGAAGAAATCATTCGTCAACGTACCCGGGTTCTTGGTGAAGACGCCATGCTTCGTACCCGCGTAGTTGGCGCCGAGTACGCGCAGGCCACCGACGAGGACGGTCATCTCGGGAGCGCTCAGCCTGAGGAGCTGGGCTTTGTCCACGAGCATTTCCTCGGCGGGACGTGGCTGCGCCTTGCCGTAGTAGTTGCGGAAGCCGTCGGCCTTCAGCTCCATCACGGAGAAGGATTGAACGTCGGTGTTCTCCTGCGAGGCGTCCGTGCGACCCGGCGAGAATGGGACCTTGACGCTGTGGCCGCCCTTCTTCGCCGCTTCTTCGACCGCTGCGGACCCGCCCAGAACGATGACGTCAGCGAGCGATACCTTCTTCTTGCCGGCCGAGCTGTTGAAGTCCTTCTGGATCTTCTCGAGCACCGGCAGCACCTTTGCCAACTGAGCAGGCTGGTTCACTTCCCAGTCCTTTTGCGGAGTGAGACGAATGCGCGCGCCATTGGCACCGCCACGCTTATCGGAGCCGCGGAACGATGCCGCGGAAGCCCACGCGGTGGTGACAAGTTGCGAGATCGAGAGGCCAGAAGCGAGGATCTTCGCCTTGAGATCGGCAATTTCCTTTTCGCCAATCAGTTCGTGATCGACCGGCGGAACAGGATCCTGCCAGAGCTGTGCTTCCTTGGGAACGAGCGGGCCAAGATAGCGCGGTAGCGGACCCATATCGCGGTGCGTGAGCTTAAACCACGCCTTGGCGAATGCGTCGGCGAACTCCTGTGGATGTTCGTAGAAGCGCCTGGCAATCGGTTCGTAAATGGGATCGACGCGCAGCGCTAGGTCAGAAGTGAGCATGGTGGGCGCGTGGCGCTTCGACTTATCGTGCGGATCGGGGACGGAGCCATTACCCGCGCCGTTCTTGGGCTTCCATTGGTTGGCGCCTGCAGGGCTCTTGTCGGGTTCCCACTCGAAGCCAAACAGATTTTCGAAGAAGTTGTTGTCCCACTTGGTGGGCTGCGTGGTCCAGATTCCTTCGAGGCCGCTGGTGATGGTGTGATTGCCGTGGCCGGCGCCTAATTTATTTTTCCAGCCGAGACCCTGGTCTTCGATGTCGGCGCCTTCCGGTTCAGGACCGACGTATTCCGTGGGGACGCCCGCGCCGTGGGTCTTGCCGAAGGTGTGTCCACCGGCGATGAGGGCGACGGTTTCTTCGTCATTCATGGCCATGCGGGCGAACGTTTCGCGGATGTCGCGCGCCGAGGAAGCGGGATCGGGCTTGCCGTTCGGGCCTTCCGGGTTCACGTAGATAAGTCCCATCTGCACGGCGGCAAGAGGGTTCTCGAGATCGCGCTCGCCCGTGTAGCGCTTGTCGTCGAGCCACTTGCCTTCGGGACCCCAGTAGATGTCGTTGCCGGGCTCCCAAATGTCTTCGCGTCCGCCCCCGAAACCAAAGGTCTTGAAGCCCATGGATTCGAGCGCAACGTTGCCGGCCAGGATCATGAGATCGGCCCAAGAAATCTTGCGGCCGTATTTTTGCTTAATGGGCCAGAGCAGGCGACGTGCCTTGTCGAGGTTGCCGTTGTCGGGCCAGCTATTGAGTGGAGCAAAACGTTGTTCGCCTGCGCCTGCGCCACCGCGGCCATCGCCAATGCGATATGTGCCGGCGCTGTGCCAGGCCATGCGGATGAAGAACGGGCCGTAGTGCCCGAAATCGGCGGGCCACCATGGCTGCGAGTCGGTCATGAGATGCTGAAGATCTTTGACCACCGCGTTCAGGTCGAGGGTCTTGAATTCCGCGGCATAATTGAACTCCTCGCCCATGGGATCGGAGGCCGGGGAGTGTTGGTGCAGGATATTGACGTTGAGCTGGTTGGGCCACCAGTTGGCGTTACTGCGGGCGCCGGCCAAAGTGTGGGCGCCGACCGGGCACTTCGCTTCGTCCAAGGTGTGTTGCTGGTTTCCGGGAACAGGGGCTTTCACTGTCGCAATAAGTTCATTTTCCATCTCACCAGTTTCCTGCCCGGGATGCCCAGAGGTAAAATATATGTTTCCTATGAAGTCCATAGGTAACGCGTCTTAGCATTTGGAGGCATTTTTTGGAAGTTCACCAGCTCCGGTATTTCTGCGCGATCGCGCGGCATGGCACGTTTACGCGCGCTTCCGAGGTGGAGCACGTAGCCCAGCCTTCCCTCTCGCAGCAGATCTTGAAACTCGAGGCAGAGCTGGGCGCCCGGCTCTTCGACCGCCTGCCGCGTTCGGCCAAGCTCACTGTCTTTGGTAAGGCCTTTCTGCCGAAAGCAGAACGAATTCTGCGCGAGTTGGAAGAAGCCAAGACCGAACTGCTGGAGATGACCGGCAACGAAGAGGGCGAAGTCGTAGTCGGGATTATTCCCACCATCGCGGCCTACCTACTTCCGCGATTGCTGGATGGATTTGCGGTGCGACATCCGCGGGTGTCGGTAAAGATTGTGGAGGACATTACACCAACCCTGCTGCAGCGACTGCACGATGGCACGATCGATATGGCGATTGTGGCGCTTCCGATTGAGGGCAGCGAGCTGATCAGCGAGGAGCTGTTCGAGGAAAAATTCTATGCCGTAGTGCCGGAGAAGCATCGCCGCGCGGGGCGGCGATCCATCAGCCTGGCAGATTTGAACCGCGAGCCGTTCTTGCTTCTGAAAGAAGGCCACTGCTTTCGCGACAGCGTGATTGCGGCGTGCCACAAATCGAAGATGTCGCCCAGCGTGGTGTTTGAGAGCGGCCAATTTGCGACGATCCTGGCGATGGTGTCGGCGGGCATGGGTGTTTCAGCGGTGCCGGCGATGGCAGTGCAACCATACGCGGGCTGCAAATTTATTCCGATCATGGGGAAGCACAGCACGCGCAAAGTAGGCATTGTGACCGCGCGCCATCATTATCAAAGTCGCGCTCAGCGGCTACTGATGAAACAAATGCGCGAGGCCTGCGGGACACGCGCGGCTTAAAGTCCGCGGAATTTTCTCAAAAGTTCATAAAGTACAACGCCGCCGGCGGTGGCGACGTTCAACGATTTCTTCTGGCCGAGCATGGGGATGCGGACGTGCATGTCGGCGATCGCCATGAGCGCGGAGTTCAGGCCGTCGACCTCGTGGCCGAACATGACGGCGACAGGAAATTTCGGCTGCCATTCAAAGAGATCGACCGCCTGCGGGCCGGTCTCGATGGCGACGAGTTCATAGCCGTCCGCGCGCAAACGTTCGGCCGCGTGGACACAATCCCAATCGTGCTCCCACGGAACGGCCTCTTCGGCGCCCAACGCGGTTTTCGCGATTGCTTTTTTCGGCGGATGTGCGGTAATTCCGCACAGGCAGAGCTTTTGAAGGGAAACGCCGTCCGCGGCGCGGAAGAATGCGCCAACGTTATACATGCTGCGAACGTTGTCGAGAAGCACGGCGGCGGGAAGCATCATCCTTCAAAACCTACGACGGAGACTCGGAGACCGAGAGCTGTAACCATCTCCGTGTCTCGGTGTCTCCGTGGTGGACGTTTACTTCACCACGATGTTCACCAGCTTGCGCGGCACGACCACGATCTTCACGATCTCCTTGCCTTCGATCGCGGCCCTCACTTTTTCGTCGGCGAGGGCGAGCGCTTTCACTTCGTCGTCGGTGGCATCGGTGGAGACGGTGAGCTTGCTGCGGATTTTACCGTTTACCTGGACGACAATTTCGACGACTTCTTCCTTCGCGAGCGCAGGGTCATACTTCGGCCACGGAGCGCGGAGAAGATTTCCCTGTTCGCCGAGCATCGTCCACATCTCGTGGGCGAGGTACGGCGCGAAGGGCTGGAGCAAGAGCACAAGCTTGCGCTGCGCGTCGGAGACGAAGGTCTGCTCGACGCCGGGTTTCGGTGAGGCGAAGAGTTCAGGCGCGGCATAGCACTCGTTCACGAACTCCATCAACGCGGCGACGCAGGTATTGAAGTGCCAGCGGCCGTTAAGTTCGTCCGTGATGCGCTTGATGGTCTGGTGCAGCTTGCGCGCGACCTTCTTCCCTTGCGGAGAAAGATCACCGAGGCTGTAGTTCGATGCTCCGCAGTTAGCCATCGGGTTCTGCGCGATCAACCGGTAGACGCGGGCGAGGAAGCGGCTCACGCCTTCGACGCCGGCATCCTGCCAATCCATGTCGCGATCGGGCGGCGCGGCGAAGAGCGTGTACATGCGGGTGGCGTCGGCTCCGTAGCGCGCGACCATGTCATCGGGCGATACGAGGTTACCAAGCGACTTCGACATTTTCGCGCCGTCTTTAATCACCATGCCCTGGGTAAAGAGGCGAGTGACGGGCTCGCTGTTGTGCACAAGCCCCAAGTCGCGCATCACTTTCGTCCAGAAGCGCGAATAAATAAGGTGCAGGATGGCGTGCTCCACGCCGCCGATGTACTGGTCGATGGGGAACCAGTAATCGATGGTCTTGGTGTCCACCGGCGCGGTGGTGAGCTGCGGGTTCGTGTAGCGATAGAAGTACCAGGACGAATCGACGAAGGTGTCCATGGTGTCGGTGTCGCGCGTGGCGGGACCGCCGCACCTGGGGCAGGTGGTGTTGAGCCAGTCGGCAGCGCGGGTAAGCGGCGATCCTCCGGCAAGCGTGATCTCGACGTTCTCCGGCAAGAGCACCGGCAGCTGATGTTCGGGCACCGGCACAACCCCGCACTTGCCGCAATACAGCATGGGAATCGGCGTGCCCCAGTAACGCTGGCGGCTGATGCCCCAATCCTTTAAGCGATAGGTGACGGTGGCTTTGCCGAACCCGTGTTCTTCGGCAAACTTCGCCATCTTCACCAGGGCTTCCTGTACGGGAAGGCCGGTAAATTCGCCGGAGTTGATGAGCAGGCTGTCGGTGCCGCTGTACGGAAGCACATTGGTTTCGGGCTGACCGGCGGCGGGCGGTTCACCTACGCGGCGCGGGAGAACGACCACGCGCTTCTCGATACCGTACTTCTCGGCGAATTCGTAGTCGCGTTCGTCATGCGCCGGCACGCTCATGATCGCGCCGGTGCCGTAATCCATCAGGATGTAGTTGGCGATCCAGATGGGAACTTTTTCGCCGTTGAACGGATTGATGGCGAATGCGCCGGTGTTGACGCCGTGCTTCTCGATGGCGCCTATGTCACCCACTTCTTTCGCCGCGCGCTGCTGCGCCATCAGCTCTTCAACGGAGGCAAGGAGTTCGGCATTGCCGGCGATCAAATCCGTAGCAATGGGATGCTCAGGCGCGAGTTGCAACGAGGTCGCGCCGAAGATCGTGTCGATGCGCGTGGTGAACACGGTGATGCTGTCGCCATGCGGGCCGGCCGGGCCGTCGAGCTTAAATGTGACGAGCGCGCCCTCGCTGCGGCCGATCCAGTTGCGCTGCATCGTCTTAACTTTTTCCGGCCAGCCCTCGAGCTGGTCGAGGTCCTTGAGCAATTCCTCGGCGTAATTGGTGATGCGGAAGAACCATTGCTCAAGCTCCCGTTGTTCCACGCGCGTGGTTTCGTGTCGCCAGCAGCAGCTGTCCACCACCTGCTCATTGGCCAGCACAGTGGCGCACTCGGGGCACCAATTCACTTTGCTCTTACGCTTGTAGGCCAGGCCGCGCTCGTAGAACTTGAGGAAGAACCACTGGTTCCACCGGTAGTAGTCGGGGAGGCAGGTGGTCACTTCCTTCGACCAGTCGTACGCGAAGCCGAGCCGCTTCATCTGCTTCTTCATCGCGGCAATGTTGCTGAGCGTCCACTCTTTCGGCTGGCGCTGGTTCTTGATCGCCGCGTTCTCCGCCGGCAGGCCGAACGAGTCCCACCCCATGGGGTGGAGAACGTTGTAGCCACTCATCCACATGAAGCGGGCAAGCGCGTCGCCGATGGAGTAGTTGCGCACGTGTCCCATGTGGAGCGCGCCGGAGGGATAGGGCAGCATCTCGAGGACGTAGAACTTTTTCTTGTCGCTATGGGGCTCGGAGGCGTAGAGCTCGGGGTCGTTGGCCCACTGTGCGGTCCACTTCTCTTCAATCGTCCGCGGATCGTAGCGGTCGGGGCGCGCTTCGGCATTCGGCATCTGGGTCGTCTGGATTTCTTCAGGCATAGGTCTGCAACTATTTCTAGAAGGCTATAAACTTCTTATTTTAACAATCCCCGATACCGGGGTCCCCGGCGAGCGCCTCTGTTGCGCTCGATGGGGTGGACGGTGTGGGACGGACTCGCTATGACGATTCGATCACAGGAAGAGCTGGAAGGACTCAAACGAGTTGGCAAGCTGGTGGCGCAGGCCATATTGAAAATGAGCGCTGCCGCTCAGCCGGGGATCACCACGCGCGAGCTGGATGCCATCGGGGCGGAGTTCCTGCGCTCGCAGGGCGCGCGCTCAGGGCCGCAGATTGTCTATAAATTTCCGGGCTTCAACTGCATCAGCGTCAATGACCAGATCGTTCACGGCGTGCCGAACAAGCGCCTGCTCAAGCCGGGCGACGCCGTAAAGCTCGACGTGACAGCAGAGCTCGATGGCTTCTACGCTGACTCAGCAACCACCGTGGTACTCGACGGCGAAGGCAGCGAAGAAGGACGCAAGATGCTGGAATGCGCCAAGTCGGCTTTCCAACAGGCGATGAAAGTAGCCAAGGCCGAGACTCGCGTAAATGAAATCGGCCGCGCGATTGAGCGCGAAGTGCGGCGGCATGGCTTCGCGGTAGTGAAAGACCTCACCGGCCACGGCGTGGGGCGGTCGATTCACGAGCCGCCGAGCGTGCCGAATTTCTATCATCCGATGAACTCAGATATTTTGCGCGATGGGATGGTGATTGCCGTCGAGCCGATCATCTCGTCGAAGCCGGCTCGCACGGTGACGGGTGAAGACGGGTGGACGATGTCCACGCACAACAAGGCGCTGGCGGCACACTACGAGCACACGGTGGTGATCACGCCGGGCGAGCCGATTATTCTGACCGCCGCATAAACCAACTTCCACCACGGAGACACGGAGGCACAGAGGTTTTTATTTTCAGTTTCTCCGTGGCTCTGCGTCTCCGTGGTGGACTTTCTTGATGGAGCTTTTGAGCGCTTCGATGTTTCTCAAGTCGTCGAGGGGTTCGTCGATGGGGGTTTCGGCGATGAAGGCGGCGTGCTGGGTTCGCGGGTCGTTGAGGATCCAGCGGAACGGCGTGAGGCCGATCGTTCCCTTCCCGATGTGTTGATGGCGGTCGAGCTTCGATCCGCACGCGGCTTTCGCGTCGTTGCAGTGCCACACGGCAACGTTCTTCAGCCCGACGGTTTCATCGAGGTGCTGCATGGTTTTCGCGAAACCTTTTTTCGTGGTGATGTCGTAGCCGGCAACGTGGGTATGACAAGTGTCGATGCAGGCCGCGACGGGCACGTGCGCGCGCAGGCGCTCCATCAATTTCGCAACTTGTTCGAAGCTGCCGCCGAGGGAAAACTCTGATCCGGCGGTGTTCTCGATGGTGATCTTCAGATTTGATTTTTCTATGTGCAGCCCACGGACCGCTTGCTCGATGGCGTCTGCGGCGCGCTGGAGGCCTTCTTCGCGCGTGGCGCCTTTGAAAGAACCGGGATGCAGGACGAGGTAGTCGGCGCAGAGATCGATGCCTCGCTGTACCTCGGCGCGAAACGCTTCGATGGATTTCTTGTGAAACTCCGGATTGCCGCCGGCAACGTTAATCAAATAATTCGCGTGGATCACCAGCGGCGAAAGATCATACTTCGCCCGCAGCGACGACATGATCTCGCACTGCGACCGCCCAAGTTCCATCGGCTTCCACTGCCGCGGACTCGAAGAAAAAATCTGTAGCGCGCTGCACCCGAGTCGATAAGCGCGCTCCGCGGCATGCTCCACGCCACCGGCAGTCGAAGTATGCACCCCAATCCTCAGCCGCGAGCGTTTCGGCGGCGTGGCCGACGCGGGAATGAGTTTGAGAATGTCAGTTTCGATCTTCTTCGAAACACTGCGAGGCATAAATCGAGGATAGCAGCGTGCCTAAAAGGGCGTAAGCGAACGGTGAGGTTAGCTAACACTAAGCGGATTTATCGCCAGCAATTATCGCGAGAGCTACAGGCCTTGACTTTTCACGTGTTTTTGGTTTTCTCGTAAAACCACCGAAATTGCGCAGCAAAAGTCGGCGGGCGCGATTCGGAGCACGACCGCCGGTCTCAGCGCAGGGCTGAGGACTGGGAACTCATAAATTGCTTGGCGGACTCGCCGGCTGCACCGACGTTGGCGGCGCGGCGTACACCACGCGCACCGGCTCCTCGGGGATTACGATCCACGCGATAACGTAGGCCAGCAAGCCAGTGCCGCCGAAGATCACGAGCAGCAGCCAGATCACGCGCACCAACGTTACGTCGAGATCGAAGTAGTTGGCGACGGCTGCGCAGACGCCGGCGATCTTGCGATCGTGCCCGCGCGGGCGCATCAGGCGGTGACGAACGGGAATGTTGCCGACCCGGCATCCGCAGTAAGCACAATGGATAGCATCATCCTGGATCACTTTTCCGCAGTAGTTGCAGTACATATTCGTTCTCCACTCATAAGTACGATGCAGGGCTAAAAAAGTTCACTGCACGCGGTAAGGTGCGCGCATATAACGCTTTGCCTGGTCCGCAAGGTTGCTCGGAGGACCGGCGGAAAGCACCGCTTCGTAGCGCTTTACCGCGTCGTTGCGGCGATTCAGCAGATCGAGCATTTCGCCGGCGCCGAGATTGGCGCGCTGCTGCAGCTCGGGATCGACATTCTTGAACGTGCTGACCATGTCGTAGCCATTGAGCGCTAACTCGTATTGGTGCTGACCGCGGGCGGATTCCCCAAGCCCGAATGCGGCTTGCTCCGGACGGCTGACTGGGAACCAATTCTTTTTGTATTCCTCGAGAACTTGCTGATAGGCGAGCACAGCTTCCCGGCCGCGTCCGGCTGCGTTGAGCAGGTGCCCGTGTTCGGAGGCGACAAGGAAGTTGTGCGGATAATCGTGCAGCATGGTCTCCACCACCGCGAGCGCTTCGGGATAACGCTGCTCGCGGCGCAGAAAGAGTGCGAGGGTGATCCTGGCGTCCATGCCGCTCTCAGGCGCATGGGCAGCGGCGTCGCGCAAGTAGTCGAGACCTTTCTGCTTGTTGCCGGGCAGTCCGGCGACGGAGGCTGCGACCTTCACGGCCCAGGGCAGAGATCCAGTGACGTAGTTGTGGATGCCGACGATGGTCTTGGCGTCCACGTACTTGGGATCTAGCTCGAGCACGCGTTCGTGATCGTGGCGCGCGCCCACCGCGCTGCGCAGCGCGGCGAACCAGGCTTTTTCGGCCAGGCCGGTCCAGGTAGAGCGCAGCCCGCGAGTGACTCCCCGGGCGTACAAGGCGTCGATGTCGTTGGGATTGGCCTTAAGGCGCGCTTCCTCGAGCGACGAAGCGCGATCGATAAGCTCTTTCACGCGGGCAGCGACCTTGCTATCGACGGGGGCGAATTGCTTCTTGGTCAGGAACGAATCGCCGGAATAGAGCTCAGTGTCGAGCGCGCCGATGCGATACAGCTCCTTGAACATGACCGACGTAAGCAGGTGATTCACTGCGAAAGGATCGTCGGGGTGGGAATTGAGGACGGTTTCGAACTCATGGATCGACTTGTCGTACTCGAGGTTATAGAAGAAATCCGCGCCTTTGCGGCTGGTGGCGTCGGTGTTCACCCGCATGGGAGGCGCCGGTTTTTGTTGCGAAAACGCTAGGGGAACCCACAGCGTTATCAGCAAGATGCCCAATGTAATGCGGTAAAGAAGGGCGAATCGGTAAGGTTTCATCGACTAGTTACTATGGGCAGTTTACCCGATACCTAGTCGACCCGATAGCGGGTACAAACAATACACCCGCCTGAACCAGGCGGGGCTTGGCGCCAATTCATGAACAGTTACGCGAACGGTCCGATTAAGAAGGACAAAGAGTTTTATACGGAACAGGAAGCGGCAGACCTGCTGGGTATTTCCGTGGCACGGCTGTATATGCTGCTGGACCAGAATGTGTTCAACGATGGCGGTTCGCGGCCGCGCAATATCGAGCTGACTTCGTCAGACATCGTGTTGCTGCAGTTCTGGAACCGTGCGATTCCGAGGCAAAAAGTAGTGGCGATGCCGAAGAGGCGGCCCTAAGCGCATAAGACGGCACTTTTTCGAATAAACGAGTAAATGTTTCCGCCCGGCTTTTGGCCGGGCTTTTTACTGTCTCCGTAAGTCATTGATTTTATTAGGACAGCCAGCGCTTGATCTTTGGCATGGCGCTTGCGAATGTAGAAGATCAGACAGAGCAAAATTCCATGGCAGACGCAGTCCATAACGTAAAGCAGGAATATTGGCGCCCGGCAAGTGGCGCGCCGCGGATGGATCCGGTGGTAAGCGACGCGACTTGCGAATGTGGAGCGGAATACTTGCTCGGAGCGCGCTATTGCCATATTTGTGGCGCCGATCGCGTACCCGATATGGGGTTGCGGCCGCACGGATTTGACTTCGTGGAATGGCTTGATTTTGCGCTGATTCGCGAGCGTACGGGCTTTGGCACGGCCTCGCTGGTGCTATTCATGCTTGGGCTTTGCTGCGCGGCTGTCGGAATTGCGGTGGGATTCCTGTACACGGTGAACACGCAGCTCGACTGGCAGGCCGTGCAGATGTGGCGGATTGAGTGGCTTCTGGGCGCTGCAGTAGCGTTTTTAGCAGCGATTGCGCTCAAGAAAGCGCCCTCCGGCCGCGAATAACTCTCTCCAAGGGGCCTGAAAGGGCAGAAAAATGCGCCCATTCTTTGAGAATGGACGCATTTTTTGTGCTTCCAGGACGTGATTTATTGGTCTTTTTCGTCGATTTTGGGCTGTGCGGAACGCGATTTCGGAGCGGATTTCGCAGCTTCTGTCACCGTGACATTCGTAGCGCGATAGTTCTCGCCATCGAACGTGGCGGAAATATTGACGTCATTGCCGACGTGCAACCCGGATCGTTCGCTTCGGCTGCGGGTGTCAAATTCGATGTCGTAAACTTTGCCGTCGGTTTGATTCTCAACTGAAACGATGCCGTCGCGGACATTCACATTCGTTATCGTTCCGGCAAAGGTGTAGCTCACACCGGGACGTGCCAGGACCATGATCTGCGTGGCGATGCCGCGGTTGGCTTTATCGGGTGCGAAGAGGACGTCGACCAGCGCGCCGCGGGCGAGATCGTTGGCAGAGGCACTTCCCTGTCCCTGAATTTTCGTCGTATTGGCGATGCGGAAGGTGACGGGACGCGAAGAGAGAGCGTCCTGCAAAGTAATCAAGCCGCGGCCGTAGTCGTACGACGTGATCTGGCCGCGAACTTCGGCGGCGCCGGTTTCACTCATCACGCGAACATTCTTGGCGAAAACCTTCGGACCGTCGAGCATGGTGTCGAAGTAAACCCGGTCGCCTTTTTTGATGTGCTCAATGGTGGTCTCGACGCCGTTCCGGTAGATGTGCGTCCGCTCGTCGAGCATGACCGTCATCTTTTTCTTCGCGCCGTAAGGCTCAACGGTAACGCGGCTGCGAATGCGGTCGACCTTCGTAGCGACGCCGCCGATGAGCGTCGGCTGGCCCTTTGGCAACGGCGGGACGTCCATCAGCGGATCAGAAGCGCCGGTCATGCCTGCATGTTTGCCCACCGCAGAGGGATCGATGATTTTGGTTTCAGGCGCGCCGGTCACGGGTGGCGTGAGCTCGACGTTGGAGGCCGTGGTAGGCGGATTATCCGTTTGCGGCTTTGGATTTTGCTTTTCCGGCGGTGCGTTCTGATTGGAATTTTGTTCGGCGGCACCGTTGTTGGCGGGCTGGGTGGGCTGTTCGGCCGCTGGCTTGGCTTCGGCGGGTTCGGTGGCGGCGTTGTTCTGCTGCGCGGGCTGGGGCTTGGCAGCGGGGGAGGCGTCCTGCTGCGCCTGTGGCGTGTTCGTAGGCGCGCCTCCAGGCTGCGCCGCGGACTGTCCGGCCATGGGGTCGGGCGGCGTGCCCTGCTGTGCAAACAGCGATACGGCGGCGAGAAACGAAACGCTAAGAAGAACTTGCCTGATCATCGGGGAACTCGGGAACTCCGGAAAATGAGTGCTCCTGCTCGAGGGATTGGATGCGGAAATGGGCAGGTGGAGTTAGCAGGCCAAAGCTGCAAAATTCCATCGCCGACCTAGGGCCTCACAACGCAGGGAGGGTTTCTCCCATCCAAAGTAGAAGCGAAGCTGCTGCCCGCGCGCATCCATTGGTGTCGGCAGGCGGCTTTCGGAGGCTGGTTTTCATGTCGTTTCCCCGCGCATCCCGTGCCCTGCGTTGGATTGGAACTGCCGGACTGGCGATGTCCATGATGGGCATCGCGCAAGCGAAAGACATCACCGTCAAGATCCCGAAAAGATCGAAGCCCACGCCGGTGCAGAAGCTGAACCAGGCGGGGGTGAAGGCCGTCGAAAAGCACGACTACAAGAAGGCCAAGAAGCTTTTCTACGAAGCGTACCTGCTCGATCCGGATGATCCGTTTACGCTGAACAACCTAGGTTACGTAGCCGAGTTGGATGGCGAAATCGATCGCGCGCAGCGGTATTACGCGCTAGCGGCCGAACAGCACTCTGAAGCCATCGTGAAATACGCGACCACGGATGCGGCGAAGAACAAGGCAGTGGACGTGGTGGCCGGGAACGCCGCCGACGATCAGATGAAAGTGAACCGCCTGAACGTGTACGCGATCGGGATGCTGGAAAAGGACCGCGCGCCGGAGGCCGATGTGGCGTTGCAGAAGGCGGCGGCGCTTGATCCGAAGAATCCGTTCACGTTAAACAATCTCGGTTATGCAAAGGAAAAAGAAGGAGAGCTGCAGCAGGCCTACAAGTACTACACCGAGGCGGCAGCGACGAACTCGCACGAGCCGATCATTGTGAGCGTGCATCCGAATTGGCGCGGCAAGCCGATTGGCGAAATCGCTTCGGCGAACGCAAGGAACGTGGAAAAAGAAATGAACCGGCCGGAGGACGTGGACGCGCAGGTGGCGCGCCTGAACCTCCGCGGAGTCTCTGCGCTGAACCGCAACGAGCGCGCAACCGCTCGCGATCTTTTCACCCAGGCGTATAAGCTGCAGCCGAACAATGCATTCACGCTGAACAACATGGGCTACGTCGCGGAAATGGACGGCGACCGCGAGACCGCCGACTTTTTCTATCAGCGTGCGCAGGAAGCCTATCGCTCGAACGCGAAAGTCGTAGAGGCCACGAGAAAACAAGCCGAAGGCAAGCGCGTGGCGGAAGTGGCAAGCGGCAGTGATACGGATGTCACCAGCGCGCAGGAGGCAACTGTAGAAGCGCGGCGACGGCAAGCGGGGGGTGCGAATGTGGAGTTGAAGCGGCGCGATGGAACCCCGGTGCCCAACAATCCACCGGAGCAACAGCAGGAGCCACAGCAGAACAGCAACGCGGAGACGCCGCAGCCGCAGTAACCACTAGTAGAACCTCACGTCGCGAAGACCGCTCGCCCCAGAGTGACGAGCGCTTTTCGTTGACCTGACGGGAGTGTTTTAAAACCAATCCCGCAATTCCCCGAACGACTCGATCCGCAGTAGCGTTCCGCTGAACCCTTCGCTCAGCAGTTCTTCGTGCTCCAGTATCCAGGTGTTGTCGTGTGGCACGAAGACGGCGTTGACTCCGGCGGTAAGCGCGGGGTTGATATCGGACTTGGGGCTGTTGCCGATCATCCAGGTGCGCTGGTGGGCGAGCGCGTATTTTTCGGCGACCTCCGAGTAGGCAGAGACATTTTTTTCGGCAACGATTTCGACAGCTGAAAAATAGCTGCCTAATCCCGAACGTTCGACTTTGCCGGACTGCTCCGTGATATCGCCCTTGGTCATCATGATGAGGTGATGGCGCTCGGCGAGATAGGCGAGAGTCTCGGGAACGCCCGATATGAGTTGTACGGGATGCTCGGCGATTTCGTGCGCGATGGCGTTGATCTGGGCGTGCAACTCGGGCGTGATGGGATCGACGGTGAGCTGCTCGAAGGTATCGACCAGGGCGTGCGCGAAGCTGTGGAGGCCGTATCCGTGGCGGACGATGTTGTGGCGTTCAACTTCGTTTAATACTTCGCGAACCTGTTCTGACGTATAGCTGCTGTGGTTGAGAAAAGAGATGAATTGCGCAATCGCGCGCTCGAAATAAATGTTGTTTTCCCACAGGGTATCGTCCGCATCTATAAGCAGCGTTTGGGGTTGCAAGTGCCTGCCAAAAGGTGGGGTGAATTGCTCGCGCTTGCCGGTTGAATTGCAGTGGGACACGCGTTCATAATAAATGGAAGTTCCAATGCGTTTTGCCGCGATTGCCCGTTCGGGCCAAAAGCGGCATTTCTTTGGCTTCATTCTCATGAATTCATCTATTCGTAATAGTTCCTCGGCGGGACATCGCCGGCCCATTCACCGCGAACCGGAAGCACACGTCGCGTACTTGTTCCGCAAGCTCGCGCGGATGCTGCGTGCGAATCGGACGTCGCCAGATGCGAAGTCGGTGCACCAGTTGCGCACTACCGTACGACGCATCGAGACCTTTGCGGCGTCGGTTGGCGTGAGCGAAGGCAAAGGGTTTTCCAAGTTCCAGAAGCTGCTTTCGGAGATCTTCGACAAGGCTGGCCGGGTTCGCGATCTCGACGTGCAGCTCGAGGCGCTGAGCACAATCTCGCTGCCCTCGGTAGAAGACGATAAGACCCTCCTCCACAACTACCTCCAGCGGCAGCGAGTGAAGCGGAGCCGCAAGCTGGCGGAGACCGTGGATGCAGAGATGATGAAGCGCATCCCCAAGCGCCAGCGGAAGGCCAAATTGGCAGTGCTGCAGGCGGTAAAAGAAGGTCCGTCAGCACGGCCGGTGATTGACTTGAAGAAGGAGATCGTTCCCTTCCTCGAAAAATTGCGGGCGAACAACTTCGATACGCAGACGCTGCATGAGCTCCGGCTCGATGTGAAGCGCGTCCGCTACGCAGCGGAAGCGGCGGGCGAGCGGGGTGAGGAAATTGTGGCGATGCTGAAGCCGGTGCAGGATGCGATCGGGAATTGGCACGACTGGCTGAACCTGATCCAGACCGCAGACAAGGTGCTGGTTCCAATGCATGGACATCCGCTGATGACGATTTTGCGCAGCAAGGTGCGGGCGCGCTTCAGCGATGCCATCGCGTCGCTGAAATCGCTGGACGAGCGGCTGACCGAGGTGCTGCAAGGCAACGAGGCAAAGAAACCCGGGCTCGTGCTGGTACCCGTTGAAAAATCGCTTGCCGCGAACGCTGGCTAGCGACTCCTAAGCTTTCACCGCAAGGCCCTTTTAGCAAGACACTCTCATGAACATTGTTGACGCGACGCGGGCCTACGAGAAGTGGCTCGCGCAGCAAACCGACGTAATCGTCGCCGACTTGCGGCGCAAGCATGCCTTCATGGCGCAAGCCGTGTTCCCTTTCTTCCGCGCTACGTTCTATCGTTGGCTGCAAGTGTGGCCGGAGACGGACAAGGAAATTTCGCGCGCGCCGAAGGTGCTCGGCGTGGGCGATTTGCACGTGGAGAACTTCGGCACGTGGCGCGACGCCGAAGGTCGCCTGGCGTGGGGCGTGAACGATTTCGACGAAGCCTGGATGTTCCCATACACCATCGATCTGGCGCGGCTGGCGACCAGCGTGCTGCTGGCGAAAGATGCGGAGCATTTGCAGGAACGCGCGAAATCTGTGACCGACGCGCTGCTGCAGGGATATCGCGATGGCATGAACGATGGCGGCAAGCCGTTCGTGCTCGCCGAAGGGCAAGATTGGC
This sequence comes from Candidatus Korobacter sp., assembly GCA_036501185.1. Lineage (GTDB taxonomy): Bacteria > Acidobacteriota > Terriglobia > Terriglobales > Acidobacteriaceae > Korobacter. The sequence goes on along the minus strand of DASYAU010000058.1, from coordinate 25,283 downwards.
TGCGGGCGATTGCTTCGCAACAGTTAAAGGATCCGAACGCCTATTGGGAAAAGATGACGGGCTGGCCCGAGGTGAAGAAGAACGACCTGCCCGATCTTGCGCTGTCGCGGATGAAAGATATGCTGCCGCCGCATTGCGATGAGCCGTTCTACGTGGCGCGGCAGGCGGGCTTGGGTTCACGCGGGCATCAGCGATTCGTAGCGATTGCGCACTATAAGGGCGGATGGGTGGCGCGCGAAGCGAAGGCGCTGGTGCCGTCGGCGGCGGCGTGGATCGCCGGAACGAACCGCGAGAAGATCTACTACAACCATGTTCTTCAACAGGCCGTACGCGACCATGATCCGTACTTTCACGTGCACGAGAAGTGGCTGGTACGTCGGTTGGCGCCGGATTGCACCAAGATCCCGATCACCGAACTGCCGACTCGGCAGGACGAACACACGCTGCTGTACTGCATGGGATTCGAAGTGGCGAACGTACACCTTGGGACGAAGGGCGCTCGCAAAGCGATGCTGAACGATCTCGCAAAACGAAAGGGCCGTTGGCTGTACGAAAATGCGCGGGCGATGCGAAAGGTGATCCGGCGGGATTACCTGGATTGGGCAAAACGTTAACCACAGGGGACACGGAGAACATCGGAGTTTTTATTTTCTCTCTGTGGTGAACTCCGTCAGCCATCGTAGAGAAAATGTTCCCCGGTTTTATTTCTGAAATCCCCTGTGTCCTCTGCGGTTAAAAAGGTTTACTTGCTACCCGGCGGGACGTTGCCGGTGCCGCGCAGGTATTCCACCATCTGGCCGTAGTGGTCATACGGGTGCGCTACCATCGAGATCGCCAGGCTGAGGCGCGTGGTCTGCTCCTTGCCAAACGGCGGCGGGATGGGCTCGAACATGTTTTTCTCGTTGAGACTGGCGATCGCCTTGTGAGCGTGCGCGAAGGACTCTTTCAGGTTCTGCAGCATCTGGGCCTTGGTCTTCAGGTTCGCATCGCCTTCTTCGCTAGGAGGCTTTTCGCCGAGAATCGCCGCGGCGTAAAAGTTGAAGCCACCGGCAACGTGCTTCACCTGTCCAGCGAAGTCCATCACGCCATCAAATTTTCCGGCGGTCGGGCGGAAGTTGTACTTGTCTTCGGGCATGGCCTCGGCGAGGGCGGTCACGTGGCGTTCAAAGCTTGAGAGCTCTTTATCGAGCGCACCCTGAACGCTGGTGGCCGGACCGGATTGCGCCACCGCGAGCGCGCAGGTGAGCAGGACAGCGGCGAACATCAGGATTGATTGCAACCGTTTCATACCATCCTCCATAGAGCGGAAAGCATACACAAAAAAACCCCCGTTGTGTGCGGGGGCGGTTTGGGTTGCGAGTTATTGTCCGCGACTGGCCGGTGGAACGATGCCGTTCATGCGCAGATATTCGACCATCTGGCCGTAGTGGTCGAACGGGTGGCCAAACATCAGCAGCACCATGTTCATGCGCATTGTCTCGTTGGGGCCAAACGGGGCCTTCACCATTCCGGTAATGTTCTGGTCGGTGAGGCTCTGCGCGGCTTTGTGGGTGTAGGCGAAGCTGTCCTTGAGGAACTTGATGACATCGGCCTTGGAGGTGAGGTTGTCAGGCCCGTTCTCTCCCTTGCCGATATCGACAGGGACTTTCTCGCCGAGAATCGCGGCGCCGAGCATGTAGTTCACGGCAGCGACGTGTTTGATCTGCTGGGCGAAGGTGCGGACGCCCTTGAATTCGCCGCTCGTGGGAGCAAAGTTGAACTTGTCTTCCGGCATGGCTTCGGCAGCCGAGACGAACTCGTTTTCGACGCCACCCATGTTGCGGTCGGCAGACTCGGCGACGGTTTTTGCCGGAGCTTTTTGTTGCGCGAGGGCCGGCAGACAACAGGCTAAGGCCACCGCAAGCGCGATTGCAGATTTCTTCATGTATTCCTCCAAGAGATTTGGGCCCGTTGATGATCGCACCCCGGGTGCGATTGTGGGACAGAAAATCGGCAACTATTGCCGAAAATCAGCAAGTCAGGACGGCGAGTCCAGCGGCCACTCGTGGTTCCGCCATGCACGCACGAAATAAATCGCCAGGCCGAGGACGAGGATCACCAGTGCGTAGCGAACTTGCTGCCAGGAATTGGTGCGTACGAATAGTACATAGGTGAAGCCGATCAGCGCCAGCACCGCAGGAATCGGATACAGCCACATGCGGAACGGACGAGGGGCTTCGGGCTGACGCGACCGCCAAATGAGCAGGCCGACAATCTGCACAAGAAATTGCAGCAGGATACGGATAACGACCAGGGCCGCGATGACGTCGGCAAGGCGCAGGAAGCAGGCGACCATGGCGACGCCACCGAGCATCAGCAGCGAGACGGTGGGAAATTTTTGTTTGGGATGAATCGCCGAGAAGACGCGGAAGTAGTTGCCGTCGCGAGCGGCGGCGTAAGGTACGCGCGAGTAGCCAAGCAGCAGAGAGAAGACCGAGGCGAAGGCCGTCCACATGATAAGCAGGGCGACGAGGACGCCAGCCCAGTGGCCGTAGAGTCGTTCCATCATGGTCGCGACAACGTAGAACCGGGTGTCAGTGTGAGCGCTCTGCACCAGTTCTCGCCACGGCATCACACCGAGGATACTGACGTTCATCACCAGGTAGAGAATGCCGACGACGACGATGGAGATCACAAGCGCGCGCGGGATGTTTTTCTCGGGATCGCGGACTTCGCCGCCAAGGAATGTGATGTTGTAGTAGCCCCAGAAATCGTAGTCGGCCACCAGCATGGCGGCGCCGAGTCCGAGGAAAAATGCTTTTGAGAGATGGAAGGCGCCAGGCGGGAAATCGAACGCCCGCGACGCCTGGAAGTGCGTCAACCCCGCGAAGATGACCCAGGCCATCGTTCCCATCACGCCGACCCAGAGAAATTTCGAGATGCGTTCAATCTGCACCACACCGCGATAGAGCAGGAACACGATCACGCCGACGGTGGCGATGGCGACCAGCGTGGCCGGAGAAAACAGCACGCGCGAGCGCGCGAACCACGGGTGCTCAAGCGACGGCCAGAGATAGCTGGCGTACTGCGAGAAGCCGAGGCATCCCGAGGCGATGGAGAGCGGCGCGCTGAATGAGAGCTGCCAGATGAAAAGAAACGACAGCAGCCGCCCGAGCTTGCGCGGCCCATACATGGTCTGCAGGTAGCGGTAGCTGCCTCCGGAGTGCGGCATCGACGCGCCGAGTTCCGCCCAGCAGAGGCCGTCGCACAGGGCGAAGAGCGCGCCGAAAATCCAGCCGAGGATGGCCTGCGGGCCTCCCATGGCGCTGACGATGATGGGGATGGTGATGAACGGACCGACGCCGATCACGTCGATCATGTTCAGCGCGGTCGCGCCGCCGAGGCTCAGGCCGCGGACAAGATGCTCATCACCATTTTGCGCGGGCTCAGTGTGGTTCATGTCCCGCGCTCAGCAGGTTCACATAAAGCCGCACGGCGCCGGGGACGCCAACAGGAAGCTGCCGGAAGAACGCGTAGCCGGTGTAAATGTACGTTCCCTTGCCGTATTTCGCCTCGACGAGTCCACCCTTGCGGTCCGGCTCGTTGGGATCGTGGCACGAGAGCAGTGCGTGAAACTCCGGCGCCCAGCGGTCCATGAAATAGAGGCCGCGCTCCTGTACCCAGCCGTCGAAATCTTTCTGCGTGATCGCGTTGGGATAGTGGAAGACGGGGTTCTCCGGCTCGAGGATTGTGACCGGAGCTTCTTCTACGCTCACGCGATCGCGGCTGATCTCAGCGGGATACGGCGTGTACTTACCGGGGATCGGCGAATTCGGGTCGGGCTTGGGCGGAACGGGCCCGGTCTGCTGCAGCGGCGCAACACCGTTAAAGTCGTAGACCGAAGTTTCGTACTGCACGATGAGCGTGCCGCCGTTCTTCACGAACTCGAGCAGGCGCGGATTGTATTTCTTGATGTCGTCGCGCGTGTCATAGGCGCGAATGCCGACGACGATGGTCGAATATTTCGAAAGATCGCCCGACGCAAGTTCTTCCGGCGAAATCTCGGCGACATCAATGCCGAGCTGCTGGAGCGTGGTCGGGATGTCGTCGCCAGCGCCCATCAGGTAGCCGACTTTGAGGTCGGGCTGAGTTTTGACGGCGACTTCGCTGATCTTCTGGATCGATGGCTGGTAGTAGTAATACGTCCCAAGGTCCTCGCGCTCGACCGTGGTGTAGCCCTCGGTGTAGGTCTTCCCCTCACTGGTAAACACGGCGTCAATTTTGGCGCGATGCTCGGAGAGTTCACCGGGGGTGACCTCGAACTTCACGCTGCGTTCGTCGCCATATTTCTCGAACGAAACATCCTGCGAAAGCGGACTCACGCGCCAGCCATACGGAACTTTGAGCGTGAGCGTTCCCTTCGCCACACCTTCCGCAATGCTCCGGAGCTGGACGTTGATCGTCCGCGGCGCGGTGGCGCTGGTTGGAACAACCTGGGTGCTGGGATCGATGAGCACTGAAAATCGAGGCGCGATGGCTAAAGGACGAAGACGGGTGGTGCCATCGGACTCGTGAATTGCGCTCTCGACCGGCACTTCTACCGAACCGCCGATGATCGCGTCGCGTCCCTCCCCTTGATAGTTGATCCAAACCGTCGGCGGCCCGGCCTGAAATGGAATGGTCGGATCCGCGTCGTCGCTCTCGTACACCGAATCAGTTTCCGGATTCTCTCGATGAAATCCGGGCTTTGTTACGCGGTCAGGGACAGTGACCTGCGTGATGAAATGCAAGTCCGCGTTGCGGGCTATTTGATCAGCAGCGGCTGGAACGCCGGGCGGCACCGTGATCTTCAGTGAGGGTGAGGCAGAGTGCGTGACCGTGACATCCTCTGGCACCGATTCTCCGCGCACCACAAACGGCCTGCCCGCAGCAGTGGATGAGGTCACCGCACGGATTTTGAGATCGAGCGCAAGTCGCACCGCCTTCGCCGCCTGCTGTATCTTTTCATCGACGCGCGAAAGCAAATCGCGGCGCGCAGCATCGCTCAGTGGACTGTTCCCAATTTTTGCGCGCAGATCCTGCAGCTTGTGACCCGCATTCGTCAGTGGTACCGCTGCCCCCTCCATATCCTTCTTCTCAGCCTCGCTAGCTTCGTCAATCAGTTTCGCAACTTCAACCAGCCCAGGCTTCAGCCACGGAACTTTCTTCTCATCCTCTCCCAGCCTATCTGCCAATCCCGGCAGCGAAGTATCCATTCCATCGAAGAAATCCTTCTCATGCTCGCCGGGCTTCGGTTGCGGCACGACGGAGTCAATCAGCTTGTAGCGCGTGATGTGCGGGCCGGGGCTGACGCTCCACTGGCCTGCGCCTTGCGAGAGCTGGTGCTTAAGCCCTTCCATGGCGAACTGCACGTAACTCATGCCCAGCGCCGGATCTTCCACGCCGGTGTCGAAGGCGACGGTGTACTCCTCGCCTTCGTGCACGTTATCCATGTAAAGCTTTTTCGCCTGCCAGGGCGGAAGATTGAGTTCGGGAAATTGCTTGGGATCAGCGGCGGCGCGGAAGGCTTCCTTGGTGATGATGCCGCTCGCCTGGTGATGTCCGTGGCCGTCGCGTGGCGCGCCCTGGAAGCGCTGAGCTATGACATCCGGCCGGAACGTGCGGATCACGCGCACCATGTCGCGCAGTGGGACGTAGCCGGGAGGTCCGCCATCCTTCCATTTCTCCAGCGACTCCTGGGCGCTCTTGCTGAAGCCGAAGTCGGCCGCCATGCTGAACCGCTGGTGAACGCCGTAGTACTTGTCGCTCTGGAGCAGTTCGAGCACGCGCAGTACCCCAAGCTCGTCAAAGAGGTTGCTGCCGGTCTTGTTCTGGCCGCCCTCGCCGTGGGTCAGGGTCATGAGGGTAACGTCGTCGCCCTTGCCCCGGGACTCGAGGGTAAGCATGCCGCCGTCCTCGTCGTCAGGATGGGCAACGGTATGCAGCAGGCGCGCGGTGGTATGCAGGCGCTTGAGCATGAGCTCGAGACCAAGCCGCCCATCGTCCTGGGGCAGTGGGGCAAGCTCGTCCACCACCTTAGGAGCCGGGGCGGTTGCCGGTGACTGGGCGATGAGAGTAGCGGGGGCTGCGAGCGCGAAGGCCAGCAGGCTCGCGATGAGGGCGCGGCAGGTTCGAGGAAAGGTCGAAATCATCAGCTTTGCAGTTGTACTAGGTTCGGTGCGTTTGCGGCAAATCCATTAGACGCACCTGGCCAGCCGTACGACTCCAAATCCGCGACTGGTAATTCTTGTGGTTCCAGCAACTTCCCGCCCGTACATGTACTAGTGCGCACTGGCCTCCTGGCGGCTTTTCGGCTACTCTGACGAGAATCCTCTCCCCCAGAGAGCGCCCGGGGTATCCGGCCGTGTTCGCAAGTTACCCAGGTAGCCATACTTCGTAGAACTCCATTAGGGCCACGAATGGTGGATCAAGAAATTACCGCAAAGTACAGAAAGATAATGCCGAAGCGCATTCCGATTCTGTACGTGATCCTCGCCGCGCTGCTTACCGTCAGCGTCGTGCCCATGTATTTCTACGCGAAGGTGGTCGCGATCAACCGCGATAGCCTGAAGCGCAATGAAATGTACATGCAGAACACGGTCACGCGCTCTCTGGCGGACGACACCTCGCAACGCCATCGCAACTTGAAAATGATGCTGCAGAGCCTTTCTGCGGCGGTGCAGGTGACCAGCGGCGGCAACCTCGACGACGCGACCATCGCGTCGCCGGAAATGCGCGCCCTGCTTGAAAACTTCGTTTCCAACGGCGGCGATATCGCTTACGCCTCGATTGTGAACAACGGCGCGCGCGGGGTGACTGCCGGACGCATTGTGCCGGACGAGTTCCTGCAGCGCGAGATGCGCAAGGGCTTCGAGGCCGCCAAGGAAGGCCATCCCTACAACGGCCAGGCGCTGCAAATTACGTCCGACAACACCACCCACACCGTGATGCTCGTGACCAAACCGATCATGGCGGGCGACAACTTTATTGGCCTGATTTCGGCGGTGGTGGACCTGGATTACCTGCTGAACCGCTTGGAAGAAGTAAGCCGCGGCGGCTTGATCGCTTACGTGGTGGACAGCAATGGCCGCCTGGTGGCCGGAGCGGAACGCAATTACGCCATCGGGCAGGACATGACCGGCATTGAGCTGGTGAAGAGCTTTGTGGACGAAGGTGGGCGGCTGGCGGCGACGCACGAGTTCAGCATGATGGTGAACGACACGAAGACGGAAATGCTGGGCACGTACAGCCCAGTGCCGTCGCTGAACTGGGCGGTAATAGCGCAGAAACCGGCGAGCGAAGCCTACAGCGGCATTTACGAGATGCAGCGCACGGCGCGGCTGCTGGCGATACTCGCGGTCATCATGTCGGTGATCATCAGCGTATCGGCGGCACGGCGCATCACCACTCCGCTGGAAGTGCTGACCGAGGGCAGCAAGGCACTCGCCCAAGGCGATTACAGCCGTCGCGTGGAGCTGCATACACGAACAGAAATAGGCGAGCTGGCGCAAACCTTCAATATCATGAGCTCGGAGATCGAGCAGCACATTGAGAACCTGAAGCGTGCTGCCGCCGAGAACCGCGCGCTGTTCTTGGGGTCGATCCAGATGCTAGCCGGCGCGGTCGACGAAAAGGACCCATACACCCGCGGCCATTCCGACCGCGTTACGCGTTACTCGGTGCTTATCGCGAGCGAAATGGGGCTAAGCAACGAGGAAGTGGAGAAAATCCGCATTTCCGCGCAGTTGCACGACGTGGGCAAGATCGGCATTGAAGACCGCATCCTGAAAAAGCCGGGTGCGCTGACGCAGGATGAGTTCGAGATCATGAAGACGCACACCACCAAGGGCGCGAATATTCTGCGGCCGGTCGAGCAATTGCGCGACATGATCCCGGGCATTGAGCTGCACCACGAATCGCTGGATGGGCGCGGCTATCCGTACGGCCTGAAGGGCGACCAGATCCCGTTGATGCCGCGCGTGATCATGGTGGCCGACACGTTTGACGCCATGACGACAAATCGTCCATACCAGGCGGCCGCGGACCCCGAGTATGTGGTTCGCATCATCAATTCCCTGGCCAAGACGAAATTCGATCCGAGCTGCGTGGCTGCGTTTACTTCCGTCTTTCAGCGTGGCGAACTGCACGTGCGACGCGGCATGCCGATGCCCGCCGTGGCTGCTGCGGCGGCCGCGGCTGTGGTTCCGGTGGAGGCCTTGCCGGAAGCGGCCACGCTGGTGAACACCGAGCGCATGTAGTCGTATCCCACCTGATCTGTCGCCAATCTTTATAATGATGGATTACGAACCCCGCGGACGGGTGCTCTGTCTGCGGCGTTAAGATTCGGGGCATTCATGATCCAAACGCTTTTCGGCAGTCTGGAAGAAGAAAAGAAACCTTCAGGGCTATTTCAGCGGATGAAGGAGGCGGTCACTCGCACCCGCGAGAGCCTCACGGAACGCATTGAAGATGCGGTCGGCGTGCGTCCGGAGATTGACCAGTACACGCTGAATGAGTTGGAGGCGACGTTGATTGCCGCCGACCTTGGAACGGACACTACCCGCGAGGTTTTGCAAGTGCTGCGCGAGAAGGTGGATCGCAAGCAGGTGAACAGCACCGACGAAATCAAAGGCGTGCTGCAGGCGGAGATCCTGCGGCTGTTGAATGAAGCGGCGGCGAAGTTTCCGGTGCGCACCGTGGATGGCGAGCCGGAGGTGATCCTCGTCGTCGGCGTCAATGGTACGGGGAAAACCACGACCATCGGGAAACTTTCGGGGCTGTTGCGCGGGCAGGGGAAAAGCGTTTTGCTCTGTGCGGCGGATACGTTTCGGGCGGCAGCCATCGACCAATTGGAAGTCTGGGGCGATCGAACCGGGACCGAAGTCATCAAGACAAAACCGGGTGGCGATCCGGCAGCGGTGCTGTTTGACGCGTTGCAGGCAGCCAAGGCGCGGCGCGTGGATTACGTGATCATCGACACCGCTGGACGCTTGCACACGAAACAAAACCTGATGGCCGAGCTCGAGAAGATGAAGCGTACGGCGCAGAAGTTCATCGCCAGCGCGCCGCATGAAGTGCTGCTGGTAATGGACGCGACCACTGGGCAGAACGGGCTTCAGCAAGCGAAGCTGTTTACCGAATCTGCGGGCGTGACCGGGATTGTGCTCACCAAGCTCGACGGCACGGCGAAGGGCGGCGTGGTGGTGGCGATCTCGCGCGAGCTTGGGCTGCCGGTGCGTTACGTGGGCGTTGGCGAGAAGGCCGGAGATATTCTGCCGTTCAATGCGAACGATTTTGTGGAGTCGCTCTTTGCCTGACCCCGCGACAAAGGTTTCCATCCAACTGGCCCCGGATGAGCGCTACATGCTGCGTGCGCTGGAGCTGGCGCGCAAAGGAATCGCGCTGGCGGCGCCGAATCCACGCGTGGGCGCGGTGATCGTGGACTCGAACGGCGAGGTGCTTGGCGAGGGATTTCACACCTACGACGGCATGAAGCACGCGGAAATACTGGCGATGGAGCAAGCCGGTTCAGCGGCACGCGGAGCCACCTTGTACATCAATTTGGAGCCATGTTCGCACCAGGGTCGCACTGGACCATGCGCAGATGCGGTGATTGCAGCGGGGATCGCCAAAGTTGTTTGTGCTATGCGCGATCCGAACCCGCAGGTAAGCGGCGCAGGATGGCAGAAGCTGCGCGATGCGAAGATCGAAGTGGTGGAAGGCGTCCTCAACCCAGACGCCAAGAAGTTGAATGAAGGTTTCGCGAGGCGCATTCGCACACAACTGCCGCTGGTGATTTTAAAAGCTGCCATGACGCTCGATGGAAAGATTGCGCCGCCTCCGGCGGATCAAGGCGACGTTGGGCTATCGCAGCCGGGATGGATCACCAGCGAAATTGCTCGCGCGCACGTGCAGGAGCTGCGGCATGCGTCGGACGCAATCATGATCGGCGTGGGCACGGTGGTGAGCGACAATCCGCTGCTGACGGATCGCACAGGGCTGCCGAGGCGGCGTCCGCTGCTCCGGGTAGTGCTCGATTCGCAACTGCGGTTGCCGCTGGATTCGCGGCTGGTGAAGACCGCGCACAGCGACGTGCTGGTGTTCTGCTCATTCGCCGAAGAAAAGAAACGGCGGGCGCTGGAAGAACGCGGCATCCAGGTGGAACAGGTGCCGCTATCTAAAAACGAGCCGGTGAGCGGCACACCGGTTGCCGGCGGAAGGCCCGATCTGCGGGCGGTAGTTCAGCGATTGGGCGCGCGCGAGTTGAATAGCCTGATTGTTGAAGGCGGCGCGGCTGTGAATTGGGCAGCGCTGTCGGCCGGGATCGTGGACAAAGTTTTTTTGTACTACGCGCCGAAAATTCTCGGCGGCGGAGCTGCGATTCCCTTCGCGCTCGGCGCTGGATATCGGAAGATCGACGACGCCGCGTACTTGCGCAACCTCGAACTTCACCGCTTTGGTGAGGACTTCGCGGTTGAAGCCTACATTCGCGATCCCTACGCGGACTGAGCGCTGACGATCGGTCGGCCTTCGAGCCACCGGCTCAACATCTGACAGAGCCGTTCCTTGTGAAGATCCGTATTGTGGGTGAGCCACGGGAAGTCGTGGGCTTCGGCGAGGTTCGGCCACTCCGCGACGCGATCGGCGATCACGTCATCGTTTGAAGAATAAATGGCGAGACGATTCGGCAGCTTTTTCGCCAGGCGCACGCCATCCGCCCACGTAGGCGAACTGATGCAGGCCACATGGATGTCGGGACGTGCCTCTTCCTGGAGCTTGGCGGCTACCAATCCGCCGAGGCTGATGCCGACGACGCGGGCTTCACGGGCGAGGCTGAGTTCGCGCAAATAGCTCACTGAAGATTCCGTGGCCACCGCGGGATCATGATGCGGCAACAGCACGCGGATGTAGGTGAGCTCGGGATGAGCCTCGCGCAGCAGAGGCTCGAGTTTTGCGACGGTGCCTTGGGGCGAGCCGCCCTTACCGTGGAAGAGGTAGATTTCTCTCATGAAATGAAGATGGCCCGGAGCGATGCCCGGGCCATGATTGCAAATGTTATCCGCGAGCGGCCTGGGCGCGGCGCTCCGCCATTTTCTTTTGACGCGCGAGCATCGCGTCCAGTCTGCCTTTTGCGAGATCAGTGTGGTTGATCACCTCTTCGCATTTGCCCAGGAAGCCCGGCATTTCGAGCTTGGCGCGAACTTCTTCGAGGAAAGGCGCGAATTTGGCATAAACGAAGATGAGCTCTCCTGCAGCATCGAGGAAGAGGCCTTCGTGCAGCGCGCCATGCAGCACGAGCGCGGACGCCATTTCCCAAAAGCTGGTGACCTGCCGGAAATAGGCATTGTCTGGCGAGGAGAAATTATTGACGAGCGCGACGATTTCGTCGGCGGATTGCGGGTTAAAACCGGCAATGAAGTTGCGCGCCTGGCGCATGACGCTCTCGCGGCGTAGATCGTACAGTTTCAGAACCAATTCGGCATCGGCGTGCGTAGCTTTCCCAAAATCTGACATGTGTTGCGTCTCCCATTCTTAAATGATTGCTGGACGAACGAAAGGGCCGCTCGCGCGACCCTTCTATCTTAACGCCTACGCCACGTCTTCCGACTTCTCAGGCTCGGCAATTTTTACGGAATAATCACACTGCACGGTCTTCGTCGGCTCGGCGGCTTTCTTTTTGCCGCGGCGCTTGGGTTCATCCGACGCAGTGGCCTTGTTGTTCGGGCAAGTGAGGAACGTACCAGATTTCAACTTCTTTTCCAGCAGGTATTCGCTGCCGCAGTTCGGGCATTTCTGCGCGACAGGTTTGTAGGCAGAGGTGAAATCGCACTTCGGATAGCGCGAGCAGCCGTAGAAATAATTGCCGCGGCGTGCTTTCTTCTCGACGATCTCGCCTTCCTTACACTGCGGGCACTTCACGCCAATGAAGTTTTGTTTGATCCACTTGCACTCTGGATAGCCGGTGCACGAAACGAACTCTCCGAAGCGGCCATGGCGAAGCACCAGTCCGCGGCCGCACTCGGGACATTTTTCGTCGAGTGGAACATCAGGAATTTTCTTCGCCTGGTCGAGACGGCGCGTGGTCTTGCACTCCGGGTAGCCGGTGCAGGCCATGAACTGTCCGAAGCGTCCGCGCTTCAAAACCATCGGACGCCCGCAGTTCTCGCAGTACTCTTCCTGCTCGGTCTCCTGCACGTCGGCCGTGTCGAGGTCGGGCAAGTCGATCGGATTTTCCTTGGTGAAAGTACAGCTATTCGGATCTTTCTTGTCGTACGAGCTGCACGCGTAGAACGAACCGTGCTTGCCCCACTTGATGACGAGCGGCGAACCGCAGCGCTCGCATTTCTCGTCGGTGGGCTTCTCCATGCGCTTGATGTTTTCCATGTGCTTCTGCGCATAGTCGAGGTTCTGTTCGAATTTCTCGTAGAACTCGGTGAGCGTGTCCGTCCATTTCTTCTGGCCGTCTTCGACCTCGTCGAGTTCTTCCTCCATCCGGGCAGTGAACTTCGTATCGAAGATCTCTTTGAAGTTCTCCACCAGCAAATCGGTAACCACCATACCGATTTCCGTAGGGAAGAACTTGCCTCCACGGCCGGCGGTTTTCTGCACGTAGCCGCGCTCCTGGATGGTGCTGAGAATGGCGGCGTACGTCGACGGCCGGCCAATTCCCTGCTCTTCCAGCTCCTTCACCAGCGATGCCTCGTTGTAGCGCGGCGGCGGTTCGGTGAAGTGCTGCTCCGGCTTCAGTTCCTTCAGCGTGAGCTTCTGGCCTTCCGCAAGCGGCGGCAGCTTGTGCTTCAGCGCATCGTCTTCTTCGTCCTTCGCTTCTTTCGACTCTTCGTAAACCTTGAGGAAACCTTCGAACTTCAGGACGGAGCCAGTCACGCGGAAGTTGTAGGCGCGATCCGCTTTCGCATCGATGTCCACGGTGGTCTGGTCGAAGACAGCCGGGTTCATTTGCGAGGCGACGAAGCGCTGCCAGATGAGCTTGTAAACCTTCATCTCATCGTCTTTGAGATAGGCTTTCAGTTCGTCCGGCGTGCGGGCGACCGACGAAGGTCTAATCGCTTCGTGCGCGCCTTGCGCATCTTTCTTCTGCTTATAAGTGTTCGGCGATTCCGGCAGGAACTGCTGGCCGTAGGTTTTGCCGATCAGCTCGCGTACTTCGGTCAGCGCCTCGTTGGAAACGCGCGTCGAATCCGTACGCATATAAGTAATGAGGCCGACGGTGCCCTCTTCGCCGAGTTCCACACCTTCGTAGAGGTGCTGGGCGATCATCATCGCGCGCTTCACGCTCATGCCGAGCTTGCGCGAGGCGTCTTGCTGGAACTTGCTGGTGGTGAACGGCGCGACCGCATTGCGGCGTCGTTCTTTGTTTTCGACGGAACGGACGGTCCAATCGGCCTTGTTCAGGGCATCGACGATCGCCTTGGATTCGTCTTCGGAGCCTACCTCGATTTTTTCGCCATCGATGCCGAGGAAGCGTGCGTCAAAGTCTGGCGGCTTCTGGCCGTGCAGGTGGGCGTCGATCGTCCAGTATTCCTTGGAGACGAACGCTTTAATCTCGCGTTCGCGCTCGACAATCAGGCGCAGCGCAACGGTCTGCACGCGCCCGGCAGAGAGGCCGCGGCGAACTTTGTCCCACAATAAAGGTGAAACCTGGAAGCCTACAAGGCGGTCGAGGATGCGGCGCGTCTGCTGCGCATCAACCAGGTTGCGGTCGATTTCGCGCGGCTTCTGGAAGGCTTCCTGGACAGCCTTCTTAGTGATTTCGTTGAACGTAACGCGATAGAACGGCTTGCTGTCAGACTTCTTCTTTTTCTTCCCATCGCCGTCGCCGAGTTCCTGGGCAAGATGTGCGGCAATGGCTTCGCCTTCGCGGTCCGGGTCAGGCGCGAGGTAGATTGCGTCCGCGTCTTTGGCGAGCTTTTTCAGCTTCGCGACAATTTTCTCTTTCCCTGGAATAACCACGTACTCGGTCTCGAAGTCGTTTTCGACATCGACGCCAAGACCTTTTTTGGGCAGGTCTTTGATGTGGCCGAGCGATGCTTCGACCTCGTAGCCCTTGCCGAGATATTTTTGGATCGTCTTCGCCTTCGCGGGCGACTCGACGATCACAAGTCCCTTAGCCAATGATGCCTCTTTCCTTTTCTTTCACCGGGTCGCCGGCGAGCGCTCTTTCGCTCGCTGGGGTGATCGAGTGCCACAGATGCAGGTAGATGATGAAAGTTGCTCTATGAACTTCCAAGAAACTAGCACGGAAATCGTCGGAGCAGCAAAAACCTCACATAGTCCGAACGTAGTACTTTCCGGGCATCTGCCTGATTTTGCTCGCCATTTCGAGCTCGAACAGGGCTGAAAAAATCTCTGCGGAGCTAAGACGTCCGTCGAGCTTTTCGATCAGTTCGTCAATGTGAACCGACTCATCGGCGCGTAAGAGAGCGTAAACCTTGCGTTCCTGCGCCGGCATCTCCTGTTGCTGGAATAGAGATGCTGGAACCTGCGATTCGGTCGCAACCGGCTCTGGCGTAGGCACCTGTAGACGAACGTCGCTGGGCAGCTCCTCCCATATGTCTTCCCACGTCGCGGTGAGCTTTGCCCCTTGCTTTATGAGGGTATTCGGGCCCCAAGAGAGCTTATTGGTCACATTCCCGGGGACCGCGAAGACCTCGCGACATTGCTCAAGCGCGCAACGCGAGGTGATGCGGGTACCGCTGTACTCACCCGCCTCGATGACGAGCACCCCGACGGAAAGCCCGCTGATGATGCGGTTGCGGATGGGAAAATTCTGCGGCGCCGGAAATGTTCCGGTGGGAAATTCGCTGATGAGCGCGCCGCCGAATTCAAGGATCTGCTCGGCAAGTTTCTTGTTCGCACGCGGATAAATTTCGTCCACGCCGGTGCCGAACACGGCGATGGTCTTCGATCTGGCGTTCACAGTTCCACGATGCGCCGCGGTGTCGACCCCGCGAGCGAGGCCACTGATGATGATCAACCCGCGTGCCGCCAGATCACAGGACAGGCGCTCCGCCATGCCAAGTCCGTAAGGTGTGGGGTGGCGGGTACCGACAACCGCGATCCCAGGCTTGCTGAGGATGGAAACATCGCCGCGAACTCGCAATGCCAGTGGAGGATCGTAGATTTCCATAAGACGCGGCGGATACTCCGGATCCCCTATGGCGACGATCGTCGCTCTGGCACCGGCGGTCTTGGCGAATTCGTCTTCGGAGAGCTCCCAAGATTTTCCGAGCGCGATAGCCTGGGCGGAAGCAGCGGGAATGCCGGCAGCCTCCAGTTCGGTGAGCGACGCGTGGAAGACACGGTCAATGTCATTATTGAAGTGCTCTACCAGTCGGCGACCGCGCGTAGGGCCGAGTTGCGGCGTGAGCGAGAGCGCCAGCCACCGCCGTTGTCGCTGTGCCGGGTTGATGCTTGCTGCCACGCTCATCGTGCGGGGGTCCATGTTTGCTAGAATCTTCGGTTTGCCCGAAGGCTTATGGCTCAATTGAGAGTTTCCGCAATTTCCTTCCTGAACACAGCACCGCTAATGTGGGACTTTGCCCACGGCGCCGTCGGTTCGGGCTTCGATGTGCACTACACCTTGCCCTCGCGTTGTGCCGATGAACTCCGCACTGGCACAGCGGATATCGGCATCATCCCGGTATTCACCTACGCCGAAATTCCCGACCTCGTGATCATTCCCGATGTGGCAATTGCAACCAAAGGGGTGGTGCGCTCGATCCTGCTGATCAGCAAGGTGCCGGTGGAGAAGATCCGGAGCGTCGCGCTGGATACATCCTCGCGGACGAGTGTGGCCCTGACCAAGGTCCTTTTCGGAAAATTCTGGGGCGGCGAGCACAGCTTCATCTCCCACGAGCCGAACGTCGAGCAGATGCTGGCGAAATGCGACGCTGCACTGGTCATCGGTGACCCGGCATTGCGGGCGAAGACCGATGGCTATCACGTGTACGATCTCGCGACGGAGTGGAAGAAGTTCACTGGCAAACCATTCGTATTTGCCGTATGGGCCATTCGCATGGCGGCGCTAAGCGGCAATGCGCAGGCGACGGAGGTCGTCGAGATTTTCCAGCGCTCCCGCGACAACGGTTTGAAGCCGGAGCACGTGGACGAGCTGGCGCGCGAGTGGTCACCGAAAATTGGAATCTCAGAAAAAGAAATACGAACTTATTTGACTGAGAATATCCACTACCACCTCGACGCAGAGAACCTGGAAGGCCTCGCCCTGTTTTTCCAGTACGCAGCCGAGCTGAAGCTGATTGAGAGCGCGCCCGATTTGCGTTTCCTACCGGCACACTCGTGGTTCACAAAGCCGTTGCAGTAGCGGAAAGTCGCCTTTTTTCCTGAATTTCCTTCCGAGCTGCCCAATTCCTGCTTCTAAGATAGGCAGGAACATGCTGATCATTTCCAGCTCGCATTGGTTGATGCACTGGCTGCTTCGACTCGGCGGCCCCGGCCTGCTGCTACTTGCGCAGATCGACAACTCGCCCATCCCCGTGCCCGGCAGCATGGACGTGCTCGTCATTATTCTTGCCAGCTCAAGAAAAGATTTGTGGTGGTACTACGCGCTCATGGCGACGATCGGCGCATTGAGCGCCGGGTACTTCACCTACCGGCTTTCCGCGAAGGGTGGCAAGGAGACCTTCGAGAAAAAGATCGGTAAAGAACGCGCACAGAAGGTTTACAAGATTTTCGGGCGGTACGCATTTCTTTCGGTGTTCTTCGGAGCGCTGGCGCCGCCTCCGGTGCCGATCTCGGCATTACTCATGGCCGCGGGGGCCATGCAGTACCCGGTGAAGAAATTCCTGGCAGCTCTCTTTCTCGGCCGCGCGGTGCGCTACACGCTCATCGCCTACCTGGCCTCGCTCTACGGTCATGCGCTGATCCACGCGCTGTACCGCTATTACAAGCCGGTACTCATCATCGTGATCGTGCTTGGCGTCGGCGGTGGATTGGTAGCGCTGTATTATTGGCGCAAGCACAAGCGCGGGCAGAAGCGTTCCAATAACTCAAAGAAAAAAGAAGCGCCGATCGCCGCCTAAAAAGCAACGGCGACGCCGCAGCGCCGCCGTCGTTCCGCAAGAATTCGATTATTGCCGTGGTGCGTAGTATCCCTTGCGGGCGCGCACGCGGTACTTCTTGTTGTCAGCCATGATGTCGATAGAGCGGTACTTCCCGTCCTTCACGAAATCGGCAGGGACGTACGAAACGGCGTACTGGCTGCGGAGTTCGTCCTGGATTTCCGAAAAGGCGTTGGCCACATCGGAGATCTTGAACGGGAAGAAGGCGCGTCCGCCTGTGGCTTCAGCGAACCGCTCGAGCACTTTGTCGCCGCGCAGCTTCAGGCCACTGGTGTTGGTGGAGATGGTGTAAATGATGACTTCGGCGCGCTGCGCCATCTCCACGGCTTCTTCGCGGGTAACGCGGCTCTGGTTGTCTTCACCGTCGCTGAGCAGGATGATCGCCTTGCGAGTTGCATATCCGGCGTTTTCCTTCGAGAGCTTGTCGCGACAGGCGTAGTAAATGGCATCGTACATGGCCGTGCCGCCGCCCGGGCGCAGCATGCGTACACCCTTGCCGAGCAGGTCGGTATCGTCGGTGAAGTCTTGCGTCACTTCGGCGGTGGTGTCGAACCCGATGGTGAAAGCTTTATCGAACTTGGGACGGATAATCTGGTTCAGAAACTCGATAGCCGATTCCTGCTCAAACTTGAAGCGATCGCGCACGGAGTTGCTGGCGTCGATCAACAGGCCAACGCGCAGCGGCAGATTCGTCTCCTTGCGGAAGGAATCGATCTTGGCGGCAGGTTTGCCATCATCAATGAACTTGAAATCGGCTTGGGCAAGATCTTTTACGAAGCGGTTGCGCTTGTCCGTGACGGTGAAAATGACGTTCACTTCGTTGACGCCGACCTTAATTACGGGAATATCATTCTCGGACGCGGGCGCGTCGTTAGTTTGCGGCTTTGGCGGCTTGGGAGCCGAGGGCGGGTCCTTGGGAACCGCGGGCAGTGCGAGGCCGGTATTCGGCGTCGGCTGGCTTTGCTGCGGCTGCGATGCCGCGGGAGCACCGTTCTTCTGCAACGTCGCTGAGGGCGCCGATGGCAGGTCCGCCGGTTGTTGGGCGCCGGCCATGCACGCCGCGCCTAGAATGGCCAAGAGCAAACTGGGTTTCATGCGGTTACTTGCATCAATTATAAGCTGAGCTGCGGGCACGTCCGATTGGCGAGGCTGACACCTTGGGACTAGTCCGAACGCGGCGCTGGTTCGCGCAACTTCGCCAGGAAGTTTTCCAGCTCCACAGGGATTGGACGTTCGAAACGCAGCTCCGTTCCACTGCGCGGCTGTTGCAGATGGATCGAGGCGGCGTGCAGGAAATTGCGGTCGAGCGAGGCAATTTTCGAAGCGATTCCCTTCACCGGCTTAACCACCCGTAGCTCGCCCGGCGCCCCATAGAGCGTGTCGCCTACAACCGGGTGCCCGAGGCTGGCCAAGTGGACGCGAATCTGGTGGGTGCGTCCGGTCTCGATCTTCACTTCCAGCAGTGCGAACTTGCCGTAGGGCGACTCGACTTTTTCCAGCACCATGTAATGGCTGAGCGCGTCGCGGCCGCCCGAGCCGCGAGTCGTCATACGGGTGCGGCGGGAGACATCACGGGCGATCGGAAGATTGATGGTGCCCTTTGCTTTCTTTGGCCATCCATGCACCAGCGCGATGTACTTCTTGTGGACCTTACGCGAGGAAAACTGCTCGGCAAGTTTGCGATGAGCCACATCATTCTTGGCAACAACGATCAGGCCGCTGGTTTCCTTGTCGAGACGATGAACGATGCCGGGGCGCATCTCTCCCCCCACATCCGACAGCGCCCGGAATCGATGCAACAACGCATTCACCAGTGTCCCGCGATTGCGGGCCTCTTCGGTCGATCCGGCACCGGCGTGGACCATCATGCCCGCAGGCTTGTTGATGACGGCGAGATCGTCATCTTCGTAAACCACGTCGAGGGGGATATCCTCCGCGATGGCGCGCAGCGGCGGCGGCTGGTAGTCACCCAGGACTTCGATGGTTTCGTCCCCACGCAATTTGTAGGAAGGCTTGGAGGCTTTGCCGTTGACGAGAATCTTTTCGTCGTCGATCAGGGCCTGCACGCGGGCACGAGAGACGTCAGGCAGGTGCGCGACAAGGTAGTGGTCGAGACGAAGAGCCGCGTCGTCGGGGGTGACGATGAAAGTTTGGGAATTCTGGCTCATTGCGGCGGAGAGAATTATGGCAGACGTTTATCGCGCTGGGGCTAATCTCGCCGGCGTGCGCAGCGGCACGCGCCGTAGCCAGAGGATCGTTCCCGCGACGACCATCGCAATCGCGATACCCTGCGTCTCCGTGACCCAGGTTCCGAAGAGCTGCCCGCGGCCTGGATCGCCGCGCAGGAACTCGAGGAAGAATCGGGCCACGCCGTAGATGAACATGTACGCGCCCACCACTTGGCCTTCAAATTTCTTGTGCTTCAGCATCCAGTAGAGAATGCCGAAGTTGATGAGCTCGACGATCATCTCGTAGAGCTGCGTGGGATGAATCACGGTGTTCAGCGGCACGCCGCCTATCTCATGCGCCAGAGGATTGTGGAAGACCACGCCCCACGGAAGCGTTGTCGATTTGCCGAAGCAGCAGCCGGCAGAGAAGCAGCCGAGGCGTCCGAAAGCATGGCCAAGCGCGAGACCAGGCGCAAAGACATCCGCAGTACGCAGGCCAGGCATATGGTTCTTGCGCATGTACCACGCGCCGCAGATCACAGCCAGCACCACACCGCCGGAGAACACGCCACCCGCCTGGAGCGTCGAGAACGTAAAGATCTCGCCCGGATTCTGGACATAGACATTCCAGTCGGCAATGAACATGAGCAGCTTCGCGCCGACGATCCCGGCGAAAACGAAGATGATCGCCAGGTTCCAGATCTTCTCCGGATCCATACCTTGCTGCTTGGCGAGGTGCTGAATGAGCAGGATGGCGAGAATTACGCCTAGCGAGACGAGGAAGCCATAGGTCGGCAGGGCAAAGCGGCCAATGTGGAAGAGTTGCGGATACACGTCAGTATTTTAGACGTTCGGGAGACCAGAACTGGTGCAGAAAGTAGGGATCCTTCGACTGCGCGGCCTGCTGCCGCTTCGGTCAGAATGACAGCAGAAGAAAGTTTATGCCGACCCGCGTAGCCGTGCGTGATGGGCCGTCAATGAACCCGCTTATCACGGCGGGCACCCTCCGAGATCCTTTAGGCTTCTCCGCGTAACGGAGCATGCACACCAGATCTATGTCGAGGCGGGCGCCCTGTTCATTGAATTATCGGTTCAAAAAACGGTTGCCATCCGTCACCAACTTTGCAGGCCGGCGAACAGTGATTTCGATGCTATGCGACGAGGCCGCGATTCGCAAGCCGAGCCGCGAAATACTTGGAAATTCGCGTGCTACTGAACTGCCCTTCGAACAAAATTACTGCGCGAGCGCGGTGCGCATCCGTGCCATGGCATGAAAAGTATGCGCTTGACCCCAGGCGACGTAGGCCATGCGCTGATGCCCGGTCGCATATTTTCGGTAAGCGAAGCTGTTGTCGGGATTGCGCATATTTTTGAGCGTCCAGTGCAGAATGCCCACAGCGCGATCAGGCGTATCCACATCTTCGTTCATCATCACGGCGAAGTGTTCCATCGCCTGGGAGCAGGCGCGGATATCTACCGGATACAGCCGGTGCACGAACATTTTCGGCTTGCCATCGGTTTCGAAGAAGACGCGCTTAAACGCCTCATTCGCATTAAACAGCGTGTCTTCGAAGTTGCGGTCGCCGCTGTAGTGGCGATAGTCGCGCAGCGCGATGGCGTTATACGACGTCTGCACGGCATTGATGCCCTTCTGGTTCTTGCCCAGCCCGTAGTACCACATGCCGGTTGCAAGTTGGGCGTTGCGCAGAAACTTCATGGCGCGCTGTGCCAGCTCGAGGTACTCGTCGTTCTTGTTCCACTTCCAAAGCCGTGCCAGGTAGCTCGCGACCAGCGCACTCTTGTGGTACACGCGCTCGTGGTCGTCGGGCGAGGTGCTGAAGCAAAGCTCTTCCGCTTCATCAACGGAGCGGTTCAGCCGGGTGATGAAGTAGCGGCCTACCGATTCCGCAACCGTAATGGCCGACTCGTCGTGTACGCGTTCGGCAAGCGTCATCATCGCCGATCCGGCGAGATAGGAAACGAAGGTATCGGGTTTGAAGACCGGCGCGTCGAGGTTGCGTTCGAAGCGCTCGTCATACTGATCGCCCCAGCAGAACTCGGGCTCGTTGGGATGGCGCAAGCGCAATAGTTCTCCGCGCAGCACGGCGATCGTGGGCAGCACGCTGGGATCGAATGGGTAGAGTTCGGCACAAGCTGCCAGGCAGAGCGCCAAAGTCGTTGGCGTATACGAGTGCGGGACTTTGAGAGCTTTCCGAGTGCGCACGCCGCTATGTTCACTGAAATACCCGATAAGGCCCGCGGCCCACGGTAGCTTGAAGAGGGATCCTTGCAGCGATGCGGCACAGCGGAGGTCGTCCGGCTCGTAGCCCTGGTAATAGTGCTCGCGAAGCCAGTTGGCCAGTTCTTCGCAAGTGATTCGCAAGCTCGGGGCGGCCTCTTCGAAGGCTTGACGTAATGCCGGTGCAATCGCGGTCGACAACAGTCACCCCAAGGGCTCAACCCGGTACGGGCATTAGTTTTAAAGACTGATTCGGGCGGATTATAGCAACGGCGTGCGATTTGCCACAGTGAATTCCACGTTGCGCAGGTTACCTTCCGTGCGACGGATCAGCGCTCGTCGAGGTGTTCACATCCACGTGGGTCGTCGCTTCCACCGGCAGTTCCGGCGGATAGCAGTTGCCGTCCGAGTTGTAGTTTTTCGGACAAGCCTTCGATTCCTCCCGCCGCGGCGACTGCGCAAACTGCCAAATCTCCGCGTACGCCACGCCGCTCTTCGCGGGCGCCGGCGGATGCTTCGGAAACACGCAACCTTGCGAGGGTCCGCAGGCGTCGTTGTAAACCCAGAAGGAGATGCGCCGTCCCTGCGCGTTGTCGTGGATATCGTTAGCGGTCACAACCGTGACGCCTTTGCTTTCCTTGAATGGCACCGCTGAGCAATAAATCCCGGCGCGGAAGCCGGCGGCGGTGACCTCGTCGATCCAGCCATGCAAATAGGCCCGCTGTTCGGAGAGCATGCGCCCTCCCTCTTCCTGGTCGACGAAGATTGTCGTTCCCGCGTGGAAGCCTTCGGCGTTGGCACGCGCCGCGGCATCGCGTCCGTCGCGCTGGCCGATCTGGGTGGCGTTCTTACCCTTCAGTTCCTTGTCGACGCGTCCGTTGTACAGCACGGCAAAACCGAATCCCGCCGCTTTCACGATGTTCCGCTTGCCCGCCCAGGTGTTCTGGTTCGCGCCGGGCGGATTGTTTAGCCAATAGCCGGTCCATTCGAAGGTCTTGCGGAGTGCGGGGAGGAGGTTGTCACCGGGGTAGTCGTTGCGATCGAAGCCGAGGCAGTGGTGGGGAGTTGGCTGGGCAAAGGATAAGCTGCTGAATCCTAAGAAAATGGCGAGAATTACGGTGCGAACAGATAAAATACGCATGACGAGGATGAACCCGGCGCCGGATCGGGTTTGCGAAGCGACGCAACTTCCGTCATAATAACGGTTTGCCCCCGGTTGCGTGTGGCTGGCTGGGAAATTCCTCGCCGCAAAAGCGCCCGTGGTAGAAGCACCTCCATCCTAGCCGTTGGCGGAACTTCAAAAATCCCCTGCACAAGGGAAGGCCAGAACGTGGGCAAGCGCCCCGTTGGGACCAGTTGTGCGACTGTCGGTTCTCAAAACCGGCGGGAAACTATAAGGAGAAGCCTCAAGTGTTGATGATTCGCCTGTCGCGCCGTGGCGCGCCCAAGAAGCCTACATATCGGATTGTTGTGATCGAAAAAGACCGCGCCCGTGATGGCCGCTCGGTTGAGGTCGTTGGCACCTACAACCCGCGCACCAATCCCGCTTCTATTGAGTTGAAGCGTGAGCGCGTGGATTACTGGGTCAGTAAAGGCGCCCAGATGAGCGATCGCGTAAAGAAGCTCTGGGACAAGGCTCCGGCCGCTCCCGCCAAAGTTGCGTAACCATTCCCGCGAGGACAACCGTGACAACTGCTGCCAAAGGTGATCCCAAGGTTCTGATCGAGTACATCGCGAAGGCGCTCGTGGAAGCGCCCGACGAAGTGATCGTGGACGTGGAGCAGGAAGGCGAAACGACCTACGTGAACCTCGAAGTCGCCGAAAGCGACATGGGGCGCATCATCGGCCGCCAGGGTCGCACCGCAAAGTCGTTGCGCGCGATCTTGAACGCCGCCGGCGTGCGGCACAAGACGCACTATGAGCTCGACATCCTCGACTGACGAGTTCGTCACCATCGCCCGCGTCCAAAAAACGCAGGGCCGCATCGGCGAGGTTTTCGCGGAGTTGTTTACTGACTTCCCCGAGCTGTTCGAGCAGCGTCACAAGCTGTTCGCGCTGCCGGAAAAGGGCCAACGCCGCGAGTTGGAACTGGAAGATCATTGGTTCCACAAGGGTGGTGTGGTTTTAAAGTTTCAGGGAATCGAAACTATGAATGATGCGGAAACGCTTCTTCGTAGCGAAATACAGATTCCCGGGCTGGATCGGGCCCAACTGGAAGAAGGCGCTACATACGTAAGCGACCTGGTGGGCTGCGAGCTCTTTGAGATTCAAGGTTCCCAAACACGCAAAGTCGGCGTCGTTGCAGACGTGGACTTCAGCGCCGGCGAGGCGCCGTTGCTCGTGGTGAAGGGCGATCGAGAATATCTGATTCCCTACGTCGAGGGCTTTTTGAAGTCGCGTGACTTCAAAGCCAAGCGCATCGAGATGGTGTTGCCGGAAGGCATGCTCGAGCTCGACGCTCCGCTGTCGAAGGCCGAGCGCGAACGGCAGAAGTCCGAGGCGGACGAAGCCCGGGCGGCAGGCGAAAGGCGGAAACGGTGAAGATCGATTTGATCACCATCTTTCCCGAGTTCTTTCGCGGCCCGCTGGAGCACGGCATTGTGAACCGCGCACAGAAAGCCGGACTGGTGGAAATCGCCGTCCGCGACTTGCGCGAGTTCACGCACGACCGGCACCGCACGGTGGACGATCGTCCGTTTGGCGGCGGTGAAGGCATGGTGCTGAAGCCGGAGCCGATCTTCGAATGCCTTGAGGCGATTGAGATCGCGCCGAAGGGCAATCGCGAGAACACGCAAGTATTGGTGCTCTCGCCGCAAGGCCGGTTGTTCGATCAGCGGATGGCGCTGGAACTGAGCAAGCTCGATCGCCTGGTGCTGATCAGCGGCCGCTACGAGGGCATCGACGAGCGCGTCACCGAAGTCCTGGCCGACAGCGAAGTATCGGTTGGTGACTTCGTGCTAAGCGGTGGCGAGCTGGGTGCGGCGATCATCATGGACGCGGTAACGCGACTGCTGCCCGGAGCGCTAGGCAATGCGGATTCGGCGCGGCAGGAGTCGTTTACGGCCGGCGAGAAAGAAATCGGCGAAGGTCCGGACTCGACGTGCGCATCCGGCGGATTGCTTGACTATCCGCACTACACCCGGCCGGCAGAGTGGCAGGGGCATGTTGTGCCCGAGGTGCTGCAGAACGGGAACCATTTAGAGATCCAGCGCTGGCGTCGAAAGCGCGCGCTGGAGAAGACATTCAAGAACCGTCCCGATCTGTTGGAAGGGGCGGAACTGAGTAAGGAAGATCAGAAGTACCTCGCGGAATTGCGAGCGGCAAAAGTTTAGATTCAGAAGGAAGAGAACATGTCGAATTCACAGGTCATCGAAAAACTTTTATCCAAAACGAAGCGTACCGACCTTCCGCTGTTCGCGCCGGGAGACACCGTCCGCGTGCACGTAAAGATCAAGGAAGGCGATAAAGAGCGCCTCCAGGCATTTGAAGGCGTAGTCATCGGCAAGAGCGGTGGCCTGCAGCCCAGCTTCACCGTCCGCAAGGTCAGCTTCGGCCAGGGCGTCGAACGCATTTTCCCCACCAACTCCAAAGTCATCGACAAGGTGGAAGTGCTGCGCTCTGCCAAGGTGCGTCGCGCCAAGCTGTATTACCTGCGCGCACTCAAGGGCAAGGCCGCTCGTTTGAAAGAAGTCGAGTAGTTACACAACTGTGGGTGCCCCACCCTCCCCGCAGGGAGGGTGGGCGCGCCATTGCGTTGGT
>DASYAU010000057.1:0-63265 GCA_036501185.1 Candidatus Korobacter sp. | reverse complement strand
CTGCTGCCAATTCTTCTTCTCCCAAGTGTAATACCGCTGAAAAATCGGGATCACGTACTGTTGCTGTGCTGTCAACGTGCCCTGCAAGGTGAGTTCGCGTGCATTCATCAGCGTCTCCTGTTCATGGGTTCGCGCCCCCGACTGCGGCCTGAGCGGCCAGTGGCGTTGGCGATGTCGGCTGCGTAAGGGTTTGAGCGGCGGGCGCAGTCGCCAGAAACGAAACCCCTTCTTTTTTCAGAAACTCGAACGCTCTCTCGCCGGAATAGGGTGTGGAAATCTTGCCTTCTCGAAACATCTCGTATAACAAAATCCAGTATTGATCGAGCTCGTACATGTCGGCCGCGTTGGCAATGTACTGCTTCGCGAAATCGACAACCAGATCCTGGTGCTTCTTGATGCCACTCAAATACAACAACATCAAAGCTAAACAGTCCTTTGTCGCAACAACATCGGTCGCGAGTTGATCTTCAATCGGCACTTTGTGTCTGTTCATGAAAAACAATGACCAGCACAGACCATCGGAACGACGAAAACGAGCATTGATCGCTGCGATCTGGTGCAAGTTTGCGCCGTATTTGAAGGCGCCGATCCCAACCGTATTTCTAAGCAAGCCGCCAAGTAGCGGGACTAGGGTAGGCTGGTGAAACGCAAGATTCATAACTTGCGGGAGGATCTCGCCTACAACCCCCGGCTTGAGCTTGCGAGATCGTAACGTCTTGATCGCGTATTTCAACACGCTACCACCAGGATGATCCACCGCAATCACGCACGCCTTGTTGAGAAAGTGCATCGCGGTGTACTTGTCAACCTCGCGAGTTGGCAACGGTAGCGTGAGTTCCGCGATCCACTCATCGTTATCGGGAAGTGGCAACTGGACGATGCTCGTCTTCTTCAAGCCGAGCGAGAGCTTGTAATCGGCGAGCCTTTGAGACAGCGCGAGCACAAAATCCTGCGCTTGGTCCTCTGTCGCGCAGTAAGCAGTGTAGTCATCGATGTACCGGAAGAACTCAAAGCCTTGCTGTTCTAGAAAATCGTCGACGCGAACAAGGATCGCCTCTGCTACGACGTTTGAAGTTGCCGGACCAATTGCAATGCCCTGTGTCTCATTCCGCTTGGTCCATCGCACGAACTTGTCGAGCTCGTTGAACCAGTTGCCGCTCTGATTTGCCTTCGCGTGCGCGAATCCTACCGCGGCCCATGTGATCGCGTGGGAGTAAATACTCGGGAAGAAATTGGCGATGTCAGTTCGGACCCTGAATCGCTTTCCAAATGCAAGGGAATGAGAAAGTTTTTGAGGTTTCTCGTAATTCATGATGATGACGCGCCCGTCGGGGTGATGCCGAGGTCGCACGAGGCTGTGCTTGCTTGCAGCCGAGTAGGCAAGGTCCGCCCAGTTATCGTGTATCGAATAGCAAAGGAGTGCGTGCGGCAACGGATGTGGGACCGTGAGCGGACGCCCAATGCCGTTGAACCGAGTGGCCTGATACGTAACGGCATCCCAGCCCATCCCGGCGTTGCGGCGACGAACCGACAGGAGTTTCTTAGCGATTGTCGGCGTGAAAGCTGCGGTGGTGAGGAACGGTGGGACCTCCTCCTTGTCCTTTTTCTGGAGGGGCAAGTAATTGTGCCGGAGTAATCCCTCCAGCAGGAAGCTCGCGTTCATGGTCTCGCTCCCGCAGCTTGGGGATTCGTCGGCTCGATTCCGCCCTTCGGGAAGATCGGGACGGGCGCGTTTGTTCTTCGCGGCGTAGTCCAAGGATTTTGTTCGTACCCTAGATTGGGAGCCGTTATGCCGCGATTCGTGGCTACGGTGTTCTTTTTAGGCAAAACGGCACACCTGAGGTAAAGGTTGAGTGCGTGAGACTTACTTTTTAGCTCAGAAGTATCTGCAGTGCAAGGACCAGATAGAGCGTTGATTGATTACTTCCGAATTGCAAAAGGGAATGACGCCGTGATCCGAATAATTCCCGTGAGGAGAGTTATCCCTGATTCAGGCGCTGATGTGCCACACCAGCGATGACGTCCAACCAAAGTGTGACGCGATTACTCACAGCTTTTGGGGAAATGACGAGGTGGTGCCCGAAGCCAAGAAAAGCCGAACACTCGCTGCACAACTCAGCCGTGCTGCACCTTGGGCACGATCCGAACAAGCTTCCAAACTTCCAGGCCTGAGGGAGGCCGGATTGTTCACCGTTCGACGAGGCAGTAGGAGATTGGAGGCCTTGGCGAGCGAGCGTTAGGAACAAGCCTATCACTGGTCATCCGCCGGTCAGGCCGGCCCTAACAGACGAACCACATCAGCATCGTCAGTCGGCTGTACGATCTGAGCCAACCGACAAAGAGTAGCTACCCCGACACCGAGCTCTGCCGAAATAGCTCTCCATGATCGCCCGTCCTTGCGCATCTGCAGTACTCGATCTCGATTAACAACTCGTCTGGGGCGCCCGAGCTGGCGGCCTTTAGCGCGGGCATTCCGCAGGCCAGCACGGACGCGCTCTTGGATAAGCGAGCGCTCAAATTCCGACATCGCCCCGATGATCTGGAACATCAACCTACCGGACGGAGTACTCAAGTCAAGATTGTCTCGCAGGCTCACGAAAGCGACTCCCAATGCTCCGAGTTCCGCGATCGAATTGACTAGATGTTTCAGGGAGCGACCGAATCGGTCGATTTTCCAAACCAGGACAGCATCGAACTCGCGCTGGTGCGCACCCGCCATCAGCCGATTGAGCGAGGGCCGAGACTCTTTCGAGCCGGAGACACCCTGATCAACATACTCCTCCGAAATTTGCCATCCGCGGCGGGAGGCATACTCGCGCAATTCGCGAAGCTGCATTTCTGGATCTTGTCCATTCAACGTGGAAACGCGAGCGTAAAGCGCAACGCAGGTGATCTCTTGCAGCATTTGCGAGGATACAATCTTCTTAGCCATACGGCCTCCAACTAGGTTCGTATCGGTTAGGGCCTTGTCAGTGCTCCAACACCGGCAAGGCTCGTGTGTACTTATGACACGACCGGAAATCGGTTCGTGGCGTCGCGTAGCGGGTCATCAGCCAAGTGCGCATATCGCGCGGTCGTTTGCGGCTGGGTGTGTCCTAGGAGTTTCCCCAAAATTGGAAGGGAGACGCCGCTTGAAACCAGATGAGATGCGAAGGTATGTCGCAGGTCGTGGATACGCACTCCGGTAAGGCCAGCAGCGGTACATACCTTCGCCCACGGCCCTTTTATGTCGGTGAGGTGCTCACCTGTTCTCCCCGGAAACACGTACTCACCTTCACGAGGAATATTCTCGAGCAGTGCGATCGCCTGGTCATTCAATGGCACGTATTCCTGGCGTTTCTGTTTGGTATGGTGACTCGGCTTCGTCCACACTCGGCGAACAAAGTCGAAGTCACTCCACTTGGACGTGAGCGCCTCGCCCTTGCGGCATCCTGTGAACATCGAAAGCCCAATCGCGTTCACGGCACGTAGTGCCTCGGCACGGAGAAATTTACGCTGCTTTTCGGAAACGTCGGCCTCAGAGGCGCATCTTTCTGGGTACTCTTGTAATGCCAGCGCTAGCTGCTGCAACTCATCCTCCGACAACCATCGCTCTCGTCGTTCTTCATGAAATCTCGTAACCCCGCTCGCTGGGTTCTGCGTAATTCCCCATTCATTCGTCCCGTCAGCAGCGACGCTGAATATCTTGTGGAGTAGCGCAAGAACACGATTTGCCAGATACGGGGTTGCCTTTAGTGATGCATGCAAGTCTGAGACATCGCGTCGAGTGATTTTCGAAGCCCGTACCTGCCCCAACCGAGGAAGAATGTTCCGTTCCAACATAGCCTTATCCTCAGAGATCGAACGCGCACGTTTGTGTACCTCGGCATGATTGGACAAGTAGTAGTTGGACAACTGCTTCATCGTCCGCTGGCGCGCATCCTCCTCGGCGGCCTCTTGCTCCTGCTTTTGAGCAACAACAAAAGGATCCTCACCGCGATCCACCAGTACCCGCAACCGCTGAGCTTCCTGGCGCGCCGTCTCCGCCGTCCACGCCCCAAATTGACCGATTGTGTAGCGATGTTCTCGGCCATTGACGCGGTAGTTCAACACAAAGCTCTTGGCATCGTTGCTTGTAACGCGCAACCCGAAGCCCGGCAGGCCGTCGTCATAGTGGACTTTATAACCGGCTTTTGGAGGCTTCACTCGCTTTGCGAACGTCTGATTCAGTTTTGCCATGTCCGTATCATGTCCGTATTTTCTGGCCGTTGATGTCTGCGAGTGTCTCACATAATCAGTGGGGTGTCTATAAATGTCCAGCAATTACGCGCTCTTCAGAAGGGTCGTTCCTGAAGCCGTGTCCGCTCGTGTCCGCAAAATTGCCAAATACTCTGACTCTTAATCAGTAGGTTGAAGGTTCGATTCCTTCCGCGCTCACCATCTCAAGATCCGGCCCGCCATCCCTTAAACTCCTGTGACCCGCATCACAGACTCCTCACCCGTTTCCACTTACATTTAGCTCTCCGTACGGGACGGGTACTCCCGGCCGTACAGCCTCCCCTAGTCCATTACTGGCAGCGGAAAAATGAGCGCAACCGCAACGGCTGTTACGGATAATCTTCAAACCTCATCTACACGCGAAGCAAAAACCGTACGTGTGCTTAGGTCACTCGCGGAATTGGAAACCGTCCGCAGCGCATGGAACGATTGGTGCGACGACCCGAACGCGGATATGGAGTTGTATCTCGCATGGGCGCGGAGGCACGCGGAGTTCGTGCGCCCACACGTGGTTGTGATCTTCCGCGATGATCAACCGGAATGCATTCTTGTAGGTCGGCTCGAAAATCGCCGCCTGCAAATAAAGCTCGGATATGCGAAGCTGTTGCGTCCCAAAGTACGTCAACTCTTCTTCGTGCGTTTCGGATTTCTCGGAAACACATCTGCGGAGAACATGGAGCTTCTTGTCCGCTCCTTCAAAGCATCCTTGGACAACGGCGAGGCCGATCTTGCTGAAATCTCCAGGCCTCGACCCATGCCTCAACTCGATTCCGCTATCGCATCCCAGTTCAGGACAATTCGGCGCGACCATTTTGCCGCCGAAAACGAACATCGATGGTTGGAATTGCCGGGGACGTTCGACGAATTCATAGACTCTCTGAGCCGCAAAGATCGCCACGAATTCCGTCGCCACGAGAAAAAGTTAAAAGAGCAGTTCCCCGCCGCGCATATCCAATGCTATCGAAGCGAACACGAACTCGACTCCCTGACGCATGCGATGGAACAAATATCAGGGAAGACTTACCAACGCGCTCTAGGGACCGGCTTCGTAGCCGACGATGAGACGCTCGAGTCACTGCGCATTACCGCGCGCCAGGGCGGTCTCCGCGGGTGCGTTCTCTACATGAACGATGAGCCAGGCGCGTTCTTCCTCGCGAGAGCCTACAAGCACCGTTTACACGGCAACTACATGGGCTTCGACCCTAAATTCAGCAAATACTCGCCCGGACTGAAAGTCCTGATGCATGCAGTGGAAGATTGTTACGACCCCGAGTATCCGGTTCGGGAACTCGATCTCGGGTGGGGAGATCGCCGCTATAAGCGGATGATTTGTAATCGCAGCTGCAAAGACGGTGTCGCCCATATCTATGCGCCAACCGCGAAAGCGATAAGCCTCAACTTCCTTTGCTCAGCTGTCCGTGGTCTCGATGTTGCCGCCCGCTGGGCCGTGGAAAATAGCAGGTTTCTGCAACGATTAAAAAAGGCTTGGCTGGATCGGCGCGCGTTACGCTCCGGCGAATCTACGGACGAAGAGCCCTAAAACTTCAAGGACAGTGCCTTTGAAAGCGTTCCAGGAAAAACCACGCCTGCTGGCCTGATCAACGCCTCACCGCCGCGTTTGCCTTGGCTTCATCGAAAACTGTCCGGATTGCGGCCACCACTGCCTCCGGCTCATCGATCTCAATGTTGTGGCTCGCCCCCTTGACTACTTCGTGCGTCCCCCGCGTGGAAAGATGCGTGAGCTCGGTTTGCATCTCTTCCCATGCAAGATTCACCGGCCCTGTCAGGTTGTTAGGCAATTGCATCTTGTTCGGATCATGCGATAGCACCGCCAGCGGCAAATCGCCGAGCGACCCAAGCCGCCGCACCTCCGCATTGCTTTCCGGTACCGCCTCTATCTCCGCCTTCACCGCCGCAAGAAACTGAGGACGGCTGAGCAGCGCGCCATACTGCGCCCGCAGTTCCGGAGGAGCCCCACGCGCCACCACCAGTCGCACCAAGCCGAGTGGCCGAAGAAACTTCATAATCGCCAATACCCTGCCGGCAGACCCCGCGTTCTTCGTCAACGCCGGTGGAAAACGCTCCATCTGGTCCGGATGCGACGAGTCCACCAGTACCAGCCCTACCACTTCGCTCGGATACCGGCTCTGGTACATCCGCACATACATTCCGCCCAGCGAATGACCCACCATCACGTACGGTCCCTGGATCCCAGCCTTCCCGAGTAGCGTATGCAGTTCCGTCGCAATCTCTAACGCGGTCGGTGCTTGCGTACTCGCGTCGCTCCACCCCAGGCCGGCGCGATCGTACGAACACACCCGCGTGAACTCCGCGACCCGTGGCTGCACCTTGTACCACGAAATCCAAGGATTTCCGCCGCCCGCCTCCAGGATCACCGTCGGAGATCCCGCCCCCACACAATAAAGCTGCAGCCGATGTTCGCCGACGTCGATCAGCTGACCCGGAGCCTGAAAGCGCGCCTGGTCGCGATGGCTCTCAATCGCCTCCCAAATCGCCCCAATGCACGCCAGCGCCACCACGAATGCCAAAATTCCCGTGAGGATATATCCGATCCAGCGAAGAATGCGCCGGCGTCTAGGCGGGCGAGCGGGCTGAGTATCTGTTGCCATCGCGTTCACTCTACCACTCACTTGCAACCTGCCGCCTTAGAATCGCTCACCGGTCAAAGTTTCGCGCTCACCCTCCTCCGACGAATCTTCGAAACGCCGCCACGATTTCGCCGGACAACCCTTGCAGCTTGTAAAAAGCATCACGTCCCATTGATGCTCCCACCACGCTCGCTAATCCGAGCAGCTCTCCAGGGTGACTCCGTTTGCCTCCAGCAATCGTGTTCCATCCCACAATCCCCACCGCTCACCCCGCAACATTCAAATCCCTCCCATCGCTTCCTCCGATACCAATGTCTCTCCTCTTCCCTTCCCGCATCCGCAATCTCCTGCCAAAACCCATCGCATCCCGCAACGTCCTCCTCGCGTCTTGCGCGATCCGCGCCGATCTCCGCCAACTCCTCGCCCCACGACATCGCTTCCCGTCATAAAACTTCTTTATCCGCGAAATAGACCTGTCTTCTTACCAACAAATTAAATTTTTATAAACGAAAACTTGCATTGGACTCCCCTCCACATCCTCGCTAGTTTCCTGCCAACGTCGCACCGCAATTTGCACAACTGAAGCCAGGGGAGAAAGTGGGTCACCACCGCATGAGGAAATGCCATTTCGCAGGGGCATTGCTTTTGTTCACAGGACTGCTACTGCCCTCCGTCGTTCGAGGACAAGAACCGTCCAGCACAACTCCATCTTCCTCCGACGCGCTCGCCAAACACATCGAGCAGATGGAACAAGAAATCACCGATTTACGCGCTCAACTCAAGGCCCTGAAGCCCGAAAATGCCTCCCCAGCGCCGGAAACAACGTCCTCCGCCGTCCCGCAGAACGCCCTTGTCAGCAGCGCAGCACCCACCGCCGCGCCCGCAACGCCGTCCCTTGCCTCCATTCTCGGCAACACCACACTCAGCGGCTTCGTGGACGTCTACTACGGACAGAACTTCAACAATCCCGCCAGCCAGAACAACAGCCTTCGCTTCTTCGACCAATCCACCAATCAATTCGGCCTGAACATGATGGAGTTGGTCGTAGACAAAACCCCCGACCCCGGCAACAGTCGCACCGGCTATCACGTCGCTCTCGGCTACGGCCGGGCCATGAACGCCATCAACGCCTCCGAACCCAAAGGCGGCCTCGGCTTCGATCAATATTTAAAGGAAGCCTACTTCTCCTATCTCGCCCCGGTTGGTAAAGGCCTGCAATTCGATATCGGCAAGTTCGCCACGCCCGCCGGCGCCGAGGTCATCGAAACCAAGGACGACTGGAACTACTCCCGCGGCCTTCTCTTTTCCTACGCGATTCCCTACTACCACTTCGGAATGCGCGCTAAATACACGTTCAACGACAAGTATTCCCTTACCGGGTTCTTCATCAACGGCTGGAATAACGTCGTCGATAACAACACCGGCAAAACCTACGGCGCCACTTTCGGATGGAATCCCACCAAGAAGTTCGGTATCGCGCAGACCTACATGGCAGGCCCTGAAGAGAACAGCCTGAACCACAACCTGCGCCAGCTCCACGACACCGTCATCACCTACTCGCCGACCGCCAAGCTCTCGTTCATCTCAACGGCGATTACGGCCGCGGCGATCGTTTCCTCACCGATCCGTCTACCAACATCTATTCCCCCACCGTCTTCTGGACCGGAGTCGCCGGCTACGCCAAGTACGCCCTCTCCGGCAATACCGCCGTCGCCACTCGCTACGAGTTCTACGACGACCGCGACGGCTACACCCTCGGCACTCTCACCCCGACCCACGTCAACGAGTTCACCACCACCTTCGAACGCCTGATGGCGCACCACATCATCAGCCGCTTCGAGTACCGCCGCGACATGGCAAACCAACCGCTCTTCTTTAAGGGCAGCAACCCTGTCACCGCGCAGAACACGCTCACCGCCGGCCTCGTTTACACCTTCGACAGCCGGGAGGGCAAATGACGTGCGCACCGGATCTCAACTTCGGACCGCCCGAACCTGGGCTGTCCCTCTTGTGGGGAACAGCGGCTTGGACCCAAATCACCCCTGGTTTCAGTGTCCAGGCCGCTCCCCATCAGTGTTCGCCTGCGAGGAGTGCATGAATGCGCTTGAACATTCCTCGCGTTGTGCCCGTCGCCGGCCTCTTGATTGGTTTTCCCGGCCTGCTTCGCGCCTTGCTCATGTTGGATCAGGACCCGGTTGTCGCGGTCCTCGGTCTACTCGCCGCCATGGCATTGCTCCTCGCCTCCGTCGCCTGCCTTTTTCGCGACGACGACATTGACTCGATTCAACAAGCCAAAGATCGCAGCAGTTTCTGACCTCTCACCAAAAGGAGACTACAAGGAATGAGCCTCGTTACTCACTACCGGCCCAAGATGTCCTTGGCGCAAAAGTTCACCCGCCTCGCCAGCCGTCTGCGCGATCCCGAGTGGCGTCGCTACGGCGCAACCCTCTTCGCCGGCAAAGTCATCGGCGTCACCGTCGTCATGCTCGCCATGATCGTCATCTCCGGGGTCTTCTTCTCCACCGCGCTCGCCTCTGACACGCCGGTCAAGGCCGCCGACATCGTCAACCCGATCAACACCGTCTGGACGCTGATCGCCGCCTTCCTCCTCTTCGGCATGCAAGTCGGCTTCACCATGCTCGAAGCCGGTTTCTGTCGCTCCCGCGAAACCGTCAACGTGCTCATGGAGTGCATCGTCGACACCTGTCTCTGCGGCCTGCTGTTCTACGCCTTCGGCTTCGCATTCATGTTCAGCCACAGCAACGGCTTCATCGGCTACCACTGGTTCTTCCTCAAAGACGTCCCCGCCACCTACGAAGCCACCGGTGTCTCCTTCCTTGCCTTCTGGATCTTCCAGTTCGCCTTCGCCGACACCTGCTCCACCATCACCTCCGGCGCCATGATCGGCCGCACCGGTTTCGTCGGCGACCTCATCTACAGCGTCGGCGTATCCGGCTTCATCTATCCCATCGTCGGCCACTGGGCCTGGGGTCCGAATGGCTTCCTCGCCACCATGGGTGCGTCCGGCTATTTCCTGCCCGGCATCGGCACCAGCTTTCACGATTTCGCCGGATCCACCGTGGTTCACACCATCGGCGGATTCATTGCCCTCGCCGGATCCATCGTCCTCGGCCCGCGTCTCGGCCGCAAGTTCAAGCGCGACGGTGGCGCTCCCATGCTTCCGCACGACCTCACCATCGCCGCCACCGGCGGTCTCCTGCTCTGGTTCGGATGGTATGGCTTCAATCCCGGCAGCACGCTTTCCGCCATGGACTTCGAAGGCATCGGCCGCGTCGCCGCTAACACTACGCTCGCTGCCTGCGCCGCCGGTCTCACCGCCATGGCATATGGCTACATGCTCAGCAAAAAGTGGGACGTCGGCTTCACCGTCAACGGCTTCCTCGCCGGATTCGTCGCCATCACCTGCCCCTGCTACTGGGTCAGCCCCACCGGCGCCATCCTCCTCGGAGGCGTCGCCGGCGTCGTCGTCATCCTCGGCATCGAGCTTCTCGAATACCTGCGCATCGATGACCCCATCGGCGCAGTCCCCGTCCACGGCATCTGCGGAATCTGGGGCACAATCTCGCTCGGCCTCTTCGCCTGCGGAAAGTACGGTTCCACCGGCCCGCTCGCTCCCGACAACTCCGCCGCCCTCAAAGGTCTCTTCTACGGCGACGGATTCCAACTCCTCGGTGCCCAAGCCATCGGCAGCGCCATCATCACCACCGTCACTTTCGTTGTCGCTCTCGGCATGATGTACGCCGTCAACGCCACCGGAACCCTGCGCGTCTCCGAAGAAGGCGAGCTTTACGGCCTCGACCTCCACGAGCACGGCATCTCTGCCTATCCCGAATACGTCATCTCCTCCATGGCCATGCCCAGCGGCTCAGCGCCGTCGCATGCCATGGCCGAGAATCGTTCTGTTCCCTTCAAAGAAGCCGTCGCCGGCGCAACGGGCCAGGACTAGAGGAGACACGCATGACGAAACTCGAAGCGATTATTCAGCCCCGCAAACTCGACGAGGTCAAAGATGCTCTCGTCGCCATCGGTATCGATGGTATGACCGTCTCCGAAGTTCGCGGCCACGGTCGTCAGAAAGGACACACCGAAACCTTCCGCGGTCGCGAGTACGATGTCTCGTTCCTGCCGAAGATCAAAATCGAAGTCGTACTCGATGACCACCAGGTCGACGCCGCCATCGAAACCGTTCTCCAAACTGCCGCCAGCGGCAAAATCGGCGACGGCAAAATCTTCCTCTACAAAGTTGGCGAAGCCATCCGCATCCGCAACCACGAGCGCGGCGTCGCCGCCATCTGATCTTGTTTTGTTTGGGTGCCCCGTCCTCATCTCCCGCAGTTGGAGATAGGGCGGGGTCTTTCGCCTCCCTCAACAAACGGCAAACTTCTTCGAGCAGGCATCCCCGCGTCGCGCTCCGACGGTCCTCCGCTTACGCCGATTCCTCCGCGTCCGCCACGTCCCCGTGCCCGTTTCCGTTCACCGTCAGTAGGAACTCTTGCAGAACGCGCGCATTCACTTCCGTCGTCGTGATCCGGTCATCGTACATTTGCGCCGTAAAAAGATTGTTGGTCACCCTCGCTCGCAACGAGAGCCGCTTATACATCGACAAGCTTTCCTCCAGAGCCCGCAAAGCTGCCCACAACGCGCCCTCCACCGCCTGACGCTGCGCCGCCTGTAAATGGTCCGCCGTGTACGCATGTCCCACTCGGCACCGGAAGCGCAGCAGGTCTCCCTGCTCAATTTCCCACAGCACGCCTCCGCACTCCGGACACGCAAACTCCGACGCTGTTCCTGGTCGGTCTTCATTTTCGATTTCTTTCATATCCGCATCCGCGATTCGTGCCTCTTTTACCGCGTCATCATCCAGCGAAGCTCCGTACCCGCGCACTTCAATCGGCTCCGCAGCCAGTTCCTTTAATACGCCGGGGATTTCTTCCAAGTTCGCCACCCTGGCATCCGGCACTCGGTTCAACGCATTCTGCGGCATCGCCGGAAACATCGCCGTTCGCGGGTCCTGCACCACCGCCACTCCCCCGTGCGCCTCTACCACCATTAACCCTGATGTTCCATCGTCCAGCATCCCCGTCAAAATGATCCCTATCACCCGCGGACCAAAGTTCGTCGCCGCCGACCGAAACAGCGGGTCAATTGCCGGCCTATGCCGGTTTTCCCGCGGCCCCCGTACCAGCCGGATGCGCCCATGTTCCACCATCATGTGCACACCTTGTGGTGCAATATAGATTCGCCCTCTCCGAATAAGGTCTCCATCCTCAGGCGATTCCACCGGGATGTTCGTTACTCGTGCCAGGATTTCTGGCAACAAGCTTGCCGTGTTCTCCGTCCGGTGAATCACTACCAGCACCGCCGCACCCAGATCTTCGGGTAACGCGCGAAACAATGCTTGCAGTGCCTCCAGCCCGCCCGCCGACGTCCCAATCACCACCATGTCCCGATGCGCCAAGCGTCCCTCCCCCGATTTCAGATGTTCTGTTCCCCTATCGCGTCGCCCTCGGGTCTATAATTCCCCTAACGGGACTTTCTAAGGTTGCTCACGATTTGCTTAATCGGAATCTATGTGATCTGAGCTCCGTTTAGCGAGGATCTTCATCATGGCATCGCCTGATCGAACGTTCGGACCAGCGGTTCTTACCTCTTGGAAAGAAGTTGCAGCCTACCTCGGCAAAGGTGTGCGCACCGTCCAGCGCTGGGAGAAGTATGATCGCCTTCCGGTTCGTCGCGTAGTCGGGACCTCCAAGATTGTCGTGCATCGCGATGAACTCGATCGTTGGCTGCGCGCTCAACCTTCCTCAACTCCCATCGCGTCCAATCACCACCCCGACCTGCTCCGTAACATGCAGCGCGCTTCCGAGCTGCGCCGGAAAAATATCGATCTTTGTGTTTCCGTAGCGGCCTCTATTCGGCAGCTCGTCGCCGAGTTCCGCCGCCTCAATGAAAATGCGGATAAGACTTTCGCTTCCCCCGTTATCCAATCGGAGCGCGCTCCGCAGTAGTTGTCACTCTCTTGAATCGACCGGCGAAGTCACTCTCACCGTCCACCTCATTTTCCCGGGGGAGGGATATAATCCACCCGGCTTCGTTCCTTATTTTCTTTTCCCAGATTGTGTGTGCTCCTTATGCCCAAACAGCCATCCAAGGGCCGCGATCACGTGAACGAAAAAGCCTCTTCGAAATCCCCCGCAGCGCGTGAAAATCCGCCCAACTCGCATAGCGGAGGCACCTTCCCCATAGTCGGCATCGGCGGCTCCGCCGGCGGCCTTGAAGCTATGACCGCGCTCCTCAAGGCCCTTCCCGTCGACCTCGGCATGACTTACGTCTTCATTCCTCATCTCGATCCCAATCGTGAGAGCGCTTTTACCGAGATACTCTCGCGCGCCACAACTATGCCCGTCGCCGAGATCACCGACCGCATCCCGGTGCAACCCGACCACGTTTACGTCATCCCTCCCAGTTTCGACGCTCTCCTCGACCACCAATCCCTGCACCTCCGCAAGCGTGATCCCGGGCGCAGCAGCAGCGTCAGCGTCGACGTATTCCTCCGTTCTCTCGCCGCCGACATGGGCAAAAATGCTATCGGCGTTCTCCTCTCTGGCACCGGCAGCGACGGCTCTATCGGCCTCGCATCCATCAAAGCCGAGGGTGGCATCACCTTCGCCCAGTCCAGCGCCACCGCCAAGTACGACGGCATGCCTTCCAGTGCCATCTCTGCCGGCTCCGTCGATTTCGTTCTTTCCCCCGAAGAAATCGCCAACGAACTCGCGCGCGTCCGTCACCATCCCTACGTCGCCTCCGACGAGCCCGACGACCTCATCGCAGCCGGACGCGACGCCCAGTTCGCCCAGGTATTTCGTCTCTTGCGCCGCCTCACTCGCGTCGATTTTTCCGACTACAAGCAGCCCACCATCCATCGCCGCGTTCGCCGCCGCATGGTGCTCCTCAAAATCGAGCACCTCGAGGAATACATCGCCCTCCTCCAGCAGAACCGCCAGGAACTCACCGCCCTCTACCACGACCTCCTCATCAACGTCACCGCCTTCTTTCGCAACCCCGACGCCTTTGAAGGTCTTCGCACTGTCGTTTATCCCGCCATCCTTGCACGCCACAAAGGCCAGTCCGGCTCCATTCGCATCTGGGTCCCCGGCTGCTCAACCGGCGAAGAAGCCTACTCTCACGCCATTTCTATCGTTGAATATCTTGTCGAGCAGCGTGTCGAAATCCCTATCCAGGTCTTCGGTACGGACCTCAGCGAAAGCGCCATCTCCCGCGCCCGCGCCGGCCTCTACAAGGAAAATATCGAGGCTGATGTCTCCCCCATCCGACTTCGCCGCTTCTTCCACAAAAGCGAACTCGGATACCAGATCAGCAAGACCGTTCGCGACCTCTGTGTCTTCTCCACCCAGAACGTTTTCAACGATCCCCCGTTCTCCCGCATGGACCTGGTCAGTTGTCGCAACGTTATGATCTACCTCGGCCAGTCGCTCCAGAAGCGTGTTATCCCCATCTTCCACTACGCTCTCAATCCCGACGGTTTCCTCATGATCGGCAACACCGAGGGCCTGCTTGGCGCTGGCGCCGAGCTCTTCGAAGTTGTCGACAAGAAACAAAAAATCTATCGTAAGAAATTGGTGCCGACTCCTATTACCTTCGGTTTCTCCGTAGGTCCGCGCGACTATCATTTCGAGGAGAGCGAACGCAACGTGCCAAACCGCAAAACTCCGGAACCGCCCCGAGCTCCCGTCGACCTCCAGCGCGAAGCCGATCGGCTGCTGCTCACTCGGTATGCTCCGCCCTCCGTCATCGTCAACGACGTGCTCGAAATCGTTCAGACCAAGGGCCACACCGGCACTTTCCTGGAACTTCCCTCCGGCAAGGCCAGCCTCAACATCCTCAAAATGGCCCGTCCTGGTCTCCTCGTCGAGTTGCAGAACACCCTCGAAAAAGCCCGCCAGTCCGGTACCGAGGCCGTCACCAATAACATCCGCGTCGAGGGCAACGGCAACTCCCTCACCTTGCGCGTCACTCCCTTCAAGACGCCCGTCCAGGATCAAAACAGCTATCTTCTCGTCTTCGAAAGCGAGCGCGACCACGCACCCCGCTCTTTCACCGCTATCTCTTCCCCCGAACCTCTCGCTAACCAGGAACGCCTCGACAAAGATCAGCTCATCGCCCAGCTCCGCCAGGAACTCGCCGCGACAAAGGAATATCTCCAGGCCATCATCGAGTCTCAGGAAGCCACTAACGAAGAGCTCCAGTCCGCCAACGAAGAAATTCAGTCCGGCAACGAAGAACTTCAGAGCACCAACGAAGAGCTCCAGACCTCGAAGGAAGAACTCGAGTCCGCCAACGAAGAGCTCCACACCGTCAACGAAGAAATGCAGCACCGCAACGAGCAGCTATCCCAGCTCAACAACGACCTAACCAACTTGCTCAACAGCGTCAACCTCCCGCTCGTCATGGTCGGCTCCGACCTCAGCGTCCGCCGCTTCACCCCGCAGGCAGCCCACGTCCTCGGCCTCGTTTCCAGCGACGTCGGCCGTCCCATTCCCCGCCTGAAATTGAAAATTGAAGTGGAAAACCTCGAGCAAGCCATGCTTGAAGTCCTGCAAGACGTCCAGCCCAGGCACTACCGCGTCAAGGACTCCGAAGGCAATTGGTGCAGCTTCCGCCTCGCCCCCTACCGCACCCTCGACAACCGCATCGACGGCGTAGTCCTAAGCATCGTCACCATCGACGCCCCCGAAAAATAGTTCACGTGCGTGGAGTGCCTCAGGATCTGCGATTCTCGAAACTTGGAATTCTCGCCTGGTGCGAGCCTCCCCTCTGCCTGAGTCTCCGTTACTCCGTCTCGTCATCCTGAGCACAGCGAAGGACCTGCTGTTCTTTCCCGGATCCCCGACACCGAACCCTGACACCGCAACTTCATTCAATCGCTCGCCTCACGTCTTTTCCTAATCACTAATCACTAACTACTAATCCCCCAATAAAAAAAACGGGGCGCAAGCCCCGCTTCTCCTGAAACCTGAAACCTTCTTTAAGGCACCGGATACGGCGCCCCCTTCTCATAATCCTGGCCGTACTTATTCTTATGCCCCTCCGCCGGGCTCGGCGCCATCGTTAACGTAATCTTCCCCAACGACGCCTCTCCCGCATCGATCTTTACCCGCCGCGACAGCGTCTTCAAATCGTCTCTACGCGCCTTCTCGTACCACACGCCCATTTCGTACTCGCCGGCCGGAACGTCAATGCTGAATTCCCCATTCGCCGGCGTCCGTGCAAAGTAAGGCGTCTTCAACACCAGCACCACCGCACTCATCTCCGGATGAATATTGCAGAAAATATAAGACGGCCCCGGACGATTAAAATGCACTACCTTCGACGATCCGCTCTCGTACAGTCCCAGGTCAAACGCCGTTCCTTCGTACACCGAGAACACGTTATGGAAGAACGGGTCCTTGTTAGGAAACTGCACGCTAGCTCCCAACGGAACGATCAGCAGATGCGGCTCAAACCGCTTGTTGTGCTGCGTCAGCTTGTATTCTTTCTGCTCCGCCGTGGGCGCCGCTCGATCCAGCGGGGTCAGCCACACCACCACGTCTGCTGCGCTGCTCGCCGGCGTTCCCTTCTTTTGCAGCACCTGCACCCGTCCGGTTACGTGGACGTCCTGTCCCGCTGCGCCCACCGCCAGCGCGCCCACCACCAGCAGCACTCTGCCCCAATGCCGCATCAGAAGCTCACTCCCACGCCAAGATTAATGTGTTCCGCCGTGTCTTGCCGGCCGCTGAATTCCACCGAGTTCAAGTGGCGATATTCTAGCGAGATCATCAAATTCGATCGCGGCCGCTCGATCACGTTGAACATTGTCGTCCAGTTTCTCAGATACGGCTGGTAATACGGCGTCTCGTTATAGTGTCGCACCTCGTTCGCAAATGGACTGTCTTCGCCGAACGCCGCGTTGAACTCCAGCTTCGACGCCGGCTTGAACTTGAATTGCGACCATCCGCCAACCGTGTCCACCGGCCAGAAATGCGATAGCGGCGAATACTCCGATCCATCAAACACTACACTCGTGCCGATCCCTCCCCACAACCCTCCAATCGCCTGGCCGCGATAGAGCAATCCCGACGCCTCGAAATGCGTTCCCAACGGTACCTTCCAATCCACCGTCGCCGCGTACCCCGTATTCCTCTTTCCGAATGCCCAATCCTGCCGTTCGCCGTAGCCACCCACTCCAACAATCGCTTTTTGGTCGCCGCTGCCGAATTCAAAACTCTGCCGCCCCGCGAACGCCGGCGTCCGCGATGCCTCGCCCGCCTCTGGATAGCGTCCGAATGAATCCGAGGGCAACTCGCCGTCAAACGGATCCAGCATCCCGATCTGCGTTTTCGTTCCGAATTTACTGTCCTCCGGCATCCACCGTCGCTCCACCACCACCTGCGGAGTCCACGTCCACAGATTTCCCGAATATCCAAGATCCGGCGTCCCGATTGCCGCCAGCGACGTCGGCGCCCAGGGGGAGATAAACGGCTTGTCCTGCCCGATCGTCAGCGACCACTTTTGCCAATCGAGTTGCGCCCGCGCCACTCGCATTCGCACCACGCCCATCGCCACGCCATCCAGCGTGTTCGGAAATCCTCCGAAGAAGTCCATTTGCAGCGAGCCCGACGTCTTCGCTCCCCAAAGGTCCGGCCCGAACACATCCAGATTCACCAGCGTCTGCCGCATCGTCGCCGAAATGTCTCCACCAGTTGCGCCTGGCGTATGCGCTTCCGCCAGCATCGGCACATCCTGGTCGTCCACCGCCCCGCGCGTCGTCGACGCATTGAACAACACCAGCCCCGACAATCGCACCCGGTACTTCGATCCGCTCTCTACTTTCGTCTGGTACTGTTGGTCCACTCGCGCCTTCAAAATCTCCTGTTCCTGCTTCAGGTCCGCGATGTCAGTGTTCTGCCCCTCCGCCGACGGCGCCGCCGCTTCCGGGGTCGTCATTCCCGTCTGCCCCGCCCGCAGCGTCTCCACCTCGCCCGATAGCGTCTTGATCTGGTCCTGCGCCGCATGCAAATCTGTCTGCGTCGCATCTAACCTTTGCATCACTTCCTTCAACTCTTGCTTTAACTCTTGCACATCCGCGCTTGACGCCGGACTCTGCTGGCCCATCGCCGCCGCGCCGCACAGCAACCACGCCATCCAAACTCCTGCCGCTCGCCTCATCCAGCCTCTCCCAATTCCCACTCTCTCCTCCACCTCACTCCCCCTTGTCATCCTGGGGAGCGCAGCGACGAAGGACCCACTGTTCCTGACAGCTACGAGTTCCTACCTCACAGCCTCTCTCCGCTTTTCCTGAAACCTGACACCTGAAACCCAATTCACCGGCACCGCAGTGTTCTCGGCGAAACCGCATTCGTGGAGGGTGAAAACGAGCCGCAGCCGCCTACCTCCCCACATCGATCCTCGCCCGCGAATTTTTTTCGCCGCCCATTGTCCCGCGCGGCAAAGAGATCAGTACCACCGTCTCGCCCGGCGTCGAACTCTCCAGTTCCAAATACCCACCATGATCTTGCACGATTTTTTGCGCAATCGTTAGTCCCAATCCAGTGCCATTCTGTTTACCAAAACTCACGAACGGCTCAAACAGCTTCGTCCGGATCGACGCATCCACCCCCGGTCCATCATCCACGATCCGGATATCCACCCCTTTCGCCGTCTCACTCACTCGCGCGATCACATGGCCGTCCGTAGGCTTCACCGCCTGGCACGCATTCAACAGAAGGTTATA
Organism: Candidatus Korobacter sp.; assembly: GCA_036501185.1. Classification (GTDB taxonomy): domain Bacteria; phylum Acidobacteriota; class Terriglobia; order Terriglobales; family Acidobacteriaceae; genus Korobacter. The sequence goes on along the minus strand of DASYAU010000057.1, from coordinate 44,587 downwards.
AATTACTCGCTCCATCTTCCGCGCATCCACCTGCGCCTCGATGCTCCGCGCCATCTCCACCCTCAACGTCACCTTCTGGAACTCCGGATGCGCATGCACCAGCTCTATTGCCCGCTCGATCATGATGTCTAGCGGCACATCCACCCGCGTCAACGCCTGCGCCGGACGCGACAACTCCAGCAACGAATCCACCAGGTCCGTCAGTCGGTTCACCGCCAACCGGATTTCCAGGTAGAGCTCTTCCCTTTGTGCTCCGCTCAACTGCCCTTCCGCCAGGAACTCCGCATTCGCCAGCACCGCCGTCAGCGGATGCCGCAAGTCGTGCGAAATCGACGCCGCCATTCTCCCTATCGTTGCCAGTCGCTCGCTCTCGATCAAGCTCTGCTGCGTCTCGCGCAACCGCGTTCTCATGTCTGTGAATGCGCCCGTCAATCCAACTACCTCCGCGCCGCCGCCCGGCAGCAGCGGAAACGCGAAGTCGCCCGTCCCCAACGCGCTGACGCCCGCCGCCAAACGTTCCAGCGGACGCGTAAACGTCCTCGCCAGCACATACACCAGCAGCGTTCCCAGCACCACCGCCACAATGCCAATCACCAGCAATTCATCGCGCAGCGTCCGCAAGAACGCAATCGCGTTGTCATACGACTTCACCACCACCATCGTCACCGGGACCGTGTCGTCCGGGTTCAGCACGATCGAGCTCGCGACGAATTTCTTTCCGCCCACCGTAACATCCGTCGGCGTTTCGTTTCTCACCCTCCCGTCTTTTGCGAAATCCAGCGTGCGGTCGTCGCGGATCGTGCTCACCACGACTTTCCCGCCATACGACACCGCCACATTGCTATCGGCCAATTTCGCCACCTGCCGCGCCAGCGGATCGTTGATTTCATATCCCACCGCCACAATCCCCAGCGGCGATCCGTTCGTGCTCGACCCGAAATAGATTGGCTCGAGATAAACCTCGTACAGGTGCCCGCCCGTCACCCACCACGCCAGCGTCTTCGCCGACGGCAGCTTCCCGTCGAGCATCTGCTCGATATCGGCTCGCGGCAAGTTCGCCGGGTTCGTATGGAATCCCACCACCTGACCCGAGGTGTCGATCAGCGCCAGCAAATCCCGCCCCGAAAGATGAAACAATTCGGCCGACCCGTCCTGGATCGTCAATGCATGGCGCGACGTCATCAACGCCTTCAGTATCGGCAAGTTCGCCAGCAACTGTGCCGACGCCCGCAGCGTCGCCTCGCGTTCCACTTGTTGTGTGCGGAAACTTTCGACCGAATTTTCCAGGTCGGAAACGATTCCCTGCCGCGCCCGCACCGCCATCGTGCGTTGCACTACCAGCAGCGTCAGTATCGTCAGGGTCGCGGAAGTGAGCAGCATGGCGACCAGGAACTTGGTCCGTAATCGCGTCTCTCCCATGCTCTCCCCTGTGGTCTATTCCACGAACTTGTAGCCGGTTCCATGCACCGTACGGAAATGGATCGGGTCTGCCGGGTCCTTTTCCAGCTTCTGGCGAAGCCTCAGCATGTGCGTGTCAACGGTGCGCGTAGTTGGGTAGCTATGGTACCCCCAAACTTCGTTCAACAACTCATTTCTCGATACCACGCGGTCCTTGTTGTTCAGGAAGAATCGCAGCATTTTGAATTCTTGCGGCGTTAATTGCACCGGCCTGCCGCCCTTCAGCAGCTCCATCTTCCCGAAGTTCACTTCGATCTCGTCGAAGCTGTACACCTCTTGCTTATCCAGCGTCTGGCTCAATCGCCGCAACGCTGTTCTCACTCTCGCCAGCAGTTCCCGCGGACTGAACGGCTTCGTCACATAATCGTCCGCACCCAACTCCAACAGCAAAACTTTGTCCACCACGTCCGTCGCCGCGCTCAACACGATGATCGGCACATTCGGCGCACTCTCTCGTATCTCCTTGCAAACCTCCTGCCCCGACTTCCCCGGCAGCCGCAAATCCAACAGCACCACCCGCGGATTCACCGCCTTGAACGCCTGCACCGCCGCGGCTCCGTTCGACGCAATCACCACTTCGAACGCCGCCGCTTCAAACGTCCGCTGCAGCGCCTTCTGCACAACCGGATCGTCCTCGACTACGAGAATCCTCTCCATCCCTTTTGCGTCTCCTGTGTCCATCAGCTAATAACACCTCTCGGCCACAGTCAATCTCTCGTTGACAATTCCTTCACAAGCCGAAGCCGTACTGGTCAACTTTCCAGCCCGTCTTCAGCCCCAATAACCGAACCCGCTGTTCGTTTCTACCCAACAGCCAACAGCTAAAAGCTAACGGCCTCTTCTCACCACATCACCTCATCCCCTCAACCCTCTGATACCTGATACCTGACCTCGCCTTCATCCCGCCTTCTTCTCCCGATACATCGCCGGCTTCGCTCCCGATTGCGCCATCCGCACCGCCCGTTTCACTTGCAGTCGGTGATGCACCACATGCGAATCGATAAATTTCAGCGACCCGTTCGCCGTCATCCATCCTCCCACCGGATGTCGAAACGTCCCGTACCGCGTGTCCTCGGCAGCGAACGAAGCCAACACCAATTTCAGCACCTGTCGCTGCGCCGCCCACTCCGTCAGCACCATCTCCAGCGGCTTCTCGTCTCCGGGCAACGATGCCTCCGCTCCCTTCGGCGTCGTCACCCGCATCGACGACCGCATCACCCCACGCACCGCCAAGTTCCGCAGCCTGTCCTTCAGCAGAATCTTCCGCGTCGATCCGCGGTTCTGCGCCAACTGCGCCGCGATCAACTTCTCCATCCGCACCAGGTGGTCCAACACCTCCAGCGGCGACCACGATTTTTCTGCTGCGCGAAAGTGCAATTCTTTCGCCGACAGTGCTCGCAGTTCTTCGAAAAAACTCTCCCGATCGCGTTCCAATCTCTTCAGTGAACGCACCAGTTTCCCAATCATCTTTCGGCCTTTCTCCACGCCATCCATCAGGGATCGAATCACTCCCGATCCCAAAGTGCGCCCAAGTTTTTGCGGAGGCCAGATGCTATGTCCCCCCACCACCAAAGTCAATTCCATCGCCATCACACTCTCCCGCACCGCAGACCAAAAAATCGGGGCCCGAAGCCCCATCATCTCCACCAAAAAAGCGAATGCCGGCTCGCCTCCGAGGCGACCGGCTTTCCCACGCCCAAAACAAAAAGGCGGCTAGCTCTCAGCTCTAGTGAACCACCCAGAGCCGACAGCCAACCGCCTTTTTCTTACCCTCTATATTCAGAATACCAAACCGGAGGGGGTAAAACTGACACTTTTTCCGAATTTATATTTCCATTGAAATCAATAGCTTACGAGGAAAATTGCGTTTTTTGCCTCTTGACAAAAAAATTTGTGATAAGCCCTCTGTCCCACAAAGGTGAACCAAATTACCCTCCATCGGGTTCTAGGTCATCGCCCATTTCCCGCGTTGGTTCTACTCCCTTTCGTGCTAAATTATCCACCCTACCCCCGGGGAAGGATGCTTTATGGGCCAGGAAGCCGCCGCCAAACGAATCGGCGACTATGAAATTGTTGGCCTCGTCGGCCAGGGCGGCATGGGTGTCGTCTATCGCGCGCTCGACACCACCATCGGTCGCACCGTCGCCATCAAGATGCTGAAAGGCGCCTTCGCCGAAGATCCCGATCTCCTCAAACGTTTTTACCGCGAAGCTCAGTCCACCGGAAAGCTCCAGCACAAGAACATCGTCACCGTCTACTCCCTCGGCGATCACGAAGGCATTCCCTATCTCGTCATCGAGTTCCTCGACGGCGAAAGCGTCCTGCAAATCATCTCCTCGCGCCGCAACATGACACTCGTCGACAAGCTGGACCTCGCCATCCAGGTGTGCGACGGCCTCCAGTACGCCCACCAGCGCGAACTTGTTCACCGCGACATCAAGCCCGCCAACATCATCGTCACCAAGGAAGGCGTCGCCAAAATCGTCGACTTCGGCATCGCCCGCATCGGCGGCACCGAGGGCCTCACCCACACCGGCCAACTCGTCGGCAGCATGTATTACATGTCTCCCGAACAGATCAACGGCCTCCCGCTCGACGGCCGCAGCGACATCTTCTCCGCCGCCGTCATGTTCTACGAGCTCCTCACCTACACCCTCCCTTTCAAAGGCACCGACACCGCCAGCACCTTCATGAAGATTCTCCGCGAGCCTCCGCCGCCGCTCGCCGCCTTTCTTCCCGATTATCCGAAGGAGCTCGATCAGATCTTCAACACCGCCCTCGCAAAGCAGGCCGACGACCGCTATCAAACTGCCGAAGAATTCGGCTTCGACCTCCTCCAGGTACAGCAAAACCTGAAGCGTAGCGTCACCTCCGACCTCCTTCGCGATGCCGAAACCGACCTGCGCAACGGCACCCTCGATCACGCCCGCCAGATCCTGCACGACATCCTCAAACTCGATCGCCAAAACGCCAAAGCGAACGAACTGCTTCACATCGTTCGCCAGGCCATTCAGAAGCAACAGCGCGCCTCCCAGATCGCGCAGCTCCGCTCCCAGGCTGAAGTTGCCTTCGGTTCCTCCCACTTCGAAGAAGCCCTCGCTTGCATGGACCAGGCCCTCCGCCTCGATCCCGCCGATACATCCTCAATCGAACTGCGCGGCCGAGCGCAAGTAGCGATCGACCGTACCAAGAACATCCACGATGCCGTCAATCGTGCCGAATCTTCCCTTCTCGCCGGCGATCTCGACGAGGCCAACGCCTCTGTCCATCAGGCTTTGAACCTCGATCCCGAACACACCGCCGCTAACGCGCTCCGCTCCGTCGTCGAGCGCGAACTCGCCGAACGTGCTCGCCGCCAGCGCGTCCAGACGTTTGTCGAAAGCGCTCGCCAGAACATCTCCGAGCGCAATTACATGAGCGCCATCCAGTCGCTTCACGAAGCCGAAGTCCTCGACCCAGCGGATTCCAATGTTCGCGAACTGCTGCGCTGGGCAACCAAGGGCCAGGAGCAGGAACAGCGCCGCAAAAAATTCGACGACGCCACCGCCCGCATCAACGAAGCCATGCAGCAACAGGACTTCGCCTCCGCCATCCAGATGTGTGCCATGGCGCTCGCCGATTTTCCCGACGAACCCTCGCTCCTGAGAATCAAAAGTCTTGCCGAACGCGAGGCTGAACTCCTTGAGCGGCGCCGCTTCGTGCAGGAGCAATCGCTGAAAGCTCGCGATCTCGCCGCCGCCGGCAAGCACGACCACGTCGTCGCCCTTCTCACCACCGCTCTGCAACGCTTTCCCGGCGAACCCAATCTCCAGGCCCTGCTCGACGTCAGCAATGCCGCCATCGCCCAGGCCCGCGAGGCCGAACAGTCAGCCCGTAAATCGGAAGACGATCGCCAGCGCTGGTTGCATGCCTGGGAAAGCCTGACTGAACTTTGCGAGAAGCTTCGCCGTGGCCTCGACGCGCACGCCCCACTCGATTCCCTCGCCGACGCGGTCCGCAAGCTCAATGACCTCGTTCCCACCATGTCCGCCGACGAGGACGCTCGCCAACTCGCACTTCCACTTCTCCTCGAATACGAAACGCGCCGTAGCGCCTACGACAAAGCCGCGCAGGATCTCGACCTCCTCGCCCGCACCCCCTTCACTCCCGACACTTCCTTCCCCAAAATCGAAACTCGTCTCCGCGAATGCGCCGCCGCTTGGCCGCGCGATCCCAAGATCGAATCACTCACCCAGCGCATACGCCAGTCGGTCGATGAATACCGCATCTCGCGCATTCAGGAAGCCTCGAAGGCCGCTCCACAGGGCGCGGCGGCGCCGAAATCTAAAACGGCCGAATTCAAGAAATCAGCCGCGAAGGCCTCAGCCGCTGCCCCTGCTGCGAAGACTTCCAAAACTTCCAAGCCCGCCGTTCCGCCCCCCGTGCCCGCGCCGCTTGCGCCGAAATCCGATGCAGTCGCCGCGCCGTCACAGTCCGCCGCCCCGAAACCCGCGCCGGTTCCGAGCGAGCCCGCAACATCGCCTTCAGCTTCACCGGTTCCAGTGGTCAGCGAAAAGAGCATAACCAAGGACTTGCCCTTCGCTCCACGCAGCCCGCGGACCCTATGGATCGCCGCTGTCGCCGCACTCTTCCTTGTCATCGCTGCCGGTGTGATCTGGAAGGCGACGCGCCCAGCTCCATTCGTCGAGGTCCGCGCCGACTCCACTCCCGCGGGTGCTGTCGTGCATCTCGGAAATCAATCCTGCACCGCCCCCTGCTCCCTACGCGTAAAGCCCGGCAGCTATACCGCCAGCGCTGAACTCAGCGGCTACGACAAAGCGGAACAGCCTGTCGTCGCGCAGTCGAACACCACCGCCTCTTTCACCCTCACCGCCGTCCCTGCAGCCGCCGGCTCAACCCCGCCCGCACCGCAACTCTCGCCTTCACCGGCGCCCGCAGCGGTAACTCCACCGACTGACGACAAAACCGCCGCCACCGGTGTCCCGGCTCCCGTCAGCGAGCACGACGCTTGGCTATCAGTTAAGGATTCTCGCAACATCGCCGAACTTCGCCGCTTCGTGCAACACTATCCGCACGGCGCTTATCAGTCGCAGGCCAAGGCGAAGCTCGAAGACCTGGTCTGGCACGCCGCGATTGCCGCCAACACTCCTGCCGCCATCCAGGGATACGTGCACGACTACCCCACCGGCTTCTACGTCGCTCAAGCCAATGTCGAGTTGTCTCGCATTGAGTGGCAGTCGCAAGCCTTACAGACCGCGACCGACCCCGCGCGCCTCCAGGATTTCGCCCGCCGTTACCCTTCTGGCGAATACCATGACCGCGCTCTCGCTCGCATCGACGACCTCCACTGGGCCGACGTTCACCCCAACGACGCCGCCACACTACACGCTTATCTCGATCGCTCTCCCAATGGCCGCCACGCCGCCGAGGCCCACGCTGCCCTCGACCAAATCCAACGCGCCTCTCAGCAAGCCGCTGCCAAGCAGGCCGCCATTCCTGTCGACCCGCCCGAAGTAGCCGCCGTAAAAACCGCCCTTGCCGACTTCGACCGCGCCTATCGTGCAAAAGATTTGGCCGCACTGGAACGCGTTTGGCCGAACGCTAAGAAATCCAAGGAAGTCGTCCAACTGTTCCAGGGCGCTGCCTCGGTGGAACTCGTCACCACCATCGTGGGTGCACCCGAAATCAAGGGCAACAAGGCCCAAGCAAAATGCTCGCAAAGCCTCACCGCCACCACCAATGGGCAGCCGCAGCACACTGCCGGTCAAGTCACCATCCGCTTCAAAAAGTCCTCTTCCGGTGCCTGGCAAATCGACAACATCCACTAATCTCGCACCCCGAGGCCATTGCTCTATCGGCTTCTTCAGCCTGTCTCCCAATTGACATATCCACCGTTGTCACGTCCAATGAAAGAGTGACACGTCCGGTCCAGAACCCTCTCTTTGGGACTTGGTTTTGCAAGGGCTACCTTGCCGTCGGACTCGTGTTGCTTTCTCTGCTCTCGCTCACTTCCGTCTACCGTCCCCGGCCTGTCGGGGCCTTTGAGCACCACACGGTAAAACAGCAGATCGGCCCCGCGCAGCAGCGCACCCTCAAGTCCACCAACTTCGAAAGTGCTGTTCCCACGCCGGTTTTCCTCCCGCTGCCGGCCCCCATTTTCGTTCGTCAGCCCCTTCATGCTGACCGCACGCTCTGCCCTCGTCGGCTCCCCGGTTCTTACTTCAACCGGCCCCCTCCAGCACTTCTTTCCTAGACAATTCTTTGTCGTTTCATCTTCTGAGTTTTGAATACTAGGGTCCTTGTCATATCCCGCATAATTGCGGATTCGGCCTCGCGTAATGATCCAGGGTTGCTGAATCGGCTCATCGCGAACAAGTCGCGCTATTACTGAAGAGAGACATCCTCATGGAAGTTCCGAACCAGCGAGCTTTGCTCACCGCCGCCACGGGCCTGCTTACCATCGCTATCGTCTGCGCCACCGCCGCCTGCGGACATCAGCCGTCCACCGCTGACGCCTCCACTCCGCGCAGCGCCGCGGTCGCGCTCGTCAAGCGCCAGGCGATCTCCAACCAGCTCTCCATCGCCGGCGAATTCCTGCCCTACCAGGACGTCCAGATCCACGCCAAGGTCGCCGGATACATCAAGAAAATCAACGTCGACATCGGCGATCGTGTCCACACCGGCGAGGTCCTCGCCACCCTCGAAATTCCCGAGCTCGTCGCCCAGGTCGACGAGGCCAACGCTGCCGTCCACCACGCCGAAGAAGAAATCCAGCGCGCTCACAGCGAGGTTTCTCGCGCCGAAGCCGACAACGTCGCTCTCCACTCCAATGCCGAACGTCTCGTCAACACTGACAAAGCTCGACCCGGCCTCATCGCCCAGCAGGAACTCGACGACGCCACCGCCAAGGACCGCGCCTCGCAGGCACAGGTCGATGCCGCAAAATCTTCTCTAGCCGCCGCCAAGCAGCAGCTAGAAGTCGCCAAGGCCAACTACCAGCATTACTCCGCACTGCGAGACTACGCCCAAATCACCGCCCCTTATGACGGCGTCATCACCGCGCGTTATGCCGATACTGGCGCGCTCGTCCAGGCTGGAACTTCCGGTTCGCAGCCCGTCGTCACCTTGGCCCAGACGAATATTCTTCGCCTCCGCGTGCCGGCCCCCGAGTCAATCGTTCCCGCCATTCACCAGGGGCAGACTGCCGACGTCGTTGTCTCCGCCACCGGCGAACATTTCACCGGCAAAGTGACCCGCTACACCGATTCTCTCGACCGTTCCACCCGCACCATGCAGGTGGAAATCGACGTCCCCAACCCAAAGTACACGCTCTCCCCCGGCATGTACGCCCAAGTCACGTTGCATACCGATCAACTTGCGGATGCCTTGGCGCTGCCAGTCGTCGCCATTCATAAAACCGGCGACATATCGAGCGTGCTGTTGGTCGACGCCCAAAACCGCGTCCAGTTGCGCGAGATAGGCACCGGTGTTGAAGATCCGAACTTCGTCCAGGTGACCTCTGGCCTCAAGGAGGGCGACCGCGTCATCGTCGGCAATCCTGGCGCCTTCCAGCTCGGAGAAGTCGTCAGCCCTAAGGAAAGCAGCGTTTCCACCAAAATGGCAGCACCTGGTGAAGGGGGCTCGGAGTAATGTCTCGGTTCGCGATCAAGTATCCCTTCTTCATCATCATGCTGTGCCTGGTCATCACTGTGGTCGGCGCCACCATGACGGCTCGAATGCCCGTCGATCTTTTTCCTGACATCAAAATTCCCGTCGTCGTCGTTGCCACGTTCTACTCCGGGATGCCTCCCGAGCAGATCGAAACCGACATCACAGGACGCTTCGAGCGTTTCTTTACCCTCGGCAGCGGCATCGATCACATGGAGTCGCGTTCCCTGCCCGGCGTCAGTCTTATCAAGGTTTACTTCCAGCCGGGCACCGATCCCAATGCCGCCGTCAGCACCATCTCCAACCTCGCAATGGCGGATTTGCGCAAACTTCCTCCCGGCACATTGCCGCCAGTCATTCTTAAGTTCGACGCTTCAAGTTTGCCGGTATGCCTCATTACGCTCAAAGGCGAAGGCCTGAGCGAAACCCAACTGCGCGACATTGGCCAGTACAATGTCCGCAACCAGGTAGCGAATGTCCAGGGCGCCTCGGTTCCGCAGCCCTTTGGCGGCAAGTACCGCCAGATCCAGGTGTACGTTGATCCCGTAAAACTCCAGGCCGCGCAACTCAGCGTCATGGACGTCGTCCGCAAGGTCAACAACTCCAACATGATCCTTCCCGCCGGCGACGTCCGCATCGGCCCAAAGGACTTCAACCTCTACACCAACGCCCAGTTGCCCGACATCGATGCTATCAACCGTGTCCCCCTCAAGACCGTTGGCAATGCCTCCATCCTCGTAGGCGACATCGGCCATGCAAAAGATGCCGCCCAGATTCAGACCAGCCTGGTGAGAGTCGATGGGCAGAAATCCGTTTACCTGCCGGTGCTGAAACAAGGCGGCGACAGCAACACCATCGCGATCGTCAACGGCGTAAAAGCCTCTCTCAAGGACTTGGTGGACGTTCCTAAAAGCCTCTCTGCCAAGGTTGTGTTCGATCAATCGATTTACGTAAAAACCGCCATCAAGAACCTGATAAATGAAGGCGGCATCGGCCTTGTTCTAACCGCATTAATGATCCTGATCTTCCTCGGAAGCGTTCGCGGCACTCTCGCGGTGATGCTCTCTATTCCGCTTTCCGCGCTGGCGGCATTTCTCGCCATCAACGTCAGCGGCGGGACCATCAACACCATGGTCCTCGGCGGACTTGCGCTCGCCTTCTCCCGCTTAATCGACAATTCGGTGGTCGTGCTGGAAAACATTTTCCGCCACCTCGAAATGGGAGAGTCTCCGGAGATCGCCGCCGAGCGCGGCGGACGCGAAGTGGCCCTCCCCGTATTGGCGGCCACCTTCACCACCGCCATTGTGTTCTTCCCCGTCGTCTTTCTCTACGGCGTAAGCCGATTCCTCTTCACTGCTCTCGCCGCCGCCGTGGTCTTCTCCCTCTTCGCCTCTTATGCCGTGGCCATGACCGTGGTCCCGCTCTTCTGCGCTAGGTTCATCAAGAACGCTCATAACGAAGCTGGGCACACTGACGCGCATCGATCCCTCTTCGGTCGCTTCGTCGCCAAGTTCAATCACGCCTATAACCGCATGTTGATGCACTACGATGTCGCGGTCGGCAAATCGTTGCTACGTCCTGTCGGCACCTTCGCCTCCATCCTCGGAGTTTGCCTCTTCAGCCTCGCCCTCTTTCCGCTACTCGGTGTCGCGTTCTTCCCCCGAACCGATCCCGGACAGTTCATGCTCAATCTGAAAGCGCCCACCGGCACCCGCTTGGAACTCACGGATGCCTATGTTCGGCGCGTCGAAAATGACATCCGCGATATCGTCCCTAAGTCTGAACTCGGCATGATCGTCTCCAACGTCGGCGTCACTCCCGGCTTTTCGTCGATGTACACCAGCAACTCCGGCCAACACACGGCCACCATTCAGGTGAGCTTGAAAGAGGGTCACAAGATTGGCAGCTACGAGTACATGCGCCGCGTCCGCCACAAGCTTTCCGAAGACCTTCCCGAGTTGTCCACCTACTTCCAATCCGGCGGATTGGTGGACGCCGTCATCAATCTCGGCCTCCCCGCGCCGATCGATATCCAGGTGAGCAGCAACCATCTGCACGACGCTTACCGCGTGGCGGAAACCCTCTCGCGCCAGATCGCGAAAGAACGTGACGTGAGCGATGTCTTGATCCCGCAGGACCTTGACTACCCCGCCTTGAAATTGGATGTCAACCGCGAAATGGCCTCGCGACTCGGGCTCAACTCGCGCGAGGTCGTAGATAACGTGATCACCGCCCTTACCTCCAACCAGATGATTGCTCCGAGTTATTGGGTCGACCCGAAGTCGGGAAACGATTACATGCTTACCGTCCAATATCCCGACTCGGAAGTGAAGTCGCTTGACGACCTCAAGCAGATTCCGATCCGCTCCGACAATGGCGCCGACACCACCCAACTCGGTGCCGTCACCGACGTGCAGGCCGTGGACTCTCCAACCGAAGTGGACCACTACCAACTCCGCCGCGAGATCGACGTGTACGTTGCGCCCGCTGGCGAAAACCTCGGCAGACTCGCCAGTCAGGTCCAAAAATTGATCGCTAATACCAAGCTCCCGGAGGGTGTTCGCATCAATGTCCGCGGCTCGGTCGAGGGCATGAACCAGTCGTTCAAGAGCTTTGGGCTCGGCCTGATCCTCTCGATTGTCTTGGTTTATCTCATCCTGATGGCGCAGTTCGCGTCGTTCCTGGATCCGCTGATCATTCTCCTCGCGATTCCCCCCGGGCTGATGGGCGTAGTACTCATCCTGCTGATTACGCACACTACGTTGAATGTCATGTCGCTCATGGGCGTCATCATGATGACCGGTATTGTCGTCTCCAACAGCATTCTGATCGTAGACGTTGCACGCGAATTACGTCGCACCGGAATGCCGATTGCCGAAGCCGTCGCAACCGCCTGCCGAATGCGTCTGCGCCCCGTCCTTATGACCTCGCTCGCGACCATTCTTGGCATGATTCCAATGGCTCTCGCCCTTGAAGCCGGCAGTGAACAATACGCGCCGCTGGCGCGTGCCATTATCGGCGGCCTCACTGTCTCTGTCATTGTTACCGTTTTCCTTGTGCCCGCTGCATATCTCGCCCTGCATCGGCGCGAAGAAAATCTGCCGGATGCGGAGGTAAAAGCTTGATCGCGAACCTCTGTCATCCAGAGCGCAGCCCGCTTTTATGCTGTCATCCTGAACGGAGCGACCGAAGGTCGCGCAGTCGAAGGACCCCTACCCTCTCGACGCTCTCAACGTTCTGTCAGGTTGTCGTCACCACCTTCACGCTGACCGCCGCGCTGCTGGCGCAATCCACCGCGCCCGCCGCGGCGCCCGCCGTGCAACAACCCAACTCAACCGCAACAGTTCCTCAAGTCCCCACCACTGGCTCCCTAAAGCGCCTCACCATCCAAGACGCCGAAGCCCTCGCACTAAAAAACAATCCGCAAATTTCTGTCGCCCGCCTGCTCTATCTCGCTTCGAATCAAGTAACTCGTGAAGAGCGCTCCGCCTACATGCCCAATCTCTACGGCAGCCTCACTGGCGTCGATGCGGAAGACGGATCGCGTCTCTCAGCCGGCAATCTCAATAACCCAGCTCTCTACACCCGTGCCGCCGCCGGCGCAACCATGTCGCAGCTCATCACCGACTTCGGGCGCACCCACAACCTGGTCGCTGCCGCCGCGCTGCGGGCCAAAGCGGCTAACATGAATGCCGCCGCCACCGCCGACCAGGTCCGCCTCATGGTCGACCAGGCCTTCTACAACGCGCTGCAAGCCAATGCGTTGCAGCAAGTCGCACAACAAACCGTCAGCGCCCGCCAACTCGTCAGCGACCAGATCACCACACTTTTCACCAACAAGCTACGCTCCCAACTCGATGTCAGCTTCGCCGACGCCAACCTCGCCCAAGCCAAGCTCCTCCTGCTCGACGCGCAGAACAACTACCAGGCCGCGCTCTCCGGCCTCTCCGAAATCCTCGGCTATCCTGCTCAGCATCAATTCGATTTAGTCGAAACCGATACCCAACTCGAAGCCCCGCCCCAAGCCGTCGACGATCTCGAAGCCCAAGCCTTCAATAACCGCCCCGAAATTGCCGCCGAGTCTTTCAACTTCCAGGCCGCACAGCACTTCCAAAAAGCCCAACGCGACCTGCTTCTCCCCAGCATCGACGCCCTCGGCGTTGTCGGCCGCACCCCCTACTACGACACCGTGAACGGCGCGTCACCATTCAATCCCGAGTGGTACGGCGCCGTCGGCGTCAACGTCCACATCCCGATTTTTAATGGATTTCTCTACCCCGCGCGATCCAAGGAAGCCGCCCTGCGCGCCCAGGCCGCCAGCGAGAACCTCCGCGACCTCAAAGACAAAATCGCCAACGATGTCCGCACCAGTTGGCTCAACGCCATCACTGCCTACAACCGAATCAATGTCTCCCAGCAATTCCTGAAGCAGGCAAATCTCGCCATCGACCTCTCACAAACTCGCTACAACTTAGGCCTGAGTTCCATCGTTGAGTTAAGTCAAGCCCAGCTCCAACAGACGCAAGCTCAAATCCAATACGCCGCCGCGAAATACCAGTACCGCATCGCGCAATCTGTCCTGCGCTACCAAATCGCCGCCCCGTAAATCTCTCTCCCAAAGAGAGCGCCCCGCCCAATTCGCGATGCCCCCAATCGTCGCGATAGGGCGGGGCTTTTTACGTTGTCATCCTGAGCGGAGCGACCGAAGGTCGCGCAGTCGAAGAACCTTGTGTTTCCGCCGAGCGCCAGCCGTCCAAGCAGTTTCGTCCTCCATCACTCCCCCTTGTCATCCAGAGGAGCCCAGCGACGAACGACCTGCTGTTTACCCGTCGGCTGACCCCGCTGCACCGCCAGTTACAATCTCTCCATGCTCCTCGGCAACATCGCCGCTCTCTACCGCTACCCCGTAAAGTCCATGCGCGGCCAGGAACCGCAATCTGCCGAGCTCGGACTCCACGGCCTCGAAGGCGATCGCCGCTACGCCCTCCGCCGCTTTGGCGATCACACCGGATTCCCCTGGCTCACCGCAAGTCAACTCTTCGAACTCGTGCGCTTCACGCCAGTTCATCGTGGGGACGATCTCTACGTCCGCACGCCCGACGGCCACGAATTCCCAATCTTGAGTACCGAATTGAAAGAAGAACTTTCTGCGCGCTACGGCAGTCCCATCGAAATCTTCCACCAGCGCCACGGCATCTTCGACGACGCCAACCTCTCCATCATCACCCTCGATACCGTCGAAGAAATCGCCCGTCAGGCCGGTGTTCCCGCCGACGTCCGCCGTTTCCGCCCGAACATCGCCGTGCGTCTCTCAAGTCCCGCATCTTTTCAAGAAGACAACTGGCTAGGCGGCGCCATCACATTTGGAGACTCTCACGACGCTCCCACCATCAGCGTCACTCAACGCGATGTCCGTTGCGGCGTAATCAATCTCGACCCCGACACCGCCGAACCCGCGCCAGAACTATTGAAGACGGTAGTCCGCACCAACCAAAACTGCGCCGGAATCTACGCCACCATAACTCGCCCCGGCCGCCTCGAAGTAGACCAACCCATCCACTTCCACGCACAAACGTTTACCCACGCGACAACTTAACTCTCGCTGTCATCCTGAGCGAAGAATCCGCATCCCAATGCGGATTCGCAGTCGAAGGATCTTGTGTTTCCGCCAGCCCCAATGCCCTTCGTGTTCAAAGATTTTGTTTGTCATTGCACCGCGACCACGCTCTTCCCCGAATCCCTCTCCCCATCCAAAATCGTCACGACTTTCAACACCTTCCGCACCTCATCCCCCGACGCCTTCCCATCGACGCTCACCTTCACTTCCGTCCCCGGCAAAACATCAAAATAGTTGTCGGAAGCCTGCACATCCATATCCCCAAAGAACAAAGCCAGATTCCGCGCGAGAACATCCGAGTGAAGCGAAATCACGACCTTGCCATTCTCTTCACCCACGCGAACCGAAACCGTCGGCGCCGGCAACTCCATTTCCTTCGTCGTCGCGAAGAACAATTCATTCCGTGAAATCACCTTCCCGCCCTGCGAAAGCTCATACACCGCGAAAACCCGCTTCGGATCGGCTCCCGCCAACAAGTCCGCTTCCGCGCCGGATGCATAAATCGCGCTCGACTGCGCCGGCACATCGACATCTGTCGATGTCTCCTTCAGCACTTTCCCTGAAAAATCCATCAGCCGCATCCGCACCGTGGCTTTCATTGGCTCCAATTTGTCGGAAACCACCCACGTTTCCACCTTCCCGTCATGGTCCCAAGGCGACACCAGCACATCGTCGAAGAACCGCACCGCGTAATACTGCAGCGCCTTCCAGCGGCCGTAATAATCCACGCTCGACCACGATGCCACCGGCCAGCAATCGTTCAACTGCCAATAAAACTGCCCCGAAGTGCGCGGCTTCATCCGCCGGAAATGCTCCGCCCCAACCTTGATCGCCTCCGCCTGCTGCACCTGGCTCATATAAACGAAGCTCTCAAAATCCTTCGGCTCGCGATACTCGCGCAGCATGTACGTCAAAATCTTCTCGTTCCCGCCAACATTCTTCTGGTGGTTCTTCATCACTGCCGACTCAATGTCGTAATCCTCCGGCTTCGCAAATTTCCGAATCGTGCTCATCTCCGGAAACGACTGGAACCCATACTCCGACATGAACCGCGGCGCCTGCTTCGTATAGTCCTCAATCGGATGCAGGCCATGCCACACCGCCCAGTAATGCATGTCGCCATCGGTCTGGCTGTCCGCCGGCATATCGAAGTTCGCGCTCGGCGAACTGGGCCAGTAAGGCATCTCCGGCGCATACTCCTCCACCGCATGCTTGATCACGTCATGAAACAGGATCAAATAGTCCTGCCAAGTTCGCTCACGCACCTCCGGCGTCACCGCTTCCTTAAAGTGCATCCGGTCGTCCCAATGCTCCCAACCCGTCTCCAGCTCATTGTTTCCGCAATAAATCACAATGCTCGGATGGTTCCGCAGCCGCGTCACCTGGTCGATCACCTCCTGCCGCACGTTTTCCTGGAACCCTTCATCGCCCGGCACCATCGCGCCGCCAAACATAAATTCTTGCCAGACTAAAATTCCCAGCTCATCGCACAAATCGTAGAAGTCATCGCTCTCATACGATCCGCCACCCCACTCGCGCACCATGTTCATGTGCGCCGCCCGTGCATCCATCAATATCCGCCGACGATCTTCCCTCGTCACTCGCGGCAAAAAGCTATCGAACGGAATCAAGTTCACGCCCTTCGCATAGATCACGATCCCGTTCACCACGAATTCAAAACTCCGTCCCCACTTGTCCTCCTGCCGACGCAGTTCCAGCGACCGCAGTCCCGTCGTCACCTCGCGCCGGTCTTCATTCTTCCCCGCCTTCACCACCGCCGCGAACTGGTACCGGTCCTGCGCCCCATATCCCGCCGGATACCACAACTTTGGCGCATCGATCTTCATCGGCACCAGCACTTTGTTCTTTCCCGGATACAGCCGCTCTTTCCGCGTCTCCGCCAGCACCTGCTTTCCGCCAAAGCTCCCGTTCACCGTGATGTCCGCCATCGTCTCCTGCGAGGCCTCAATCTCCACCTCGCCCACGATTCGCGCCGCATCCTTCCTGATCTTCGCCTGGGCAATGTGCAGATCGCTCACCCGCACTCCATCCCAGCTCTCCAGCCGCACCGGACGCCAAATCCCCTCCGTCACAAACCGCGGTCCCCAATCCCAGCCATACGCGTACGGCGCTTTGCGCGTATACGGATCGGTCGGAATCCCCTCCTCCGCGCCGGTTTGCGCCGTGTTTACGCTCAGCAGGTGATACGGCATATTCCGCAGCTTCGGCAGCCACGTCATCACCGGCGAATGAAAAACAATGCGCAGCGTGTTCTCGCCCACATGCAGATTCGGCTTCACCCCAAAACGCCACGTGCGGAACATATTCCCCGTCTCATTGAGCGGCTGCTCGTTCACAAAAATCTCGGCGTATGTATCCAGCCCCTCGAACACCAGTTCCACATGCTCCTGCGCGAAGGTCGCCGCGTCCACGTTGAACTTCGTCTGGTACTCCCAGTCGGTCAGCCCAATCCACTGCAGTTGCTGCTCATTGGTTCCATAGAACGGATCAGGAATCATCTTGTTCGCCAGCAGATCGGTCTGCACCACCCCCGGCACCGTTGCCGCGTGCCACTCCAAGGCCGCGCTCACCGGCGGCTTTCCGATCGCGCGAAACTGCCATCCCGCCTTAATCTCCGACGACCGCACCGCAGCCCCCAAGGGCACCGCGCACAAACACGCGAACAAGCAAACGAATAATGACCGCATTCCATCTCCCTCAATCAAGCGCGACTATTCTACGCAGAATGATCATCGCGAGCTTTTTGCCAACGGCCAATAGCCAACCGCCAACCGCCCTCTGTTAAAGTTCTCCCATGCTCCGCCTCGCGGCCATCCTGTTCTTCACCATCGCCGCCGCCGCCCAAACACCCGCCCGCTCCGCGATCGACTTCCTCGCTCCCACGCCGCCCATGGGCTGGAACAGTTGGAACAAGTTCGCCTGCAATGTCGACGAAACTCTCATCCGCCAAACCGCCGACGCCATGGTCTCCAGCGGCATGCGCGATGCCGGATACCAATACGTCGTCATCGACGACTGCTGGCAGATCTCCCGCAACAAAGCCGGCAACATTGTCGCCGACCCCAAACGTTTCCCTTCCGGTATCAAAGCTCTCGCCGACTATGTCCACTCCAAGGGCCTCAAATTCGGCCTCTACTCTGATGCAGGAACCGCCACCTGCCAGGGACGTCCCGGCTCCCTCGGCCACGAAGCGCAGGATGCCGCGCAGTATTCCAACTGGGGGGTCGATTACGTCAAAGTCGACTGGTGCAACACCAACGGCATGAACGCCCGCGCGGCGTACTGGAAAATGCGCGCCTCCCTTGATATCGCCAATCGCCCCATCGTTCTCTCCATCTGCGAGTGGGGCAAGAGCCAGCCCTGGCTGTGGGCCCACGGCGTCGGCAATCTGTGGCGCACCACCAGCGACATCAGCGATCGTTGGGTGGGTGTTCAGAAGTTTTCTGACGGCAACTGCTGCTCCAATGGCGTTCTCGACATCCTCGACAAAGAAGCCGATCTCGCGCCTTACGCGGGCCCTGGACACTGGAACGATCCCGATATGCTCGAAATCGGCAACGGCGGAATGACCGACTCCGAGTACCGCGCCCACTTCAGTCTCTGGGCTATCCTCGCCGCCCCGCTCATGGCCGGCAACGATCTCCGCAACATGAGCGCCGCCACCCGTGAAATTCTCACCAATAAGGAAGTCATCGCTGTCGACCAGGATCCCGCCGGCCGCCAGGGTCAACGCATTCGCAAGACCGGCGACCTCGAAGTCTGGCTCAAGCCTCTCGCCATGAACTCCGCGGTCGTCATCCTCCTAAACCGCAGCGCGAAGCCGCAACTCATGTCGTTGCGCTGGTCCGAGATCGGCCTTCAACATCCACCCGCAACCGTCCGCGACCTCTGGGAGCACAAGGATATCGCCCCGAAATCCGCATTCTCCACCACCGTTCCCGGACATGCCGTGGTGATGTTGAAGGTCACGCCGTGAAGCATCTCCTTTTATTCTTCGCGTTGCTCGCGCCGGCGCTCGCCCAGGAACTCCACGTCGCTGCCGCCGCCGACCTCTCTTCCGCGCTCCCCAAACTCGTGCAGCAATTCGAGTCTGCAGAGCACTGCCGCGTCATCGTCTCCTACGGTTCCAGCGGCAACTTCTTTCAACAACTCCAGAACGGCGCCCCCTTCGATGTCTTTCTCTCTGCCGACGTGCAATACCCGCAGCATCTCTCCGAATCCGGCCTCACCGCCGGGAACACCGTTGAGTACGCCAGCGGCCGCATCGTTCTCTGGACGCGCAACAACTCCCACCTCGAGATCTCCAAAGGCCTGAAAAGTCTCGTCTCTGCCCAAACGATTGCCATTGCCAATCCCGCCCACGCTCCCTACGGACGCGCCGCCGTCTCCGCCATCAGGTCCGAGGGCCTCTACAACCAGCTCTCACCCAAGTTCGTCCTAGGCGAAAATATCTCCCAGGCCGCGCTCTTCGCACAAAGCGGCAGCGCCGACGCCGGCATCCTCGCCCTTTCTCTCGCCTTCAGCCCTTCCATGCAGAGCTCCGGACACTACGTCGAAGTCCCGACTTCTGAGTACCCGCCTCTCCGCCAGGCCGCTGTCGTAATGAAATCCAGCAAACAGCAAGCGCTCGCCAAGCGCTTCGTCGCGTTCCTTTCCACCGATCCGGCCCGCAAAATCCTCCAGCAATTCGGCTTCGCAAAATAAAAGGCGGCCCCGAAAGGCCGCCCTGCACCGCGCAACTTCGCTCTAGGCCACCTTCTCTCGCTGGGCGTCTTCTTTCATGATGTGCCGATCGCCTACCGGCGTCGAATCCACGCGCGAAGTTGTCTCGGACATTGGCTTCGGGCTGTAAGGCCGCACATCCAGCCCATTCTTGCCGTCCTTCCCGTCCCACGCCACGCTGCTCACAATGTGCAGCCCATGCTCGCTGTTCCAGGGGCCAACATGGTCCGACTCCCCATGGTCGCCATCGCCGGTCGAGGCGTTGAAGTACTGGTCCACCAGACCGGGCGTCGGAGCAATCGTCCCGACGGAGAAGGCCGGCTTGTCCATGCTCTCCAGCGCGGCCGTGAATGCCTTCATATGGGTGATCTCGCGCGTCATGAGGAATTGGAGCGCCTGCTTCGTGCCCGTATCGTCAGTAAAGGAAATCAGCCGCTCATAAACAATTTTCGCCCTGGCTTCAGCCGCAATATTGCTTCGCAAATCGACGGCCAAATCGC
Organism: Candidatus Korobacter sp.; assembly: GCA_036501185.1. Lineage (GTDB taxonomy): Bacteria > Acidobacteriota > Terriglobia > Terriglobales > Acidobacteriaceae > Korobacter. Next base: position 24,601 of record DASYAU010000057.1, on the reverse strand, counting down.
CGGTGATCTTCAGGTAGTCCGCTGTCCACGGATTTCCCACCGAGTTCAGCAAACTTACGCCGCCGCCTCCGGCAATCGCCACCAACGGATCGGCTTCGGCCGCCCCGCGATCGCTTTTCATCGGCCGCAGGTGCATGCGAATCAACGAGCCCACAATTTCTAAGTGACTCAACTCTTCCGTCCCAATGTCCATTAATAAATCCTTACGCGCCATGTCCTCGCAGTTCAGTCCCTGGATGGAATACTGCATCGCCGCCGCCAATTCGCCATTCGCGCCGCCAAACTGTTCCAGCAGCATGTTCCCGAACCGCGGATCCGGCTCGCCTACGTTAACCGTGTACATCAGCTTTTTCACATGGTGATACATACATTCGCCCTCATTAGGAAAAAGGCCGGGACCGGAAGCCCCAGCTCGCGTCGTTGTGCGCCTTCTTCCCCGGCGCGCTTTGGATGGAGAGTCGTACTCTTGGTACGAGGCGAAGTGGCGGCGCGAAGTTGGCTACGGAAAACGCACACTCTGGATTTCCAGCAGATCCGGCATCTTCCCCTCCTCAACATGAAATTTCTCTAAGCAGATGAAGAAGGCGGCGTGCATGCCGATGAACTCGTATTGAACGATTGAGGTCATCTCATGCGAATTGCGCGTTGTGCCGTGCTCCTCCTTCTGATCTTTCCAACATTGCTCGCTGCCGCCGACGACGCAAGCGGTATTCCTGACTGGCGCATCCGAGTGCTCGATTTCGAAGGCGGATTGCGGTTCAACTACATGGACCGGCAGTCGGGCACTGTCACCGATCAAAGCGCGCAATACAGAATTCGCACTCGGCTCGAGTTTAATGTGCGTCGGGATGGCTCTACGTTCTTCACCACCCGTGCGGAAACTGGGCGCGGCTTCGATAATAGCTGGAACAACACTGGCGCAGGGCTAGGTCACCCACAAGGGATCTTCAACCTCAAGTCGCTCGCCATTCACCAGAAGATTGCTTCGGCGCTTGAGTTGCAGGCTGGCGGGCTGGAGTTCGACCGCGGCGCCGCCACCGATGGCACCGGCGCTTCGGGAGATGGGGCGATGACGGGTTACCGCGCCGTGTTGACGAGCGCGGCCGCGTGGCTACCGCACACTCTCGAAGTAACCGCCGGTTACGTTGGTCAGTTCAACGATCCGAACATGTTTTCTCGACTGCGAATGGGAGATATCAATTACGTCCAAGGTATTGCAGAGCACGGCTTCGGCGAACGCTGGACGGGCTCGGCTGAGGTCTCTTCCCTCCGCGACACAATCTACAGCCGCGCGGCGCTCCGTGCTCATAAGCTCTGGAAGTTCGACGAAGCTGAACTCGAAGCCGCGGTGCGCGCGAACGACGCCGCTCGTTTTGCCTGGTCTGCTCGCGTCGGGCACAGTTGGCCTGTGCAGACGCACCTGCAATCGCAGCTGATCTACTCCGACCTGCCTCCAGAGTTTTATCTCATCAACGCGCAACGCGCACTCTTCAACCGGGGCGAGTTCGATGTGGGCAAGCGCCTCTCAACGGAAACCAGCTGTCGCTTAGGGCGGCAGGTGGAACTATCGGTGTTTGCCGGGCGCCTGCTCGACAACGCCCCAAGCAAACGCTGGATCGCCGAAGCGGGACTTACCTATCAATTCGCAAACCTAATGAACCGAATTCTTTCGAGCGCCAGCGGCCACCGGCAGGCGAACTAAGTTTTGGGCACTCTCAATTACGAGGACAGTGAAATGAAATGGAATATCGGGAAGAAAATCACGAGTACCACGGGGATCGCGCTACTCTGCTTGCTCATCATCGGGAGTTTCTCTTACTTCACGGCCGGAAAGCTCATCGAAACCTCCAGCATGGTCACCCATACGCATGAGGTCCTCGAGGCAAAAAATGATGTTCTTACCGGTCTCAAGGACGCGGAAACCGGCCAGCGGGGCTTTCTTATCACCGGCGAGTCGCGTTACCTGGAGCCCTACAACAATGCTGTACGTGTCCTCCCGGAAAAAATTGCCCTCATTCGCCAGCTGACCAGCGATAACGCCAATCAGCAACGCCGCATCGCCGAGTTGGATCCCCTTGTCCACGCCAAGCTCGCGGAGTTGGAAGAGACGATCGATCTTCGTCGTCAACGCGGCTTTGAGCCAGCCCGGCAACTTGTACTTACGGATCGGGGCAAGCAGGTGATGGATGCCATTCGCGGCAAGCTCGACGAAATCGACTCCGAAGAGCGCAGCCTGCTGGGCCAGCGCGAAGCTGGTGCCAAGAGTTCTGGAGCCTCACTGCGATTGATCGTTCTGATGGGAACCGTGCTTTCTTTCGCCTTCACGGGAGTGGTCGCTTTTTACATCATCCGAGGGCTCACTCGGGCGGCCAGGGTGGCGGTCGATCTCGCCGAGCATGTAGCGAAAGGAGACCTGAGCCACACCGCCGAGATCACATCCAATGACGAGCTTGGCCAAATGCTCGCAGCTCTCAATAGGCTGGTCGAAACCCTCAATGGAGTCATGCTGGAGATGAAGACGATGTCAGATGCGCACGATGCCGGGGACATCGATGCCGCGATCGACGCAAGCAAGTTCCAGGGCTCCTTCCACGAAGTGGCCACCGGCATTAACAAAATGGTGGGCGGCCACATCCAGGTCAAGAAAAAGGCCATGGCCTGCATTGCCGAATTCGGTCGCGGCAACTTCGAAGCTCCGCTGGAGAAATTCCCTGGCAAGAAGGCGTTCATCAACGACACCATCGAGCAGGTCCGCGCCAACCTCAAACATCTCATCGCGGATACCGACACGCTTTCCGAAGCCGCCGTGCACGGCCGCCTCGGCACCCGCGCCGACGCCTCGCGCCATCAAGGCGACTTCCGCAAGATCGTCGAAGGCATCAACAACACCCTCGAGAGCGTGATCGGCCCGCTGAACTTCTCCGCCGGTTATGTCGAACGCATATCCCACGGCGACATCCCGGAGAAAATCACTCAGAACTTCGAGGGCGATTTCAACCTCATCAAGAACAACCTCAATGCCTGTATCGCTGGGCTGCAAGGGCTCGTGGAAGCCAACCAGGTCATGCAGCGTATGGCGGTCAACGACCTCTCCACGCCAGTCAAGGGCAACTACGAAGGCGTCTTCGCCGAAGTGAAAACCGCTACCAATCTGGCGCAGGACCGCGTGAAACATGTTGTGACGATCACCGAGGCGATTGCCGCCGGCGAGTTCGAGCAGTTTCTCAAAGATATCCGCGCTATCGGCAGTCGGAGCGAGCAGGACAAGTTGATGCCTGCCATGATCAAGATGATGGAGTCCATCAAAGCCCTCGTCGCCGACGCCGACCAGCTCAGCTCCGCCGCTATCCAGGGCCGCTTTGACGTTCGCGCTGATGAATCCAATCATGCCGGTGAGTACCGCCGCGTAATCGAGCGGGTCAACGCCATGCTCGATTCCGTCATCACCCCGATCACCGATGTGGGCGCCATTCTCGATAGCATGGCGGATGGTGACCTCAGCCAGCAGATTGCCAAGAGCTACAACGGCGAGTTCGAGAAGCTAAAGCAATCCGTAAACACCGTTGCGGTCAATCTCGGCAGCATGGTCCGCCAAATCAGCGACAATGGCGACACCCTGGTTGCCGCCGCGCAGCAACTCAACAACGTCAGCCAGCAGATGACTGCCAGCGCCGACGAAACCGCCAGCCAGGCCAACGTCGTCTCCGCCGCCTCCGAACAAGTCAGCCGGAACGTGCAGACCGTCGCCAGCGGCGCCGACGAAATGGGCGCCTCCATCAAGGAAATTGCCAAGAACACCGCCGAAGCCACCCGCGTGGCCAACGCTGCGGTCCAAACCGCCGAGTCCACCAACAAAACCATCTCCAAGCTTGGCCAGAGCAGCGCCGAAATCGGCCAGGTGATCAAGGTGATCACCTCCATCGCTCAGCAAACCAACCTCCTCGCGCTCAACGCCACCATCGAAGCGGCCCGCGCCGGAGAAGCCGGCAAGGGCTTCGCGGTGGTAGCCAACGAAGTGAAAGAACTCGCCAAGGAAACGGCGAAAGCCACGGAAGACATCAGTCGCAAGATCGAAGCGATCCAAACCGACACCACCGGCGCCGTCCAGGCGATCGGCGAAATCGGCACCGTAATCACTCAGATCAGCGATATCCAAACCACCATCGCCAGCGCGGTGGAAGAACAGAGCGTCACCAGCAACGAGATCAGTCGCAATCTCGCCGAGGCCGCCAAGGGCAACATCGACATCACCCGCAACGTTACAGGCGTTGCCGAAGCTGCCCGCACCACCACGGCCGGCGCGGCGGACACACAACAATCCGCCAAGTCGCTCGAACAAATGGCGGTAGAAGTGAAAAAACTGGTTTCACGCTTTAAATTCGACGACGGCAACAAACTCGAGCGTTCTGCCGCTCGCGTAGCCGCCGTCCAAAAGCCCATTCATGCCTCAACCAGCACACTGGTGCATTGAGAGGTGCTCGCAACACACTGCCCGGCGAGGGAAATCGCCGGGCGTTTTTATTGGCTCACCAACTTTGCCGTGGTGATCGCCTGTCCCACGTGTCGCTGGGTATGGTCGGCCACATGCACCAGCAGTCCTGCCACCGATGTCGGCAACTGCTTCTTCCCCACCGTACGTGACTGTTCCAGTTCCGCCACGGGGAACGCTTTCACCCGCGCAATCGCCTTCTCCAACGCGGCATTCAATTGTGCGAACACCTCATCCCGTCTTGCTCCCGGCGCATTTTCCGTCTTCAACGTTTCCATCTGCTCAGCGGAAAGCTGCTTTCCTTCGGCATAGCTGAGCAATCGGTCCATGCTTCCCGCGATATGGCGAAGGTGGAACGCCACCGGCGCCAGGTTTCCACGAGTGTCATTTAATTGCGCATCGTTCAGTTCTCCGCACCACTTCTGCAAATCCTCCTGCGCCAACTCAAGCGCATGGACCACGGCGCGTTGCGTGGCCGAACTTTCGGTATGAGTTCCGCGCAGCCACGGCTCCGCTTGTGCTCCCATTTCTCCTCCTTTGCAATGGAAAAGGGGCACGCGCTGGTGCCCCTGTTTTCCAGAATCTTACTTCACAAGTCATGGCGCTTCGATCAACTCGATCTTCCCATCTTTACGGCGATGCAGCACATTTACTCTTCCGTTCTTGTCGCGGAAGACGAAAACATCCCGGTCGCGGAACTCGCATTCTTTCACGGCCTCTTCCACCGTCATAGGACGCAGCGCCACCGCATCCTGGGAATGCGTCAGGTGCGCCTCGGTGGTGCGCGTAACCGAAGGAAACTTATGAACGATCACCGGAACGGCAGTAGTGGCGTTTGCTCCCACGGCAATCGTCAGCGCCTGCTCGCCCGGAGTTTCTTTCCAGTCCGCTTTGCCTTTGCGCTTGATATTGCGGCGGCGGCCATTGTGTTTCAGCGCCTGTTTCTCGATATGATCGAGCGCCTCGCCGATTGCGGTGCGCATATCGGTCGATTCGCCCAGTCCCACCAGGTCCTGGGCGCGACGCTTGATCGTGATTTCCGCGAGGTTTCGGTGCTTTTCCACCGACAAAATCACCTTGCTCTTGAAGCTGTCACCGAGGATCTTGGTGAGCTTTTCCAGCCCAGCTTCCACCTCCTTACGAACGGCGGGAGTGATGTTGTACTGTCTGCCAATGACTTCTACGTTCATTGCTCCCCTCCTTGCTTCGTCATGTGGGCGCAAAAACCATTGCAAAATGCCCACAACAGCGTACTTATTTGACGCTACACTCATCGCGCCCGCAACAGGAATTTATGAAACTTCCGTCACAATGGTCGAAATCAGGCGTGCGCCCCATCTCGGACCGCGATGTTAACTATCCCTAACCCTCGTGGCATGCCTCCTGCACTCCACTTCCGCGGAGGACACCATGATCAGCGGAATTACCAGCAGTCTTTATCAATCGCAGATCGCCAATCAATATCAGCAGCTCCGTTCAGCTTTCCAGCAGCTTGGCTCCGATCTCAGCTCCGGCAACGCCGCAGCGGCCGAAAAAGATTTCACCAGCCTCACCCAACTCGCGCCGGCGAACTCAACCGCCACCACCAGCGGCAGCCGGACCGCTGCGCAGCAGGAAATGCAGCAATTGGGCAAGGACCTGCAATCCGGCAATCTCTCGGCAGCACAGCAGGACTATGCCTCCATACAGCGCTCGGTCCAGCAGCAGCACCTCACCCGCCATTCCCACGTGAAGGGTCCCATGAATCCGACCGATCCGTTTAACTTCGCCACCAATCTCGCGACCACAGCCGCCGCCACTTATGGCACCGCCGCGCTCACTGGACCAACCACAATCGGATCCATGTTGAGCCAGATGATTTAAAAGAACTTCCACCTGCGCATCCAGGGTCCCCGCCGGACTTCCCCCGGCGGTGGCATCCTTTCGGACCCACCGATCACCGCTTTCTCACCAGCGTGATCTCGAACAACCGCGGCCATAATTTGCCGGTAACGAACAGCCGTTTCCGCGCCGCGTCATGCGCAATCCCGTTCAGCACTGCGCCTTCCTGTAACTGGTACATCGGGCTGAGCAGACCCGCGAGATCAATCCAGCCAACCACTTTTCCAGTCACCGGCGAGATGCGCGCAATCCGGTTCGTTTGCCAGATGTTCGCATAGATCTCGCCTTCAACCCATTCCAGCTCATTCAACTGATCCACCGGTTGATTGCCGTCGCGTACTTTGATCCGCCGCTTCTCTTTCATCGTCGCCGGATCAAGCACGCGGATTTCCGCCGTCCCGTCGCTCATGAACAGCTCGCGATCGTTGTTCGTCAGCCCCCAACCTTCACCCGGATAGGTAAACTGCCGAAGCTCGCGAAACGATTTCAGGTCATACACGAAGCCCACTTGCGACTGCCAGGTAAGTTCAAATATTTCGCCATGAAAGATTGCGATTCCTTCACCAAACAAATCCGGCGACAAATCTACCCGCTGCACGACCTCGCCCGTCTCCAACTTTTCTTTGCGAAGCGACGACCTTCCCTTCAATCCGGTGCCTTCGTACAGGAACCCATCGAAATACACCAAACCCTGCGTGAACGCACTGTCGTCGTGGTGGTAGGCGTGGATGACCTTGAATGTGTACTCCGGAACTTGTGCCATGAGCGACGCGGCGGTAAGCAAAAAGAAAACAAATTTCATTGCGCGGCGATTATTACACGCGCCCGTTGCCTGCGCTCTCGCGCTATCCTTCATCTAACCCGCAATGTTCGGCGAGTCGCAACTCGATCAGCCCCTCCCGTGGTATCGCCACGGCCTCGGCATCGTTTTCTCCTCCGAACACGGAGCCACCGATCGTCTTTGGCCGCGCTGGCTCTTCCTTCGCGCCCTCGGACTGATCTACTTCTCCGCCTTTTATTCCCTCCTCCGCCAGGTGCGTGGCCTCATCGGTACGGACGGCCTTCTTCCCGCGCGCGAATACCTCGAGATGGTGTCGCAGAACGCTTCCACGCTCGAACGCTTCTGGTACGCGCCCTCGCTCTATTGGATCTCGTCGAGCACAAACTTTATCGTGGCGCTCTGCTGGATCGGCCTCATCGCATCGATCCTCGTGGTGTTCAATTTCTGGCCGCGTGGCACGCTCGTCATTTGTCTGCTCTGCTTCCTCTCCTTTGTCGCAGCTTCCGGCCAGTTCTCCGCCTATCAATCGGATGGCATGCTCCTCGAAGCCGGCTTCATCTCTCTCTTTTTTGCGCCGCCCGGATTTCGTCCGCGCCTTGCCGCCGCTCACCCGCCCTCGCGCGCCAGTCTGTTTCTTCTCCAATGGGAGTGGTTCCGTATCTACTTCGAATCCGGCATCGTCAAGCTCGCCAGCGGCGACCCGCAATGGCGCCACCTCACCGCCATGGACGAGTACTACCAGAACGGACCTCTGCCTTCTTGGATTGGCTGGTACGTGCAGCATCTGCCGCACGGATTCCATGTGTTCACCGCCGGCGCAACCCTCGTCATGGAACTCGGCCTCGTCTGGCTCATCCTGTTCCCGCGGCGCATCCGCATCGGCCTCTTCGTGCTCGTCACCTTCTGGGAGATCGGCGTAATCGCCACCGCCAACTATGCCTTCCTAAATTACCTCGTCCTGGCGCTCGGCATTCTGCTGGTCGACGACCGTTTTGTTGAATGGATCTGGCGTAAGTTGCACATCAAACGTCCCGTCATCGTGAGCAAAGTGGAAGAAGGTCACGCAGTCGAAGGACCCCCGCCACCACAAAGCTCATCCGCTTTCGCCCGTCACTTCCGCGCCGCCAAACTCGCCGTCGCGGTCGTCATGCTCTCCTGGGTTTTCTATGCCACATCTGTACTCCTCCTGCGTCTTCTCTGGCGCGATCAGCCCTTACCACTCACGCCGGCCGCAGTCCTCGAGCCTCTCCGCATCGCCAACCAATACGGCTTGTTCGCGGTGATGACCCGTGAACGCTACGAAATTGAATTCCAGGGCTCCAACGACGGCCAGAACTGGACCGCTTATCCATTCCGTTACAAGCCGCAGGCCCTCAATGAAGCCCCCAAGCTCTTCGCGCCATATCAACCGCGCTTCGACTGGAACTTGTGGTTCGCATCTCTCGACACCTGGCGCGACAACCCATTCGTTCCCGCCGCGGAAGTTTCTCTCCTCCAGAATGACGCCGACGTCCTCAAGCTCTTTGCCTCAAATCCATTCCCCAACGCTCCTCCAAAGCAGATACGCTGTGTAGTCTGGCAATATTGGTTCACCTCGATGGACGAGAAGCGCAAAACCGGCAACTGGTGGCGTCGCGAATTCCTCGGCCTCTACGCGCCTACGCTGCAAATGGATCCTGACGGCCGCGCGCGAGTCGTCGAACGCCCAAACTTTGCGGGGCAGCCATGAGCACTGGCGGACGCGTGGTAGTTGTTGGTGCGGGGCCAAATGGCCTTGCCGCCGCGATCGTGGCCGCGCAGCGTGGATACCGCGTCGAAGTCTTCGAAGCTGAGTCCATTCCCGGCGGCGGTGCCCGCACCATGGAACTCACGCTTCCTGGCTTCCATCACGACTTCGGCTCCGCAGTGCATCCCATGGCGGTCGCTTCACCCTTCTTTCAATCGCTGCCGCTGCACGAATACGGGCTAGAGTGGATCCATCCACCAGCTCCGGTCGCGCACCCCCTTGACGACGGAACTGCCGTCACCCTCGAGCGCGATCTCGACGATCAGGTCAGGGCGCTGCATCGTGACGGCGCCGCGTGGAAACGCCTGATGCGACCGTACGTAACCCGCTGGAACGAGTTCGCGCCAGCAATTCTGCGCCCGATCTTGCGGATCCCAAAACACCCATTCCTTCTGGCTGGCTTCGGCGCCCGCGCGGTGACATCAGCCCAGCGTTTTGCCGAATTGAATTTCCATGACGAGCGCACCAAGGCGCTTTTCGCTGGATGTGCAGCGCACTCTTTCCTCGCTCTCAACGAGCCGCTGAGCACTGCCGTCGGCCTGATTATGGCGATCACCGGACATGCCGTCGGGTGGCCGATTCCACGCGGAGGCGCGCAGTCCCTTACCAACGCACTCATACAGCACCTGGAGAGTCTTGGCGGGACGGTGCACACTTCCCAGCGCGTCGAACAGTTGAGCGCCCTCGGCAGCTTCGATTTCGCGTTCTGTGACGTCACCCCTCGACAGTTCTTAAAGTTCGCAACTTTCGACGGCGCCTACGCCCGCCTGCTGCAGCGCTACCGCTACGGCCCCGGAATTTTCAAGGTCGATTACGCGCTCTCCTCCGCAATTCCCTGGCAAGCCGGCGATTGCCATCGTGCCGCTACCGTCCACCTCGGCGGAACGCTGGACCAAATCGCCGCCTCCGAACGATCCGTCCGCTCCGGTGATCACGCTGAGCGGCCCTTCGTACTTCTCGCCCAACCCACGCTCTTCGATCCCACGCGGGCACCCGCCGGCAAGCACATCGCGTGGGCGTACTGCCACGTTCCCAACGGCTCACAATTCGATATGCTGCCCCGACTAGAGGCGCAGATCGAGCGCTTTGCTCCCGGCTTCCGCGATTGCGTTATTGAACGTCGCGTTTGGAAAACTGCCGACATGGAGGCCGCCGATGCCAACCTTGTTGGTGGCGATATCGTCGGCGGACTCGCCAATTGGCGCCAGTTTTTCCTGCGTCCCACGTGGCGCCAATACCGTACACCCCTTAAGAATGTGTTCCTCTGTTCCGCTTCGACTCCGCCGGGGGGCGGCGTGCATGGAATGTGCGGCGCCAATGCAGCCGAAATTGCCTTCACCTAGCAACCTGCTTTATTTCAGTTGTTTATGAATATGACTGAAAGTGATTCCATAACCCACGCCAAACGGGCGTACAGCATCAGTACGGTACCTTCAGAGTTTCCCTAGTGTGACAAGCGTAACTACCCCCGCCCTCCGAATTAAGAGTACATTCCTTCGCAGTTCAACTTCTCTGTTTAGGTACGGAGACCCTCAACCTTGTCGCGCGATCGCAACGTGATTCAGAAAGTGCTCGATTCGCTCAAATCCATTGGGCATTTCGAACTCACGCCTCTGCGAGAAACGGATACCGGCGCGTGCTTTAAGGCCTTCGACGCCTCTCGCCGCCTAGCGATCTCCATTCGCACGAACTGGCCAAGCGACTATCCGAATCCCGATGACGTCCGCCAACAACTTCTCACTCATGCGCGCGCGGCGCAGAGCCTTGAACACGACAATATCGCGAAGGTCATCGGCTGCGGCGAACTCGACGGCGCTTGCTTCATCGTCAGTAACTTCGTGGAAGGCAATACGCTCCGCAGCAACCTGTGGAACAGCGAGCACCTGAACATTTGGGACATGATCGACTTCGCCCGCCAGTCGTGCCTGGGACTGGAGTTCGCTCACTCGCGAGGGCTTGTGCATCAAGCGCTCCATCCCGGAAACATCGTGCTGGAATTCGATGGCAGCACTAAGCTTCTCGACATCGGCCTCTTTCGCTCGCAGCGTCCGCACGTTGACCCCTTCCATCACTCGGCGTTGTATCTCGCACCCGAACAGCTCGCCGGACACGGCGCCGATCGCGCTACAAACCTGTATGCCATCGCGATCATGCTCTACGAGATCGCCGCCGGCAAGCAACCGTTCGTCGGTAATACGTGGGAAGAGTTAGAAGCAAGCTCGAACGAAGAACTTCCAGAAACGATTCGCGTGAAACCGGGCACTCCTCCGGGCATTAATGCCGCGATTATGAAGGCCCTCACGCGCGATCGTTCTGCGCGCTTCCAGACCGGCGCAGAATTAGTGACCGCCCTGGAGGACTACCGAAAGTTCGGCAAACCGGTATCGATACCTCCGCCTCCGCGGCCGCCCTCACCGAAAGTTGTTCCCATCGACAGTGCAATCGCAGCGGCCCCGGCTTTTGTGCCCACTCGTAATCCATACGCAACGGCGCCAGAGCTCTCCGGTTCGCTAGCCGACCCGATACCCCAACCTGAGGTCGCACCGAAGTTCACCGAGGTGGGACCGGAACATCTCGGCCTCGACAGTGCGCAGGTCGAGCCCGACCGTCCGCCAAAGCCATCGTTCTGGGATTCGACTCTTCGCAAGGAACTGGCGATTGCCGCCGCGCGGCGCGCCGCGAAAACCACCTGGCATTACACGCGCAAGGAACTGAAGAGGATCGATCCGTGGGTGGTCGCTCTTTCGATCCTGGTGATCATTCTTGGATCATTCGTTTCGCGAACGATTATCTATTCATTCTGGGGTTCGGCCGACGACTATCGCTACCAGCAACCAGTGCCGTTAATCCGACCGGCTCCCGTACCGGCGCAAGCGGCGCCACCGGCACAACCTGTACCAACACCCGAAGCTGTGCCGGCGACAGTCGCCGCCGCAAAACCCGAGGTGCATCACCCCGGACGCCGATCCGCCGCTCCGGTGGTAATTACCCCGGCCCCCAAGCCGCTTCCGACATCAAGTTTTTCAGGCAACACCGGTTCACTGGTTGTCACCACCATTCCCGCTGGCGCGAGGGTGGTTGTGGACGGCCGCGGCGACATGGTTTTTAACACGCCGCAGGCGATTCCTTCTCTCCCGCCCGGAGTGCACACGCTCACAATTACAAAAGAGGGCTACGCGCCAGCAACTCGCCCCGTGCAGATCACGTCCGGAGCGAAATCGAAGATCACGGTGCAACTTGATTTTCCGTCAGGGTTCCTGACCGTTATCAGCAATCCTTCTACGGCTTACATCCTCATTGACGGCGTAAGCACCGGGCACGTAACCCCTTCTCAAGTGCCGGTTGCGCCAGGAACGCACACCGTCACGTTGCGTAGGATGGGCTACCTCGAGGCCACGGATTCATTCACGATCCACTCGGGCGAGCAGCAATCCCGAAGTGTAACGTTGCTCGAATCGGGTAGCACGCCGGACATTAAAGTGACCGCTCCGGCCGGCTCGCACAGGCTTTTCGGCAACAAGGTGAACGGGGTCCGCGTAACCGTGCATACCAATCCCGCCGGGGCGACAGTGCTCATCAACGGGCAAAGTGTGACCAAGCCCACGCCGGTGGATTTCGGCCTGAACGCAGGCAATTACGTGATGGAAATTCGACTTGACGGCTACCTGACGCTCCGCAAGACCATTACCGTGGAAGACGGTAAGCCACTGACATTGGACGAAAACTTACAGCATTAATACCACTCTTCGGCCATTTCTCCGCTGCAGCTCTGTCCAACACTCCTGCTCAATTTCACATCCAATTAAACCTTGAATCCAGATTCTTGGCAGGTTCATGCGTACTTTTAATGTGAAAGCGTATTTGTTCGTCGCGTTGGCGTTGATTCTCGGCTTTACGGTCGCTTGTTCGGCCAAAAGGACCGACCTCAACCAAACGCTCCGCGAAAATTTCCAGGCGCCCTCTAATGCGCCCGAGTTGTTAGCCGCGTATCAACCCTGGTTTGGACGGCCCAACCACATCAACGTGGGCTACAACAGCCAGGACCCCGTCGTGCTCCAGAAGCAGGTGCAGCACGCGAAGGCGCTGGGCATCGATGGCTTTGTGGTGAATTGGTACGGCGGCAGCCACACCTTTGAAGACCACGCCTACGCCGCTCTCCAACAGACAGCGGCGGAGAACAGCTTCTTCACCGCCATCATGTATGACGAAGACGTCGATGACCCGCAAGGTGCAACCGACGCCGTGATCAACGACTTGAAATACGCGTACGACCATTACATTGGACCGCAGGCGCCCACCCACAACGCCTATCTGCGATTCGATGGCCATCCAATGATCTTCATCTTTCCCAAGGGCACCTTTACCGACTGGAACAAAGTTCGGCAGGCGGTGAACCAGTGGGACGAACAGCCGCTCCTCATCTACAAGGATGGAAACGGAAAATACGCAAAAGATTTTGATGGGTTTTACGCGTGGGTGAACCCCGGCAAGGTCGGCTGGCAGCACAATGGCTCAAACTGGGGCGAAGACTATCTCCAAAACTTTTACCTCAAAATGACCAATCAGTTCCCCAGCAAACTGGCGGTGGGCGCGGCGTGGCCGGGCTTTAACGACAGTCGCGCATCTTGGAGCCGTAACCGCAAAATGGACCCGCGATGCGGCAAGACGTTTGATGAGTCGCTGCGGCTCTTCCGCCGCTACTACTCTCCTGAACATCCGCTTCCCTTCCTGATGATCGATACGTGGAACGATTACGAGGAAGGCACTGCGATCGAACCAGGCGTGGCGAACTGTCGAGGCAACAATCCGCAAATGGCCGAGGGCGGTTAGCTCGAAACGCGACGGCTCGGCTTCAGCTTGGGCAACACCACATCCAGCACCCAGGCAACGATCACCGCAATTGCGCTGCCCGCGAGCACCGCGCTGGTGCGCAGCAGCGCTTCATCCATGCCGATGTGCTGGTCGTTATGCAGAACGCCAGGCGTCATCACGATCGCTGAACTGATCGGCCCAATGCGCCATCCGGTAGGCGCGTCCATGATCCACGTGGAGATCAGCACGCACACCACCATGGCGAGCAGGATCGCCCAGATCTTCGGTCCCGCCAGCCACAGGAACAGCACGCCAACGCCGCAGCCGAGCAATGTGTTTGTCACCCGCCAGCGAAACGCCAGCACCGCCGACTGCAACTCCGGCTCCGAAACCATAACCACCGAGATGATTGCCCACAGCGGATCGTGATGCCCGACCGATTGCAGCGCAAGCCACGCAACAACTGAGCCGACCAGGATCCGGATGGCATACTGCGTGCCGGTCTTACGCCGGTTCTCCGGGAGATGGACGATATCGGTGAACATGCGCGCTAGCTGAGCTGGACGACGTTGTCCCCGAGTTGCTGGTTGATAAGGCGGCTGAGCAAGCGTTTCAAGTCTTCACCCGTTTTCGGAAGCACAAACTTGTTCTCCGCTTCCACCCAATCAAGCTTGAAACTCGTAGAGAGCGCTGAGATCCAGATCTGCCGCACCGGGCTGTTTGGCGAAACTATGAAACGCGCGGGCGGCGTTTCGAAGTTCACTTGTAACGCGCCGTTTGCTTCTTCCACTTCGAAATCAGCATCGCTCTCGGCGTCAAACAGCGAACGTTTCAGCGCGTCTAATTCCGCTTCACTGTGCTTCTGGAATTCCTGGTCCGTCATTGCAGCACCTGCTTCAGGTGTTCCGCGATTTGCCGTCCGTGGAACCGTCCATTCTCGATGAAAATTTCGCTGGTCCGCATTCCAGCCACGATCACCCCCGCCAGGTAAACGCCCTTCACGTTGCTCTCCAGCGTCTTGGTATCCACGACTGGACGCTTGTCTTTGCCCGCGAACTCGATCCCTATGGCTTCGAGGAACGCGAAGTCCGGATGGTAGCCGGTGAGCGCGAAAACGTAGTCATTATGGACTCCACGCTCGCCATCCGGCATCTGCAGGCGGACTTCTTCGGGTTTGATTTGCATTACGCTGGTGTTGAAGTACGCTTTCACCTCGCCGGCCTTGATGCGATTCTCGATGTCGGGCTTGATCCAGTACTTCACGTTGTTATGGATGCCTGGACCGCGATGTACGAGGGTCACCCGCGCGCCATGACGCCACAATTCCAGCGCCGCGATCGCGGCCGAATTCTTCGCGCCCACGACCATCACGTCAAGATTGAAGAATGGGTGTGGCTCGCGATAATAGTGGAAGACCTTTGGCAGCTCTTCTCCGGGAATATTCATCAGGTTCGGCAGGTCGTAGTAGCCGGTCGCAAGAATCAGTTTCTTGGCTGAATAGCGATGCAGTTTGCCGTGCAGGTTGCTGGTTGTTACCGTGAACTTCCCATCCGCGCCCTCGATTTGTTCCACCCGTTCATACTGACGCACATCGAGACGGTAGTGCTCCGAGACCTTGCGGTAATACTCCAGCGCTTCCTGCCGCGTGGGCTTCTGGTTGGCGCTGGAAAATGGGATGTCCCCGATCTCGAGCAGCTCCGGTGTGGTGAAAAAAGTCATATTCGCCGGATAGTGGAATAGCGAGTTAACGAGGCAGCCTTTATCGATGTGGGCTACCCGGAAACCCGCTCGTTGGGCCTCGATGCCGCAGGCCAAGCCAGTAGGTCCGGCTCCAATTACGAGTACATCGAAATGATTTTCGTGGGCGTTCATGAGTTGACACGATCAGATTAACAGGAGCGCACCGTGGTCCCGAGGCTTAGAAATTGGAACTGGTGGAGGTTGACCGGAGAAAAGTAGTTTCAAAGCACGGAATAGCTGCGCGTACGAGTGGACGCAGTGACTGAGCAAACGTGTCAGGAGCGCTGAGCGCGCGGCACCGGCTCACCATATTCTGTCGTGAACCGGAGCTGGATCTCGCCGCAAGTTCCCTGCGCGTCCGAGTACACCACGCACGAGTCGAAAGGGCGGGAGTAAATATGCAGGCTCACAGCGCGCTGGTCGAATTCGCGCGGATTAAACACCGCATGGACCGGATGTTCGGGATTCACGCCGCATGGTCGTTCAGCATTCATCACTAGCGAATCCGTAGGCACGATCTCGCACGTGTGTGCTTCCACGTTCTCCGAAATCACCCGATAGTTCTGCACCATCAAACGCCCCACTGGTACTGACATCCAGCAATTCTGCCCGCGGTGGTTGTGAATGGAGCTGACGTGGCCAATATCCCAGCAAAGGGCGATCAGGTCGTAAAGGTCAGTGTGGTCAATCAGGTTGCGCGTATAGTGCTGGCGGTCCCAGCAAAGATAGCGCTCAATCGTGGTGGGATCGACGGGATGCAGACGTGCCCATTCCTCGATGCGCGGCACGTCTTCAAACGCAGAGGCGGGCATTTGCCGCAGCAGATCGACGTATTTTTCAATCGGAATCGTCGAAATAACGCTGTTGGTTGCCATCTCTCGCCTCCTCAAAGCCCCGTGATTCTAATAGTATTACAACTGAAACCTCCAAAATTTCCCAACCCCGTCGAACGATCCTAGAATGTGACCTCGCATGCGCCCGGCGCATCCTTTGTAAAGGAGACCGATGGCTACCCGGCAGGAAAAAGACTCGCTCGGCTACAAGGACGTACCCACGGACGCCTATTACGGCGTGCAAACTGCGCGTGCGGTGGAGAACTACCCCATCAGCGGAATGCGAGCCCATTCCACGCTCATCCGGGCGATCGCCATGGAAAAGCAGGCTGCGGCTGAGGCGAACATTGAGCTCGATCTGATCGACCGCAAAGTTGGCGAAGCGATCATCGCCGCCGCAAAAGAAATCCAGGAAGGGCGCTGGAACGACCAGTTCGTGGTGGATGTCTTCCAGGCGGGCGCAGGCGTTAGCTTTCACATGAACACAAATGAAGTGATCGCCAATCGCGCCGAAGAGCTTTCCGGGGGCAAGCGTGGCGAATACAAGATTGTCCATCCGAACGACCATGTGAACTATGGGCAATCCACGAACGATGTGTTCCCTAGCGCGATGCGCCTCGCTACCCTGCTGGAGCTCGAAAAGCTTTACCCCGTGCTCGCTTCACTTGCGACAGCGTTCGACCAGAAAGGCCGCGAGTTCCACGACATTTTGAAATCCGGTCGCACCCACATGCAGGATGCGGTTCCGATGCGTCTGGGGCAAGAATTTGCAGCCTATGCCGTCGTGATTCGCCGCGCGGAAAAGCAGATTCGCGAGCAGGCAGATTTTCTTCGCGAACTCGGTCTGGGCGGCTCTGCGGTGGGTACGGGGATCAACACTCATCCAGACTATCGCGCCAAGGCGATCGCGAATCTCTCGCGCATCTCCGGGCAGAAGCTGGTTCCCGCCGAAGACATGCGATACGCGATGCAGTCGAATCTCGCTATGGCGTCTGTCAGTTCGGCCCTGCGTAATCTCGCATTAGAGATCATCCGCATCAGCAATGATTTGCGCCTGCTTGCCTCAGGACCGAACACCGGATTTGCGGAAATCAACTTGCCCGCCCTGCAGCCGGGTTCGTCAATCATGCCTGGCAAAATCAACCCCGTGATGGCGGAGCTCGCTGCGATGGTGTCCTTTCAGGTTGTGGGAAACGATCTGGCGGTCGCCATGGCGGTGCAGGCCGGCCAACTCGAACTCAACGTGATGATGCCGACCATGGCCTATAACGTCCTGCAATCGATCACGATCACCACCAACATGCTGAAGGCCTTCGCCGAGAAGTGCGTGGTGGGGATCACCGCAAACCCTCAGCGCAACCAGTTCTACGCCCAGAGCACCGTCTCGCTCGCCACGGCGCTCAACCCGTACATCGGGTATGCGAAAGCCGCGGAAATCGCCAAGGAATCCGTGGCGACCGGGAAGAGCATCATCGAAATCGCGCGTTCCAAGGGCTATCTCACCGAGCAGCAGATCGACGAAATCCTCGATCCGAAGCGCATGACCGAGCCGCAGGCACCGTCGGCAGCCGCTAAGCAGCGCGAGAACATCAAAGCGAAGTAGCGCCTCAGTCCTTGAAAATCAGTTGCGCAAACGCCTCAAGGTTGCGTCGCCACACCTGCCACGCGTGCGCGCCGTCGGTCTCCACGGCCGTGTACTTAATGTTCTTCGACGCGAGCCACTGCTCGAAGTGCTGATTTCCCTTCAGCAAACCGTCTTCCTTCCCACACGCGATCCAAAGCAGCTTAACTTTTTCCATCCGCTTGGCATCTAGCTCCGGGAACCACGGGCGAGGATCATCAAATATTGCCGAACTCATCGGGCCGATCCACGCGAACTTGTCTGGGTGATTCAGGCCGGTGTACATCGTTTCCGCACCGCCCATCGAGAGTCCAGCGATCGCCCTTCCCTTCGCGTCCTTAACCACCGGATACTCTTCTTCGACCTGCGGCATAACTTCAGTCAGCAACGTGTCGGCAAAGCGCTTGATGTTCTCTTCCCAGAGCGGATCGTGCGCGATGTTCCACCCGTTCTCAAGCAGCTTTGGCGCGCCATATCCGAGCGGCATCACTACGAGCATCGGCTTGGCTTTTCCCTGCGCAATCAGGTTATCGAGGATGAAATTGGCGCGCCCGCTGATCACCCATCCGTTCGCCATATCGCTGTACCCATGCAGTAAGTAGAGCACCGGGTACTTCTTTTTGCGGTCGAACTTCGGCGGCGTGTACACGTAAAAGTCGCGCCGGTCACCCACCAGCGCGGAATGATAGAAGTGGTGGTGTACCTCGCCGTGCGGCACGTCGGTTTCTTCCCACGCCTCCGGAGGCGTTCCGGGAACGATGAAGAGTCCTCCCTGGGCGAAATGGTTGATCACAAAGTGATGCGAGTTGGGATCGATCACCGTCAATCCATCCACCACGAACCGGTAGTCATACATATCGGGTGCGAGCGCAGGCGTGTTCACGGACCACATACCAGCGGCATCCTTGGTCATCGGCAGTGTTTTTTCGCTATGCATGTCCTCATATTGCATGCTGACGTTCTGCGCCGGGGGAGCCTCCAGCCGAACGGTTATCGTGCCATCGGGGTGGATTTCCGGCGAGTGAACGTTCTGCGCGAAAACGCCTGGGCAAACCAAAAACAAAAGCACCGGCACGAGATAAAAAACTTTCATAGGCGAACATCATAATCCCCCGAAAAAAATGCTTTCGCCGAGGCCGACACGGTGTTACATTCGCGTCGTTCCCGAAACACCAAACCTCAACCTTCGATTGAGCATCGAACATCTCTGATTCCATCTGGAGCTGTGCGTGCGCATCACGATCGCGACATCCCCCGCCGAGATCGACGCTCTCCGACCCGCTTGGGAACGGCTGTACGAGCCTGAGCACTACACCATATTCCAGACGTTCGAGTTGAACCGCATGGCAGCCGAGCATTTCGGCGACCGCGAGACTCCCTACGTGGTGCTGGCGGAATCCGATTCTTCCATAGCGCTGATTCCCGCCGCCGCTCGCAACCACTCCGGCGAAATGACTCTGCTCGGCGAAACACTATTCGATTATCGCGATGTTCTGCACGCGGGCTCGCACGAGGCGCTCTCGGCCGCGTGGAACGAGATCGCCAAGCTGCAACGCCCGTTCGCTTGCTTCGCGTTGCGCCCCGAGGCGCGGAAACGCTGGGGACACATTCCCACACACGATTTCGCAAATGCGCCGCGCGTGGGCCACGACGAAATGGACTGCGACGAATTCCGCGCCCAGCACAACAAGCTCGGCATGTACTGCCGTCGACTTATCAAACGCGGTGTGCACTTTCACGCCCGTGCCGGATGTAACCGCCGTCTGCTGCGAATGATCTACGAGAACAAGGCCTATCAGTTCGCGAACGAACCCAACAACATCTTCCTCGATCCTCGGCGCCGCGAGTTCATGGTCGCCGCTTGCGAGGCGCTCGGGGATGCATGCGAGGTCTTCACTCTCGAGAGCGATACCCACCTCGTAGCGGGCCTGGTCACATTCCGCGACGAAACAGCGCGCCTCTTCTACACCATTTATTTCGACCCCGCGTGGGCAAAATTTTCGCCAGGCACAGTGCTGATCTACGAGGCGACGGCGCGTACCCTGGGCGAAGGCTTGGATTGCGACTACATGACAGGGGAATACGGCTACAAGAACCGGCTCGCCACCTCAATGGTGCCCCTGGTGCGTGTGGAAGCCAGCGCGGAAGAACTCGCGCAGGCAGCGGCGCGGCCGCGCGCAGCTGCGTAAAAGCGCCGCAAAATAGGCAAGGGCGCAGATCGCTCTGCGCCCTTGCTGTTCTTGGAGGTTCCTACCAGCCGCGTGTTTGGAGTAATTCCTTTTCTTCGATTGCCGAGACCGCCAGACCCTTCATCGTCCCGGTTACGCGCTCGCTGACTTCCGCAAGCACCTTCGGATCGTTGAAGTGCGTGGTGGCTTCCACGATCGCCGTCGCGCGGGTGGCGGCTTCTTCACGCTCCTTTGCGATATTCAGATCGAGAGGCGTGGCGCGCTCTTTCATGAAGATTCCGGAGCCGACGAAGACGGCTTCGGCACCGAGCTGCATCATCAGCGCCGCATCTGCTGGGGTAGCAATGCCGCCCGCCGAGAAGTTCGGGACGGGCAACTTGCCAGCCTTGGCGACGATACGTACCAATTCATACGGTGCTTGGTGATTCTTGGCCGCCGCATAAAGTTCTTCTTCACTCATCACCGTCAACTGCTTCATTTCTTTGATGATTTGCCGCATGTGTTTGACCGCGTGGACCACGTCGCCGGTGCCGGCTTCACCCTTGGTGCGGATCATCGCCGCGCCTTCGGCAATGCGACGAAGGGCTTCGCCGAGATTGCGCGCGCCGCAAACGAACGGCGTCTTGAAACCGTGCTTATCGACGTGGTGCTCTTCGTCGGCGGGGGTTAAAACCTCGGACTCATCGATGTAATCCACGCCGAGTTCCTGCAGGATCTGCGCTTCCGCGAAATGGCCGATGCGGCACTTAGCCATGACCGGAATGTCGACAGTGCGCATGATCTCCTTGATGACCTTGGGGTTAGCCATGCGTGCCACCCCGCCTTCGGCGCGCAGCATCGCTGGCACTTTCTCGAGAGCCATCACCGCGGTAGCACCAGCCTCTTGCGCGATTTTCGCTTGTTCGGCGTTCATGACGTCCATGATGACGCCGCCCTTTAGCATTTCCGCAAGGCCTGTTTTCAGGCGCAATCCATAGTGTCCGTTGTTGTTTTCTGCCATAAATCCTTCTTTGATCGAGAGACACGGCGGCCGCCGCACGTCCCGATCGCATCCATTTTGGTGGAACTCTCTATTTTATCGCGTTCCCGTCGCGCGTGGTACCCCTCCTTGCCAGCCGGCGAGGCTCGTCCCAACGATTGGCCGACGCGCAGCGAGTGCATAAGAGGGCACTTTACATACGAGCCATCTCCAAGCAGAATCTGCTCATCCGTTAGAAGCTGAGTTGCTGGTTTAGAGGATCGCATTTTGAGAAAAGAATCTCGCGTTCCTGCGGCAGTTTGCGCGTTGTTTGTTGTATTGACGGCCATCTGCCTGCAGGCCCAGGAGCCCGTTCCAACCGCACGGCTACCCGAGGAATCGAGCGGGATCCCGTTCGGCGTTGGCGTAAAAATCTCGACTTTGGGTCCCGGAGCGGAAGTGGCCGTCGGAATGACGCCCCATTTCAGCTTGCGAGCGGGCGCAAACTACTTCCAATACAGCGTGGATTCGTCCCGCGACGGTGTGAGCTATAAGGGCGTCGCCCGGCTTCAAACCCTCGAGGGGCATTTGGATTGGTTTCCGTGGGGCGGTAAATTCCACGTCAGCCCGGGGATCGTGTACTTCCTGAAAGAGCCACTTACCGCGAACATCGCTATCCCTGGCGGGACTGACTTCACGCTCGGGGATACAAATTTTGTAAGCAGCACGACCGATCCAACTACCGGGTCAGCCAGTCTTCGCTTGCACAAGGCCGCTCCCGCCATCACTGCGGGGTGGGGCAATTTGGCCACGCGCGCCGAAGGCAAACACTGGAGCTTCCCCGTGGAATTTGGAGTCGCCTTCCACGGAACCCCTCAGATCAGGATGGCTCTACAAGGGCAGGCCTGTGAAGGAGCCATCTGCTACAACGCTGCCACCGATCCAAATGTCCAAGGACCGCTCGCCCAGGAGATCCAGAAACGCGAAAAGGATGTTTCGTGGTTCAAGGTGTATCCCATCCTTTCCGTCGGGATTGGATACCGGTTCTAGTTGCGCCATGAGCGGTGCACGAGTAAGCTGCGGCACACTTGATCCCGCTGCACAGGAAGCCGTATGTCTTCTCGCACCCTGCTGACGTCCGTGGTTGCCCTGTCGTTCGCCTTTACCCTGCTTCCCTGCGCGTTCGCGCAGATGCCGAACCCGTATGGTCCACCGATCAGCGTGGAAATCGCGAAAAAGCTGGCCAGGCCGGCGATAGCCGAGGCAGTGAAGAACCACTTGACGGTGGCGGTCGCCATCGTAGATCCGAACGGGGCGCTGATGTACTACGAGAAGATGGACAACACGCAGCTCGCGAGTGCTGATGCCGCGATCGACAAAGCGCGTACCTCTGCGCTCTACAAACGACCCTCAAAGGCGTTACAGGATGCACTTGCCAAGGGTGGTGATGGGCTGCGAGTGCTCGCCCTGCGGGGCGCAACCGCCATAGAAGGCGGATTCCCGATTGTACTTGATGGAAAGATTGTCGGCGCGATCGGTGTTTCAGGCGATGCGAGCGCGCATGATTCCCAATGCGCAGAGGCAGCGCTCGCTACACTTAAGTAGCCGGCGGTTTCTTCTTCACATAAATCGTCTTCTGCACCTCGGCGACGACCTCGCCGGAATCGTCTTTTACTTCGACAGAGAAGATTGGCTCGTATTTCGGCTGCTCGTCCGCCGCACGGCGGATTTCGTCCAGTGTCTCTGCACTCAGCCGGAATTGCGCTTTCACCGTGCCGCGTCCTGGCTTGCGAAAGCGGATGTTTGCAGCCTTGTCCCAAACGATGTATTTCGGGCCGAGGTTTTCGATCAGCATCAGCATGTAGAACGGATCGCACATGGAATACAAAGAGCCGCCGTAATGTGTGCCCACATAGTTGGCGTTCCAATAGCGCAGCCGCATCTCGACGTCGATTTCTCGGAAGTCGGGCGAGAGGTGAGTAACCTTGATGCCCGCGCCCAGCAGCGGCGGATAGGTATTGATGAACCTGCGGATATTCCGCTTCAACAGGCGTTTCATGCAGTGGCTGAGCTAGTCCTTAAAGTTTTTTCCGACTTTTTTCAGCATTTTTTGCAAATGCTTGCCGAATTTCGCCATCGGGTCGATGGAGACGAACAGCCCCTTGCTGCGCGCCAGGACGTCGCCCTGTTCGTTGCGGAGTTCTGCAACCGTCCAGTAGCGACGGCCGCGGTGCGACCTCGGACTTCCCTCGGCGATTAGAGTCGTTTGAAGGGGAACCGGCTTCAGGAATTGCACTTCCATCCGCGAGGTGAGGGCGATGACGTTGTGTATTTTCATCACCTTTCCCATAGCTTCGTCGAGGATCGTGGCGATTACTCCACCGTGGGCGTGTCCCGGAGGCCCCGTGAACCGCGGGCGCAGGCGGATTCTCGCAACCATGGAGTGGCGGTTCTTGTCGTAAACAAACTTAAGCCGCATCCCTTCATGGTTGTCGACGCCGCAGCCAAAGCAGTAGTTCCGGGGTATTTTGTGGTGATGGCCTTTGCCGTGCAATTTTGGGGACATTCGGGTCGATTATGAATTACCCGGCGCGCAATGTCACCTCGTCTTTACGCCGCCGTCCGTGCCGCCTTGGCCTGCTCGTAGCTTTTCACGGTGTAATACACGGCGCGATCGAAGAAGCCGTCGAGCAATTGCAGGAATTCAAGCTCGTTGAAAAGGTCGAGCGCGTGGTCGGCAAGAGCTTCGCGCCGCAGGTATCCCCAGAGCGTCTCCTTCGAAAGGATGATGCCCCAAATCACATCGTCGAGCGGCACCTTCTGTTGAAAGCGACGGCGGCCGACGTCGGTGAAGCGCATCTCGATTTCGGCTTCAGTCTTGCTCAAGAGCCATTCGCCCAGGTTCTTGTAAAGGTCGCGAGTTGCGTGGGTCATTTCTTCGCGCGAAATCACCAGGAATCCAGCCGTGCGCGATGTGCGGTGCAGTTTTTCGGCGAGATGAACGGCCAAATCGTCGCCGTGGACCTCTATCAATTCAACCAGCTTGCGGGTGACCATGCTTCAACCTCCACACACTTATATTGACGACGAGAGACCCTGAATGGCTTCGTGAAGTTTTGTCTTAGGACCAGGAGGTACTTTGGTTGCATCGTATCACGGTTGCATCGTATCACGATTGATTAAGTCGGTGAGCACGAATTCTGGCTGGCCGGCAAACGCGTATCTAACGGGTACGAGACAGGTTAGCTAACGGCCTTCACATATGGAACTGGGTCGGTTTGGAACACCTCGACACATTCGGGGGAACAGAAGTAGAACGTGCGTTCCTGGTAGTCCACGCGGTTCATCGAACTTTGTTCGTCAACGGGCTTGCCGCAAACCGGGTCAGTGGTCATGAAAATAGAGATGCTGCGACGTGCGAATGGAGAGCAGCGGGAACGACATTTCAAGGCGCGCGGGCATCCTACCAGGCGGGAGGAACACTTATGTCCGACGATAAAAAACAGCCCGG
>DASYAU010000056.1:0-51839 GCA_036501185.1 Candidatus Korobacter sp. | reverse complement strand
GATCATAGAGGACTGGAGCGCAGTGCTTTCGATTCCAGTGCCAGTGTGGATGTTCCTCGAGGGAGAGTCACTGGCGAAGTGTCGATGCAAGGTGTATCTTTTGCGCAGCCACTCTGAAATCAGGTGAAGTATGCGCAATCGCTTGCTCGCTATTTTTTGCAGTGCCATCCTAGCTTCTCAGGCCTTCGCACAAAACGGGCCAACGGCGAACGCGCAATCTTCTCAACCGGCATCCAATCCGGCACCTGCAATGACAACGTTTGGCCTCGAAGACGGTACTCCCGTGAAGATGCGGACTAACCGGACCATTTCATCGGCAGACTCGCACGTCGGCGACACGCTCGATTTCGAAGTGCTCGAGGAAGTGCGTGTTAACGGTGTTTTGCTAGTTCCTAAGGGTGGAATCGCGTGGGCCACCGTGACGGAGGCGCAGGCGAAACGGAGGATGGGACGGGGCGGCAGGCTAGATATCAACATCGATTCCGTTCGGCTGACCGACGGCGAAAAAGTGGCTCTTCGCTCGGTCAAGGATGTTCAAGGCGGCGGGCATGTCGGCGCGATGACTGGCGCGATCGTGGCAACGAGTCTAGTGTTCTTCCCGGCGGCGCCATTCTTTCTTTTCATGCATGGGAAAGACATCAGCATCCCGAAGGGAACCGAAATCACCGCCTACATCAACGGCAATACACCCTTGGATATGGCGAAGTTCCAGGAGAAACCCGCGAGCGCATCGACAACCGCCAGCGTCGCGCCCGAGTTGAAAAACGCCAGCGTCGATATTTCCTCGAATCCCGCTGGGGCTGATATCGAAGTGGATGGCAAGTTTGTAGGCAATACGCCTTCGACTATCGCTCTTTCCGCTGGCGATCACGCAATCAAGATCACAAAGACCGGCTTTAATGCCTGGCAACGGACAGTTGCGTTGAGCGGCGGCACTATCAAAATCGCTGCTGATCTGGACGGCGCAACGAAACAATAAATTCAGCGGTCATTCTTCTCGACGATCCGCTATTTCACTTCTCCCGTCACCGCCGGCGTTTGCGGTTTTGCCGCTTTGAGCGCGAGCATCGCCTCGTCCACCCGTTTCTTGAAATCTCCCTGGTCGTCGTGTTCCCAGCCGCTGTAGTTTGAGACAACTTGCATCTCGCAGCCGCTGCCTTTTGTCACCAGGGTTACGTGATTTTCGCGCTGGAGCAGGACCCCCGAAACATTCACGTGCGCCGAGTGTTTCGGCTGGAAATCGGCGTGCATTTTGGCATCGTCGGTTGCTTTTACGTTGTAGTTGTCGGCGCCGGCGAGCACCTGTTTGACGCCGGGCCACACATCGCTGCAAGGGACGGAATACGTATTTTTGTATGTTTTGCCGAGCGCCGGTACGGCGATCCCCAAGATCAGGAAAGCCCACAGCACGAGCGTTGTCTTCATGACGTGCCTCCGCGTACCGCTTGCGTTTGCAGTTTGGTGATTGGGTTGGAAGAATTTTCGAGCTAACGGAAGATAACGCGCGGCGCGGTTTTCGTCAGTGCGCAGGGTCACCGCCGAACGTGATGGTCGCCAGTCCCGGGCGTGGCTCGAGATGCTTGGCCCAATCCCATCCGCGTGCTCAAACCAAACCACTGCCAGAGAACGCCACCGTCTCGGCCTCCGCGACACGAAGGCCCCTAATCCTGCCGACTGGTTACCGAAAAAACGTTACTTAGGTGACACCCGCTATGTGTCATGCATCCCACGTTAAGTGCCGATGTATTCACTGTCATGTGATTGGTGAACGTCTGCGCAAATGGTCTTCTGTGTTTCGCAACGGCGAGCGAACATTCGAGATTTGAAGAGGGCATGATGCAGGAAAACGAGCGGAAACTTGGAATTGAGTGGCATAACGGCTTTTTATTTTCGGTGTTTGCGATGTTGGTCATCACCATGATCCGCTTCGGCCGGGAGCAAGGGTTATTTTGTACCTTGCTGTTCTTCGCCTCGCTCATTGCTCATGAAGCAGGGCACATGCTTCTCGCAAAGGTGAGCCGCACCCGGGTGAAAGCCATGGGCTTTTGCAAATGGGGAGTTTACCTGCGAAGGGAAAAGTCTTCACTCTTTTCGACCGAGATCGCGATCGCTGCTGCCGGCCCGGCCGTGAACCTGCTGATTGCGTATTTCCTGCACGACTTTAGCGGAAGTGGCCCGCTCGCCTGGTTGGCACAGATGAATGTCGTTCTCTTCATCATCAATATGGCCCCTTTCGGAGGCTCCGATGGAAAACGCATACTGACGACGTGGCGGGAACTCCGCTCGGCTCGCTTGATCCCAGTCGGTGCCAGCGAGGCACGATAAGTTTCCATTTGCGCACGATACACGTGGCCGCATGCGTCTACTAAACTTGAGACGTGCGCCGCTCCAAGACACTCTATCGTCCGGTTGGCCAGACCGAACTCGATCCAATCCGCGCCAGCGGCATGCGCGTGTTTCCCCCGCGGCTGCCCGAGCAGCCAATTTTCTATCCAGTGTTGACGCTGGAATATGCGCGGCAGATTGCGCGCGACTGGAACACTCGCGACGAACGCTCCGGCTTCGCTGGGTATGTTCTGCGCTTCGAAGTCGACTCGAGTTTCCTCTCTAAATATGTGGTACAGCGTGCGGGTAGTGACCAGCACCTTGAGTACTGGATTCCCGCGGTCCAGCTTGATGCCTTTAATTCACAGGTCGGTGGCAGCAAAGAGGCTATAGAGAGCTACCCTTCGGCCGATCTATGAGCTAGCCCATTTTGAACCGCAGCTCAGTTTTCGCCGCTGTTTACGCGGGGTTCCGACCTATACTCGCTTCGCGTGCTTCCTGCACACCGCGAGGCGACCATGCGCCACGCATTCCTCTGCGCAGTAATTCTCCTTGTCTCCTCGTTCGTTCTTTCACAGCTTCCGACTCCCGAGCGTCCTCGCTGTGTTTTCTTCTCGAACCTTGATCGTGAGGAAACCCAGCAGAAGATCAACGACTACGCCGCGCAGGGATATCGGCTGGCTGGATTGCAATTCAATCAGTCACGGTCATTCGTCGTGGCGATGGAAGACCAGAGCGCGGCGTCGGAAACGCGCTACGAGTACAAATTGCTAGAAGGGCATTGGCAGCACGTGCTTCGCGACAAGTTTCCCATGCTGCTGCAGGTGAACGAGTTGGGCGCGCAGGGGTACCGGATCGTGCGCGGATCGCTGCTCTTCCTGCATCCGATGTTCTGGGCCGGCGAGATCAATGAGCGGGCGCTCGCAATGGAGCGACTCGTGGGCAGCCAAGAGCATTACGAATACCGATCGACGGCCCCTTCTATGATCGGCAATGCGCAGAAGGACCTGCAGGCTGGGCTGCGTGATGGCTATGAACTGCTGATTTCTTACAGCTTCGTTGGCAATCGCCTGCTGTTGTTCGAAAAGGGAAGCGACACAGTGACCAAGGTCGACTCCAGCGCGATCGAGGCGCAGAAATCCCACTCGATTATGGATACCCTGTTCGATGTCAAGACCTACAACGGCTCGATCTCGAGCGATGGGCTCGCGATTCGCAACATGAAGCCGGGGCACGTGCAGGACGACCTGGCGGGCGAGCTCAACGGAGGGATGCACATTCTCACGATCGCCACTTGCCGTCCGCAACGCGCGGAAGCGGTGCTTGCTGCGATGAAGAAGTGCCGACGGGCAAGCTGCTCGTGGTGGAGGACAAAGGCCGCAAAGACGACGTACTGCAATGGCAGGTGAAGCACTGGCTGCGCGTTGAAAAGGAACTGAATGCCGCCGCCGACGCTGGGTTTGCCATGGCCATGCGACCCGTCATCGTCACGACCACGAACTTTGCGCTTACTGAATTCACAGAATACTTCTACGCGCCAATGGAGACGGTCCGATCGGGCGCGAAGCCTCACTACAAGACGGTACAAGCGAACAGCCTGCCGCTGCTTTCGCAAATGGTGAACAAGGCGGAGGCGGACGGCTGGACCATGGTGCCCGGAGCTCTCTATGGCGACCAGGTCGCGATTCTGGAGCAGGAGGTGAAGCCGTGAAGGTCATGGCCGCGTTTTGCGCCGCATTGCTGTGCATCAACGCTTTTGCCGCCGAAGATGCTGCCCCGCGCTCGTGGACGGTCCTCGGACTGCGCGCGCCGGTGATTACTCCTGAACGCGTGAAGTTGAGGATCTCGAACGATTGCCTCACCTTTCTCGTCAAGAAGCAGCATATCCTGCTCGAAATTCCGGCCAGTCAGATCGTCGCGGTTATGTACACGCCGGTCTCGTTCAATCGCGGAGCGGCAGTGTTGCAAGGTATGCCGACCACTTGCGTTGGTGACTCGAGGGGATGTGGCGGCCTCGTGCTGCTGACCCTCACCATGGCGCTGTTCCTTTCTCCCACGCACGGACGAACGCACTACATCCGCATCACGTGGTCCGAACAGAACGTTGAACAGCAACTTGAATTTGAAATCGGCAAGAACGACTACCAGCCGCTTCTCGATGCACTGAAGGACTTCAGCGGAATTAAGTATGTGGACCTCGAGTTGGAAGGGCAAAGTGTGCTGAAAGAACTGGGGCAGAACGCCGGCCACGCCCTGCCGTTGCGGCTGGATCACGATTCTCATCTCGGTCCGTACGAACTCGTTCCGGGGGACTATCAATTGTTGGCCCTTAATCGCGGGGAGAACCGCGCGGATGTTTATGTTTTTGCGCCGCCTAACGGTCAGGGGCCAGCGCCGGCGAACTTGAAAGCTGTGGCCCGAGCTCGGCTTCAGCCCACGCAATCGGCGGATCTCGTTGAGTTCAAAAACGGATCGCAGATCGCGACAATCGCTGTCAATGGCCAAAAGCTCAACTTCATAGAGTAAATTGCGCCGAAAATGGGTTCATTACTGTGGTGTGTGCCGCTTGCCGTGGCACGTGCGAAAATTGATTCAACCATTTAGACTGAACCCTCATTCATAAGCTGTGGGAGTATTCATGACGGCCACGATTCTCGATGGCAACAAGATTTCTGCGGAGATTAAGAAAGAGGTGACCGCGGAAGTTGCGGAACTGAAAGCTGCCGGCCTTACGCCCGGCCTTGCCGTCGTCCTTGTCGGCCACAATCCCGCCAGTGAGATTTACGTCCGCAACAAGGTCAAGACTTGCGGCGAAACGGGCATTTACAGCGAGCAGCACACGCCGCCGGAGACTGTTATTACTCGTGACCTGCTTCAACTCGTCGAGTCGCTCAACCGCCGCGATGACATAGACGGCATCCTCGTCCAACTTCCGTTGCCGGCGCAGGTCGATGCCAAAAAGGTACTTCTAGCTGTTTCGCCGGAAAAGGACGTGGACGGTTTCCACCCGATGAATGTTGGCTATCTTTCCACCGTTCGGCCGGGGTTGGTGCCGTGCACGCCGGCGGGGTGCATGGAGATTCTTCGCCGCTCGAATTTCAAAGTCGAAGGCGCGGAAGCGGTGGTGGTGGGCCGCAGCGACATCGTCGGCAAGCCGATAGCGATGCTGCTCACCAATGCGAATGCTACCGTCACGATCTGTCATTCCAAGACGCGCGATCTCAAGGAGGTCTGCCGCCGCGCAGATATTCTTGTAGCCGCGATCGGGCGCGCCGGAATGATCACGTCCGAGTTCGTGAAGCCTGGTGCTACCGTCCTAGACGTGGGCATCAATACTATTACCGATCGCGCCGAGTTCGAGAAGTTTTTCGCCGGCGACGAAAAGCGTCGTGCCGCCTTTGAGAAGAACGGCCGGACGCTGGTCGGTGACTGTCACCCGAAAGTTGCAGAAATCGCCGGCGCGTTCACCCCCGTGCCCGGCGGCGTGGGACCGCTCACGATTGCCATGCTGATGGCAAATACGGTCAAAGCCGCGAAACTACGTCGCGGCCATCTGATCCCCTCAAAGGTGGGTGAACCCATTGCTTAGAGTTGGCCTTACCGGCGGCATTGCCACCGGCAAATCGACAATTGGTGAAATGTTTGAGAAGCGCGGCGCGCATGTGATCCAGGCGGATCGCGTGGCCCATGAACTCATGAGCCCCGGCCACGAAGTGTACGACCGCGTCATCGCCAAGTTCGGTCGCGAAGTTCTTAATTCGGATGGCACAATCAACCGTCCGCGGCTTGCGTCGGCCGCCTTTCCAGACAAGATCAAGGAACTGAACGCGCTCGTCCACCCAGCCGTTCTCGATTTCCAAGACCACTGGATGGACAAGATTGGGGAGAAAGATCCCGATGCTGTGACGATTGTGGAAGCGGCGCTGCTGTATGAAGCAAAGGGTGATAAACGCTTCAACAAGATCATCGTGGTGCGCACGCCGTTCGAGACCAAGGTCGCACGCTTCGCAGCTAAGACCCGCGTGCCTTATGCGGAAGCCCGCATGGAAGTGCTGCGCCGCATGAACGCGCAGATCAGCGAAGAAGAGAAAGCCCGCCGAGCCGATTACGTGATCGACAACAATGGCATCCTCGACCAGACGGAAGAACAAGTCCAGAGAGTGTGGTTAGAGCTGCAGGAGCAGGCGAAGCTGGCGCGGGTATAGGGTCGAGCAGCGAACGGTCTTTTCGTCACCGGGATTCGATCTCGAACGGGGCTAATTCGGTGACCCGCAGCTTACCCTGCTGGCAAAATCTTCCGCGTGGTGGCTGCAGTTCACGCCAAAAATTTGCGTAGCGGTTCCCAGTAGTTGGCATACCACCCGGCGGCAAGATGTTCGGCGTCGCCAATTGGGAACCCGGTATGATCGAAGATAAGTTTGGTCGCGGAGCCGTGCTCTTCCAACTCGAAGCGCGCGATAGAGTAGATCCCGGGAGACCAACTGCTGGCACGCCAGGCCTGCACAATACGCCGATCTGTCAGGAGTTCGAGTTGGCGGCCGACAACATAATTGCCAAACAACGAAAAACTGCCGCCGGGTTCGCGCTGGATCGTCGCCGGATGAGACTTCACGTCCATGCTTTGCATGGCAGCGCTCAGTAACTCCATCTTCTGGAATTGCGCGGAATCGGTAAGCGCATTGTAGATACGCGTGGCACTGGCATTTAGAGTCAGCTCGTGGTGAATCGATTCCGCGGTGCGCAGTATGCCATCCTCAGAAGCAGCGGCGGAAAGGGTTGGCGCAAAAGCAAAAGCACAGGCCGCAGCAGTGGATTGAAACACCCACTGACGACGGCTCGGTTGCAAGGACCGATCGCATCGCAGATCCATGAGTGCACCTCGGGGCAATCAGAGCACCGATGGACGATCTTTGCAATGCTATGCTTACGCGATTGTCGCAAAAAGGAGGAGCCGAAATCTACAGTCCCCAGTCCCCGCAATCCTTCTTGAATCGTCGGGTGAACTCGCGCTCCGAGTAGCGTGCGAGGATCTGGCCTGTGCGCGCGTTTACCACGTAGCCCATGTGGCGGCCCAAGTTCGCGCCGAAGTCGCTGCTGTCGGGTACCCATGCCATCATGAGCAGTCGCTGCGAGCCTTCCATCCAGCGGATTGCGGCCACGTTCACCCAATCGGCATCGCGCCGCATTTGCTTGCGTTGCGCTGTGGTGCAGCCAGCTTGCGGGCCTACGCATGCCGGATAATGACGCGCAAGATCGTTGCGAGCAGCGCTGGAGATGTCGACCGCGTGCGTGTCTTCCGGACGGTAGATAAGCACCTGGTAGGTGCCGAGTGCTCCGCCTTTACTGTGGGTGATGGCGACGGCGTCGGAATCCGGTGCCCATAGCGCTTCCGGACCCACGGCGAGATCAATTTTCAACGGCTTGCCGCGGCCCACGAATTCGCAGGTCGGCAGGTCGAGTTTTTCCGAAACTGAAGCGCTCACGGTCTGCTCATGAGCTTCGCTGTTGCAGGTGATCTCGTATTTCCCGTTTGGCGAAGGAATACGGGCGTTGCGCAGCGTAGGATCGCTGCTCGCGGCGTATGGCAGCGGCCGCGCCGAGCGTGACCATGTTGTGAGGGACGAATGCGGTGCGCTGCCGTTATTCGTTCCGGCGAGCGACGCAGTTGCCAGGAAACACAGTGCGAGGGCGATGACCCGGGAGTACATTTACTACCTTCTACTTACCATCAGAGTACCGCAAATTTCAAAGAGCGCTACACCACAGAAGCGTTATTTGAAAATATTTTGGAAAACCGGGAGTTGGAACCGCCGCTCATAAGAAGAGGCCGCCAGTTTCAGCGGCCTTCTCAACGGGAAAGATTGGGAAAAACCTTAACGAACCTGGCGATACCCCAAGCTCCGCATCGTTTCGCTATAAGCTTGTTTGTAGCCCTTCATGTACCCGGATCGGTAGGCTTCTTTGTATTCATCCTTGGTGCCGCGGCCGTTGTAGCCGTCAATACCGTCGCGGAATTGACCGTGGTCCTGCGCGCGGAAGCGGAAGCCTTTCTCCGCATCCACGTGTCCGGAATGCGTGCCATCGCGCATGCCGCGGTCGTAGCCATAGTTGGGATACCAGCGGACGCCATTCCGGTCTTCGTAGCTGGTGTGAGTGGTCTCATCGCCAGCGAACGCGGTGGATCCCAGCATCGTTAATGCAAACGTCGCTGCCAGCGCAAGTGACGCAAATCGCTTCATAACAACCCT
This sequence comes from Candidatus Korobacter sp., assembly GCA_036501185.1. GTDB lineage: Bacteria > Acidobacteriota > Terriglobia > Terriglobales > Acidobacteriaceae > Korobacter. The sequence goes on along the minus strand of DASYAU010000056.1, from coordinate 43,266 downwards.
CCAGAGCACTCCATGCCGAGTGTCGCAATATTGGAAGCTAACACTGTGCATTCAGAGAAGTTGCGGGAAAACAGCCTTAATCCGTGGAAATCCTACCCCGCAGCTAAACTATTGATTTTGCTGCCTCTTTACGTCGATTTGAGGATTACGTCCCCGCCCGGGTACACTTTTTTCAGAAATCCGCGTCAAAGTCAGCGGATCTTTAGGAATTCCTTTCTATGCGTACTATGTTTCGACCATTTCTTCTGGGAGTACTCCTCGCCGCCGCTTTCTTTTTCGTGACCACGCATCATCGTTCTGACGGTTCCGACTCCAGTGTCTGGATCTCGCGGCCCACGCACCTTGAGCCCACGAAAGCTGCCGGTCCTACCACCTACGATCCTGAAGAGCAGGTCAACATCGAGGTTTACAAGAAAGGCCTGCCCTCGGTGGTGAACGTTACCTCCACAACGGTTGCGATCGACTTTTTCTATGGCGCGGTTCCGCAGGAGGGCCAAGGCTCCGGCTTCATCATTGATAAGCAAGGCCATATCTTGACGAATTATCACGTGGTGCAGAGCAATGGCGCGAAGCTGCAGGTCACGCTCAGCAACCGCAAGCAGTATCCGGCCAAGATTGTCGGCCTGGATCGCTCACACGACCTCGCCGTTATCCAAATCAATGCTCCAGATCTCCTGCCTGCCACGCTGGGAGATTCCAAGGGACTCATCGTGGGGCAAAAAGTCTTTGCGATCGGGAACCCATTCGGGCTAAGCGGCACCATGACGCGCGGCATCATCAGCTCCATCCGCCAGATCGTTGAACCTGACGGTGTAAAGATCGACGAAGCCATCCAGACTGACGCCGCCATCAATCCCGGCAATTCGGGTGGGCCGCTACTCAATTCGCGAGGCGAAGTGATCGGCATGAATACTATGATCGCCACGAATGGCAGCGCGCAGAGCGCCGGCATCGGCTTCGCGATCCCGATCAACGCGGCAAAAGCGGTGCTCGACGATCTCGTCAAGTATGGAAGCGTGCGTCGTCCTTCCCTCGGCATTCGTGGATTGCCGATCACGCCGGAGCTTGCCGAACAGATGGGCTTGCCTAGCGATTACGGTGTGCTGATCATGCAGGTTGTGCCGGGACGCGGCGCCGCTCGCGCAGGCCTGAAGGGCGGCGACCAGCGTGCGTACCTCGGCAATAATGTCATCTTGATCGGTGGCGACCTGATCGTGGCGATTGACGGCGAGACGATCCAGGATATGCAGGACCTCTCGCGCGCGATGAATAACCACAAGGCCGGCGATACGGTGAGGGTGACCATCTATCGCGGCAAGCGCAAGATGGTTGTGCCGGTTCAGTTGGACGAGGCAAAGCAGGAATCGGCTTAGCTGTCGATATTTGGAGGTGGGCTGGGGCGTCCCAAGCGCGAAAGACGGGGAGGGCAATTCCGCCATTCCTGCTCGTAAACGAACGTAATCAAGCTGGCCCTAAACTCCCGCCGAGGCTTTGCCGTTGTATTTATTGCAGTTTGTCGTTCGATGTACCCTAATTCGGGATACTCACTGCCGCTCCCGTGGGATTCGCTTTATGGGGGCCAGGGCTTACATTGCGAAACATCGCAGTGGGGCACGGGTTCTAAACAACGTAAGGCGATTCTGGTGGGGTTGTACAAAGTTGCTCAGTTCGGCAATTGAATTGCTTGCAACCGGAATAACTCCCACCGAGTCTAATGACTATGCGACCTTAGGGTCGGAGGTGAGAGAAATGGTGGAGAAGTTTTCGGAGCCCGAACTGACGGCCCTGAGAACCGAGCTCCTGCAGGGAGTTTCGGACTTCCGTGAAGCCGCCGAATTGATGCAGATGTTCCTGGTAGGACGCGGATACGGCGTCTCTCCCGAAGAAGCGCGCCACGCAGCGGTTCGCGCCGAAGTTGCCGGATGTTCGATTGAGGCAATCCAGCGCGAGCTCGAAACGATCGCCTTGGTGAACTAAGGGCGGGAAGGGTCAGCGGTGACGCCCCCGTCACGAAAGTGAAGTACCAACGTAAGTTGCCAGCAATATCAGGCAGCAGGACAATTCCGGACGCGGTGACACGCAATTATCCGGAATCGCGGGTAGAACAAGGTCAGATCGCTGTTCTGCGCAGCCGCCAGAAACCGGGCAAAACGCGCAGGACACAAGAGCGATAACACAAGCCAGGCGAAACTGCCTGGCTTCTGCTATTGCGGAAGATGAATTTGTGAATGATTTCAGATCTGGAGACGTCCCGAATTCCGACGGATCGTGAGTCCTGACCGTGCGCAACTTGCCTTCGTCCTGCATGCTGCTTACGTCATGAATCGTCTGCTTCTCTGCCTGCTTCTCGCACGCCCTCTGCTCTGCTAGAAAAGCTGCTCTGTCACTTTTTCTTCAACTGCTCGGTCCAGTTCTGGACGAGCGTGAGGGGCTGAGTGCTGCCGCCGGTTTGCGTCACGGCGATGAACCTCTGGCCGTCGCGGGAAACGTCGTACTCATCGCCTAAACCCGGAAGGCTGAAGGGGAACAGCAGCGTGCCATTATCCACGTGGAAGGATTTGCCGCTTCCGTCCACCGGCACGGCGACGATTCCGGTGGAGTCGTAGAAGTAAAGCTCCTTGCCGTCACCACGCCAGCGCGGTTCGATGCCGTATCCCGGGGAAACCTGCCACTTCTCGCCGGTCCACGGAAAGGGTGCGACGAAAACCTGCGGCATGGAGCCTACGATGGCGACGTATGCGACCCAGCGGCCGTCGGGAGAGAACTGGCCCCACAAGTTGTAGATTGCGGGATCGCCGAATCGGAGCGGCGTGTGATCGCCTTTCAGGTCGATCACGGCGAGGTGCAGGTTCAGGCCGAAGCCCTCCTGAAACATGAGGTAGCGGCCATCCGGGGACCAGGAATTGACGGCGGAGATGGAGTTATCGGGCGCGCTGAGAACCCGCTGTGCGGCGGCTCCTCCCGATGAATCTTTGACCGCGATACCACGCTGCTGGGCCGCCGTGAAAGCAATCTTGGATCCATCGGGCGACCAAACCGGACTGCGGGTAACGCCGTCGGCGAAGGAAAGCCGGTTCTTTACTTTTGTAGCGAGATCGTAAACCCATGCACTAGCGACGACGGTGTTCACGTCCGTGATCGCCAATCGCTTGCCATCCGGCGAGAGGCTCACTTCCTGCGCGCTCCCGCCTTCATTGACTGTGCCGAGTGCTTTTCCAGTTCGATCGTACCAGGTGAGGGGCTGGCGCAACGTCGCGTCGCCCGAAGCGTATAGAAGCAAGCCGGTGTTCGAAGCGCTCAGGTTGGTACGCCACAGCGCGCCATCCATCTGGACATTGTCGCGCACCGTCTGCGGCTCGCCGGTGAGTTTGCCGTGTTCCACATCCAACGGTTGCGCCGTCAGAGATTGATCGCGCTCGTAGAGCAAATAGCCATCGGCGTAGACCGCGCTGGAGAGCGTGTTCACCACGACGTGGTTTTCTTTTCCGTCGGTGGAGGCCCAATACACTGCCGTATCGGGACTGGAGGGAGCAGTGTGGTTCACGGCGATATAGAGGAAGTGCTTTCCGTCGGGAAGCATTTGCGGCCAGCGGTGGGAGGAAAACTTCGTGGGATCGAATTTGGTGATCATGGTGGGCGGGCCGCCGCTTGCGGATACGACGGAAATGCCCGTGTTGTAGGAGAGCGCAGCGATGATGTTGCCGTCGGGCGCCCACGTGCCGCCGCGTGCGATGGCGTCGTCGCAGATGGACACGGGCGAACCCGCATCGAGATCGATGCGCTTCATCTTATCGGGGGCGAAGAACCCGACGCTGCGACTGTCAGGCGACCAGAAGGGAAAGTGGCCGTCCTCGGTGCCGGGGAGAGGCCGCGCGGTGGTGGAATCTAGTGAGCGGACGAAGAGCTGCGCCTCGTGGCCGGGCACGCGCGCGGAGAAAACCACCATCTTGCCATCGGGCGAGAGCGTGGCTGGACCGCCGTTGTCGCCCATCACGTTGAATTCCATGCCCTCAGGCGGAACAATGCCCAAGCGCAACATCTGCGCTGTCTCCGGTTTTCGCGTCATGCCGAGGGCAATCGCCGCGAGTGCGACGGCTGCACAAACCGCAGCTACCGTCCAGGGGACCACGGCTTTATGCTTTTTGCGCGGCGCAGCCAGTGCTTCGGCGCTCGAGATGGAACTGCCGTCGGCAATGTGCTTGAGCTGGAGTTTGACATCGTGTGCAGTTTGCCAGCGCTCGTCGGGATCTTTGGCGAGACAGGTTTTTACGAGGCGGTCGAGCGACGGTGGCGCAGCGGGCGTGATGGAAGAGATGGGCGCGGGTTCGCGCTCGAGGATGGCGGCCATGGCGCTGGCGGCAGACTTGCCTTCGAAAGCGCGCTTGGCGGTGGCCATCTCGTAGAGAACTGCGCCGAGGGCGAAGATATCGGAGCGCGCGTCGGATTCTTTGCCTTCGACTTGTTCGGGCGACATGTATTGGAAAGTGCCGACCACCGTGCCTTCCGCAGTAAGCGGATGGCTGTGCGCGGGCGTGGTGAGCGTGACGGTGAGGCTCGACGCAGCGGCCGATCCGACGACCGATGCTTTGGCGAGGCCGAAATCCATGAGCTTGGCGCCACCCTTGGTGAGCATGATGTTGCCCGGCTTGAGGTCGCGATGAACGACGCCGCTGCGATGGGCTCGGTCCAGGCCGTCGCAGACTTCCATGCCGACCTTGTAGAGCTGCGGAAGCGGGAGCGGGCCCTTGCGCAGGCGATCGGCGAGGGTTTCACCCTCGAGGTACTCCATGACGAGATAGTCGGTGCCGTCCTGGTGGCCGACGTCGAAAAGGGTGCAGATGTTGGGGTGATTGAGCGAAGAGATGGTGCGGGCTTCGCGATCGAAGCGCTGCTTGGCGTCGGAATCGGCGGAGAGATGCGAGGGAAGAATTTTGATGGCGACGATGCGATCGAGGCGGGTGTCGCGGGCGCGATAGACCTCGCCCATGCCGCCTGCGCCGAGGGGCGATTGAATTTCGTAGGGGCCTAGCTTGGTTCCGGAACTGAGGGCCATGAGTGGGCGGAATTTTATCCCACAACTGCTTCGGCACCTATGGCCAATTTGTTGCGAGGAAGGCTCATTTTCGGCAGCCCGCCTGGCCGAAGACAGCGCGCAGGTGTCGCTGAACCAGAGGCATAGAAAAATTCGAACGTGGATAGGGCAAAAGTTTTGATGTCCGAAAACGTCTATATTGAAGATATTCCGAGGCTATGATGGCGAGGATGGAGATGGAACTGGACTGGCAAACCTGCTCCCGCGCGCGGATTGCGCGCGATCCGCGCTTCGACGGGAAGTTTTTTATCGCGGTGCTGACGACGCGCATTTATTGCCGTTCGATCTGTCCGGCGCGCACCAGCAAAGAGAGCAACGTTCGTTACTACTCAACGGCGGCGGCGGCGGCGGAGTCGGGTTTTCGTCCATGCCTGCGGTGTCGTCCGGAATGTTCGCCGGGCACGCCGGCGTGGGTAGGCACGCCGAACACGGTTTCGCGCGCGTTGCGCCTGCTGAATGAGGAAGGTCTCGAGGAAGGAGGAGTGGAGTCACTGGCGGAGCGGCTCGGGATTGGCGCGCGACATTTGCGGCGGCTGTTTCTGAAACATCTTGGAGCATCGCCGCGAGCGGTCGCACAGACGCGACGGCTGCACTTTGCGAAGCAGTTGATCGACGAGACCAGCTTGCCGATGTATGAGGTCGCGCTTGCGTCGGGCTTTGGATGTGTGCGTCGTTTCAATGCTGCCATCGTGGGCGCCTACCATCGCACGCCCTCGCAGATTCGGTCGCTGGCGCGAAAGGCAGAGGTACAACCGGAGGACGAATACGTCTTCCGTTTGCACTACCGTCCGCCGTACCACTGGCGCGGGATGCTCGCATTCCTCGCGGCGCGCGCTACACCGGGAGTGGAGAGAGTGGAGGATGGCCGCTACCTGCGGACGATCTTTCTGAATGGCCACGAAGGGCACATCGAGATCGCGCACGACGAAGAACAGAAATTGCTGGTGGCGCGGGTGCAATTTCCCGACACACGTGCGCTCTACCAGATCACCGAGCGGATCCGGGCGATCTTCGATCTCAACGCCGACTGGACAGCGATAGCGAGCAATCTCAAGAGCGATCCGCTGCTCGCCAAACGGCTGCAATTGAAGACAGGCATGCGCGTTCCGGGTTGCTGGGACGGCTTCGAACTCGCGGTGCGCGCCGTACTAGGGCAGCAGATCAGCGTAGCGGCTGCGACTAACGTTGCCGGACAGCTCACGACGAGATTCGGCAGAGTTCTGAAAAAAGCGAACGGGCTTACACACCTGTTTCCGTTGCCGGAGCAACTGGCGACGCTTCGTTGCGACGCGATGCCGATGCCGAAAAAGCGCGCGGAGACAGTCCGCGCACTGGCCCGCGCGGTATGCGATGGAAAACTCAAATTCCACGATGTGGAGAGCGCGGAAGCGTTTCGTGCTTCTCTGTGCGCGATTTCTGGCATCGGAGACTGGACCGCGCAATATGTCGCGATGCGCGCCCTGGGCGAACCGGATGCATTTCCATCCGCCGATTTGGGTTTATTGCGCGCGCTGGATGCGAAGAGCGCCGGTGAGGTTGAGCGGCGCGCGGAAGGCTGGCGGCCGTGGCGCGCCTACGCCACGATTTACCTGTGGACTGCGGGCCACGGCGACTAACGAAGTGAAGGTTTCTAAACAAAGCAAAAGCTCCCCAGGTTCGAGGAGCCTCGCTTCATTGCGCTAGCCTTCGAGTGCTAGCCAAACTTGGTTAGCGGTGTCCGCCGTGGCTGCCGCCGCCGTGGAATCCACCACCATGTCCGCCACCGCCATGGAATCCACCGCTAGAGTGACCACCGCCGTGGAATCCGCCGCCGTGGTATCCGCCACCACGGGCGACACCACCGTGGGCATAACCGCCGCGAGAGAATCCGCCACGGTTATAGGTATGACCGTAGTTACCGCGATAACCATTGGCTCCGCGTCCGTATCCGCCGCGATATCCGTCACCGCGATATCCGCGGTCCCACCCACGGCCGTAGTAGCCGCGGTAGCCGTGGCCCCAACCGCCGTAGTAGCCGCCCCAGTAGGGAGCGTAGGCGTAGCCCGGCGCATAGTTGTAGGCGTACGGGCAATAATTGTAGTAATAGGGATTGGCAGGATCGCAATAGGCATACGGGTCATACCCGTAACCAGGGGCCACCTGCACTCCTACCGGACCGACGCCCACACCGAACGAAACCTGGGCGTTCGCCTTCGCAGGCATAGTGAGCGCGACCGCGAAGATCAATCCAAAAAGTCCGTATAAAGATTTCTTCAACATGTTCCCACCCTCCTCGGGTCTATTGGTGAAAACACAGGAAGTGTCAAGATGTTGCGGAAAATCGTGGTTTTCCGCGGGTAAGGCAATAAATTTGCTATTGATTTTTTGAATCGTTGGCACAACAACAGGCAACGGAAGGGGTTAGCGCAGCCGCAGATTGGCTTCGGCGGAGAGATCGGGCGAAGCAAATTGGCCCGAGAGGAAGCGGGGATAGGCAGCGGCGGCAATCATGGCCGCGTTATCGGTGGAAAGCGGACGCGAGGGGAAGTAAACCGGGAGGCCGACTTCGGCGGCGCGTTTTTCGAAGGTTTCGCGCAATTCGGCGTTGGCGGCGACGCCTCCGGTAACGAGGAGAGTGGCGACGTTGTTCTCCGCGGCGGCATGGAGGGCTTTGCCGACGAGATCGTTGACGATGGAGCGCTGGAAAGAGGCGACGAGGTCAAGCGTTTGCTTGTCGCAGAGGCGGAGGTAGTCTTCGAAGGTGGGCTTCGCGGTTTCTTTCAGGGCGACGCGGCGGGCGTCGATGGCGGCGCGCATGTCGTGAGTTTCGACGTAGCGCAGGACGGCGGTCTTGATGCCGCTGTACGAGAAGTCGACGCGAGTTTCGTCGTCGGCGTGGCGGTTCTGGGGGTTGCGATCGCGGTGCTTCATCTGCGCGAAGGGGAATTTCACGGCATGCGGATCGCCATGCTTGGAGAGGCGATCGACGACGGGACCGCCGGGATAGCCGAGGGCGAGGAGCTTGGCGACCTTGTCGAAGGCTTCGCCGGCGGCGTCGTCGCGGGTATGGCCGACGTCGCGGTAGATCCAGCCGTGTTCTTTTTCTTCCGCTAAATAAAGATGCGTGTGGCCGCCGCTGACGACGAGGGCGAGCACCGGGAATTGAACTTCGTGCTGGCCTTTCTGGCGGAGTTCGAGGAGCACGGCGTGGATGTGGCCTTCGAGATGGTTGACGCCGATGAGTGGCTTGTCGAGGGCGTAGGAGAGAGCTTTGGCGTAGCTGATGCCGACGAGCAGAGCTCCGGCGAGGCCAGGGCCGCGGGTGACGGCGATGGCGTCGATGTTGTCGTAGGTGCGGCCGGCGTCTTCGATGGCTTTTCGAACGACAGGAACGATGGCTTTGAGGTGCTCGCGCGAGGCGAGTTCGGGGACGACGCCCCCGTAGGGCATGTGAGTGTAGATCTGCGAGAAGACGATGCTGGAGAGGATATGTTCGCCGTTGCGGATGACAGCGGCCGCGGTTTCGTCGCAGGAGCTCTCGATTCCGAGGATGACGGCGTCAGGCATAGCCTTATTTTAGGGGAAATTCTGAGAGCTGGAGCATTCTCGTGAGGGTAGGAGTCCGACTGCGCAGCGCTTTGCGCTGTTCCGCTCAGGATGAGCACAAAACAAGATGCTATACACAGTGAGGACAAGGAGCATCTAAGTGGCGTAGGCGGGTGCTATGTTCCCGAATCTTCTTGCCGGAACCACTGTTTCTACTGGATTTCTCGTCGTCGCGTGGCTGGCGATTGCTGCGGCGCTGCTGTTCATCTTCTCGGGATTGTTCGGGCCGGGGCTGAGGTACAAGATCTCGGCTGCGAAACCCGAAAAGGACGGCTCGGAGGAATTCCTACACACGTTGGAGTCGCTGACCGATGCGAAAGTGCATCGGCACGTGGATTTCCAGGTGCTCACCAATGGTGATCAGTTTTATGAAGAAGAGCTGCGGGCGATCGCCGAGGCACGCGCAAGCGTCAATCTTGAGGCGTACATCTTCCAGAAGAGCGAGATTGCGCAGCGGTTTGTAGACGCGATGACCGAGCGGGCACGGGCGGGCGTGCAAGTGAATGTGGTGTTGGATGCGCTGGGGAGCGCGAGCACGCACGAGAGCTACTTCAAAGTGTTTCGTGCGGCGGGCGGGAAGTTGAGTTGGTACAACGACAGCCGGTGGTACAAGCTGCCACAGATCAACCATCGGACGCATCGCGAGCTGCTGGTGATTGATGGGCGAACGGGATTTATTGGCGGGGCCGGTATCGCGGACCACTGGTATAAAGCGAGGCCGAAAAAGCCGCGATGGCGCGACACGATGGTAAAGGTGGAGGGGCCGAGCGTCGCAAATTTGCAGGCGACCTTCGCGGAGAACTGGCTGGAAAGTTGCGGCGATGTGTTGACGGGCGATGCGTATTTTCCGGATTTGGAGCGGCGGGAGTCGTCGCACTCGGCGGCGATGGTGGTGAACAGCACACCCACAGCGGGAGGATCGACGCGAGCGCGGCTGCTGTTCCAGATGCTGGTGGCTTCGGCGCAGCGGACGATCCACATCACGACGCCGTATTTTTTGCCCGATCGATCGATGCTGGATGAATTGGTGCGGGCGATCAAAGAGCGTGGAGTCGAGGTGCTGCTGCTAGTGCCGGGGAAAAAGAGCGACCACATGCTGACGCGCAGCTCGAGCCGGAGGGATTACGGCCGGCTGCTGGAGGCGGGCGCGAAGATTTATGAGTATCAGCCGGCGATGATCCACGCGAAAATTTTGATGATTGATGGATTGTGGGGGGTGGTGGGGTCGACGAACTTCGACAATCGCTCGTTTGGTCTGAACGATGAAGTGAACCTGGCGGTGCGCGGCGAGGGGTTTGTAGAGCGGCTGGAAGAAGATTTCCAGCGCGATTTGGCCAACTCGGAGCGGGTCACGTACGAAAAATGGAAGCGGCGTCCGATGCTGGGGCGCGCGCCGGAGCTGCTGGGCTGGGTGCTGGATCGCGAGCAATAATGCGGGTCCGCATTGCAACTTACAACGTACATAAGTGTCGTGGGCTGGACAGGAGAACGTCTCCGGAACGACTTGCGGAAGTGATGCGCGAGCTGGATGTCGATGTGATTGCGGTGCAGGAAATTTTGGATGTTCGCGATCACGGCGAATACGACCAGGCGCGGCGGATTGGCGAGGTGCTGCAGGAGTATCGCTGGTGTTTTGGCGAGAACCGCGAGCTGCGCGGCGGCGCTTATGGAAATATGACGCTGACGCGGCTGCCGTTTGGGACCTGCCAGAACTATGACATCACCTGGAGAAAACGCGAGCGGCGCGGATGTTTGCGGACGGACATTCAAATCCGCGAGGAAACGCTGCATATCTTCAATGTGCATTTGGGCACAAGTTTTGTGGAGCGTCGCCAGCAGGCGCGGAAGCTGCTGACGGATTCGGTCTTGAAGCGGGCGAACCTGAGCGGTCCGCGAGTGGTATTGGGAGATTTCAACGAGTGGACGCGAGGGTTGGCGTCGCGGCTGATGGGAGCGGAGTTTGAGGCGATAGAACCACGGGCGCGATCGTATCCGGGGGTGCTGCCGTTTTTGCATTTGGATCATTTTTATTACGACAAGCAGTTGAAGTTGAGGAGCTTTCGGCTGCATCGCAGTCGAAGGGCGTTGGTGGCGTCAGACCATTTGCCACTGGTGGCGGAGTTTGAGATGTAGCCACCAGGTGGACGTGGAGTTGAGAGGTGCCTTCGACTGCGAATCCGGATCGTTATCCGGATTCTGCGCTCACGATGACAACACGAGAAGGTTTTGTAGCGGGGAGGGATCCTTCGACTGCGCGTGCTGCGCACGCTCCGCTCAGGATGACAGCAACGAACAACATTGCTCCATTGAGAGTTGATGCTGCGGTCTAATAGGTACGCGAGGTGGTGCGATGGCGGAGCGGACGTGGGTTGCGGTTCGCGGAAGTGAGCGAAGAGCGGTGGCTGGGGCGCAGACGGTGGGGCGGGCGCATCCGCAGGAGAGAGTGGATGTGTCGGTGGTGGTGCGGCCACGAAGTCCGTTGCCGAAGGCGGAGCGCGGGATGGCCTGGCTTTCGCAGCAAGAGTTCGAGCAGCGGCATGGGGCGACAGCTGAAGACGTCGCGAAGGTGCGCCGGTTCGCGCAGGAGTTTGGGCTCACGGTGATGGAGCATCCGCAGCAAGGGTCGCGCCGGATCGTAACGTTGAGCGGAACAGTGGAGAAGTTGGAGCAGGCATTTGGCGTCCAGCTCAATGAGTATCACTGCGAGGCGTTCAGTTATCGTGGGCGCGAGGGAGCGGTGCAGGTTCCGCAGGAGCTGGCGGCGATTGTGCAGGCGGTGCTGGGTCTGGACAATCGTCCGCAGGCGAAGACACATTACCGATGGCGCGAGGCGCCGGGGACGCGACGGCCGGGCGCAGCGGCGGCAACTTCGTATACACCCGTGCAGGTGGCGCAGCTCTACAAATTTCCCAGCGATGTAACGGGTGCGGGGCAGACGATCGGGATTATTGAGTTGGGCGGTGGATATCGTCCGGCGGACATCCAGAATTATTTTCAGAACCTGGGAGTGACGGCTCCGGCGGTGACGAGTGTATTGGTGGATGGCGGGAAGAACAGCCCATCGGACCCGAACGGCGCGGATGGCGAGGTGATGCTCGACATTGAGGTGTCGGGGGCAGTGGCGCAGGGAGCGAAGATCGTGGTGTACTTCGCGCCGAACACGGACCAGGGCTTTCTGGACGCGTTGACAATGGCGGTGCATGATACGACGAACAAGCCGTCGGTGGTGTCGATCAGTTGGGGAGGGCCGGAGGCGAACTGGACGGCGCAGGCGATGACCGCCATGGATCAGGCGGCGCAGGCAGCGGCGTCTCTGGGAGTGACGATTACGGTGGCGAGTGGCGATAGCGGGTCGAGCGACGGCGTGACGGATGGCGGGAACCATGTGGATTTTCCGGCGAGCAGCCCGCATGTGCTGGGGTGTGGCGGGACAAGCCTGAAGGGTTCGGGTAGCGCGATTGCCAGCGAGACAGTGTGGAATGACGGATCGAGCGGGGGAGCAACCGGCGGCGGATACAGCGTGCAGTTCGCGAAACCTTCGTGGCAGAGCTTTACGGCGAGTGGGCGCGGGGTGCCGGACGTGGCCGGGGATGCCGATCCGAATACTGGTTATGACGTGCTGTTGGATGGGCAAACGGGGGTGATCGGCGGAACGAGCGCGGTGGCGCCGCTGTGGGCGGGATTGATTGCTCTGCTCAACCAGAAACTGGGGAAGCCGCTGGGATTTGTGAATCCAGATTTGTATGCGGACGAAGCGTCGTTTCGCGACATTACGTCGGGAAACAACGGAGCGTATTCGGCGGGGCCGGGTTGGGATGCGACGACGGGGCTGGGGAGCCCGGATGGCGAAAAGCTGGAGAAGACGTTGGGATAGTGGATCCCAGGTTTCGAAAATCGCGAAACTAGGCGCCGGGCTGTCACGCAGGCGTGAATCCTCGCGGTTTTCATTGACCCCCGAAGGCGATTCCACATAACATTCAAGCCACTCTTGCGCCGGGCGGCTTAATGATTGATCAGACGGTCTCGCACTACAAGATTCTAGAAAGAATTGGCGGCGGCGGTATGGGCGTCGTCTATAAGGCGGAAGACCTTGAGTTGCGCCGCTTTGTGGCCCTGAAGTTCCTGCCGGAAAATGTTTCGCGCGATCTGCAGGCCTTGGAACGGTTCCGGCGTGAGGCGCGAGCCGCGTCGGCGCTGAACCATCCGAACATCTGTACGGTCTACGAGATCGGAAAACACGAGAACTACACGTTCATCGCGATGGAGTATCTGGATGGCGTGACGCTCAAGCACCAGATCAGCGGGAAGCCGCTGGACCTCGACATGCTGCTGGGGCTGGCAATCGAGATCGCGGACGCGCTGGATGCTTCGCACGAACAGGGGATCATTCACCGCGACATCAAGCCGGCAAACATTTTCATTACGAAGCGCGGACACGCGAAGGTGCTGGATTTCGGGCTGGCGAAGGTCGGGATCGGCGGGGCGGTGGATGCAACCGCGGCTACGATTGGCGGCGAGGAGCATCTGACGAGCCCGGGGACAATGATCGGGACGACGGCGTATATGTCGCCGGAGCAGGTGCGGGCGCGCGAGTTGGATGCGCGGACGGATTTGTTCTCGTTCGGCTCGGTGCTGTACGAAATGGCGACCGGCGATATTCCGTTCCACGGCGAGAGCTCGGCGGTGATCTGTTCGGAGATATTGAAGGCGAACCCAGTGCCGCCGATCCGGTTGAATCCGAGTGTCCCGACGAAGCTCGACGACATCATCCTGCGACTCCTGGAAAAAGATAAAGAGCTGCGGTACCAGCATGCGTCGGATTTGCGTTCGGAGTTGCAGCGGTTGAAGCGCGACTCGGAAAGCGGCAGGATTGCAGTGTCGCGGGCGAGTGGTGGATCGTCGGCGGGCAGCGTGATTTCGCAGAGCGGGGCGAGCCAGAGCCCTTCGTCGTCGGCTTCGGCGGCGCAGAGTTCGGGCGGCGTTGCAGTGGCGGTGGGTTCGGATAGTTCGCATAAATCGGCACCAGCGGCAGCGGCAGTGGAAGTGGGATCGTCGGCGGTGGCGGCTGCGCCGAAACGCGCGATGTGGAAGATCGCGGTGCCGGTCGTGGTGGTGCTGGTCGCGGCGGCTGCGGGGCTGTGGTACTGGCGGGCGCATCCGAAGACGCCGGTGCTCACGGACAAAGACCAATTGATCCTGGCGGACTTTACGAACCAGACGGGCGAAGCGGTTTTCGATTCGACGCTGAAGGAGGCGCTGGCGATCCAACTGCAGCAGTCGCCGATGCTCTCGCTGGTGAGCGATGCGGAGCTGCACAACAACCTGCAATACCTGGGCAGGCGAAGGACCAGAGGATTACGCCGGAATTTGCGCAACAAATTGGGCAGCGCATGGGCGTAAAGGCGTATATCGCGGGGACAATCGCGCCGCTGGGAAGTTCTTACGTGATTTCCGTGAACGCGGTGAACTGCATGACGGGCGAGGTTTTCGACCGCGAGCAGGAGACTGCATCGGACCGGACGAATGTACTGAACGCGGTGTCGACGGCAGCGACGAAACTGCGAGCGCACTTGGGCGAATCGATGGCGTCGATCCAAAAGTTATCGACACCATTTACGAACGTGACGACGTCGTCGTTGCAAGCGTTCCATGCGTTTTCATTGGGCGAAGACCAGCACCGGATGGGACACGACCTGCCGGAGGCGGAATCGTTTTACAAGGAAGCCCTGCGGCTGGATCCGAACTTTGCGATGGCCTATGCCCGGCTGGGAGTGGTTTACGCGAACGTGGGCGCGACCAACAAGAGCATCGATTTCCTGAAGAAAGCGGACGATCTGCGGGAACGTGTGACCGAGCGCGAGCGGATGTATATCGAGTCGCAATACGCGCTGGCCCAGAACGATGTGCCGAAGGCACTGGAAAGCTACAAGCTGTTTGTGGATACGTATCCGCATGATGCGTCGGCCTGGAACAACCTCGCCATTACGTACCAAAGTGCAGGAGATCTTGAGCTCTCGGCGGAGTGCTTCAAGAAGGCGTGGGACATGGCGAAGTGGGACAACATTGCGGCGACGAATGCGGCCAGCACGTACATTGGACTGGACCGGATTGATTTGGGGGAACACTACTTGGAAGACGCGCAGAAACTCGCGGGTGGCACGGACGTATCGTTCCACAGCTCCCGGGAACTGAGCGAGTACCTGCAAGGGAAGCCGGATTGGGAGGGAGAGCTGCAATGGGCAGCGCCGCGTCCCGACGGATTTCTTGTGGAAGCGACAGCGGCGATGATCTATTTCGAGCAGGGCCGGATGCGCGAGGCGAACCAGCACTGGGAACATGCGGGGCAACGCACCGAGCAACAGCATCTCAGCGATTCCGCCGGGGCGCTTTACGGCACACGCGCTATGCAGGACGCGCTGGTGGGAGATTGTTCGAACGCACGGAGTGCGGCGCATCAAGCGCTGAAAATTGACCAGTCGGCGGCCACGGTGCCGATGGCGGCGCTGGCGTTGGCGTATTGCGGAGAAGGCGCGGCCGCGTTGAAGGAATCGGAACGCCTGGCGGCGGAACAGCCTACAAACACGCTGGTAAACCTCGTGTACCTGCCGCAAGTGAAGGCGGCGATCGCGCTCTCGGAGCATAAGTATGGAGACGTCGCGAAGATACTGGATGCGGCGGCACCCTATACCATGGGCTCGAAGCTGCCGCAACTGCTGGGTGCGGCATCGCTCGCGTTGCATAATCCGCAGCAGGCGATCACGGACTTCAAGCCGGGAATCAAGTATCGGGCGCTCTCGCTGGAACAAGGGGCCGGGAACGTCCAGGCGCCGGACTATACGTTGTCATTGCTGGGAACAGCGCGTGCGCAGGCGCTGAGCGGAGATAAAGCGGGCGCGGCGCAGAGCTATCAGAAGCTGCTGGCGATGTGGAAGAACGCGGACGCGGATTTTGCGCCGGCGGCGGAAGCGAAGAGGGAAGCGGCGGGGATTCAGAAGTGATTAGTGGTTAGCGATTAGGTGAGTTGCGGCTGGGTTCCAGGCTTTTCGGGAAGAGGCCGTCAGGTATTAGCTCTTAGCTGCTCGGTACAGCAGGACCTCGCTTCGCTTTGGATGACAAGTAGAGTAGTGACGGCTTTGGCGGCAGCTGATGCCGGGCGCAACGCAAAGTGGTTCGACTTCGAACGCTCACCGGCTTGCGCGTGCTTCGGTCAGAATGACAGCATCAAAGCAAAATCCCCGCCCTATCGCTTCGCGATAAGGACGGGGCAACCACTGCAGGCAAAAATCGAAAATTTATTTTGAGGAGCTTTGCACTGCGGCTGGGGCCAGCGAACGCAGATATGCGGTGATGGCGGCTGCGTCGGCTTTACTGTAGCGGAACTGCGGCATGGGCGGCGCGGCCTGCTTGCCATTGGGATCGACGCCAGTAGTGAGGAACTTGATGGATTCTTCGTCGGTCCAGCCTTTGAGGCCGGCGATGTTGGCGGAGCGGTCGGCCCATCCGGGGATAGGAACGGTGGGCTTGAACATCAGGGTGGCGCCCTGCAGGTTTTTGTCCATCACAGGCTGGCCCATTTCGTTGATCGGCGTGTGGCAGTCGCCGCACATTCCAATGCTTTCGACGAGATATTTTCCGCGTGCGAGTTCAGCGGAGTCGAATTTTTTTGCAGCGGGCTTGTTCTGGGCGGTGAGAGCGGCGGTTGCGACGAGCAGGCACAATGCGCAGACGATGGCGAAATTCTTCATCGAGGGCCTCCGGGGTGATTTTCGTGCGGAACGAGCGAGGGGATTATTGTGCCAAAGACTGGGAATTGCGTCACGAAAATTTCAGGAGGCGAGGTGGGCTTCCGGGAGCTTCCCGGCGTTGGTGCGCTGGCGCTTCATGAACCAGAGAACGACGCGCCACAGGAGCAACACTGAGAGGATTGCGCCATAGATTTCGGGGCGCAGCTTGTCTTTTTTCACCAGCCAGATGTAGTGGATGACGCCGGCGCAGGCGCTGACGTAGATGAGGCGGTGGAGGATGGTCCACTTTTTGCCGAGGCGGCGAATCCAGCCCTTTGTGGACGTGACGGCGAGAGGAATCATGAGGATGAAGGCGGTGAATCCGGCGGTGATGAAGGGTCGCTTGTAAACGTCTTTGACGATCTCGTGGAGGTCGAAAAATTTATCGAGCCAGAAATACGTCATGAAATGGAGCGTGCCATAGAAGAACGCGAACAGGCCTAACATGCGGCGAAACGAGATGAGTTCGTTGACGCCGGTGAGGCGGCGGAGCGGAGTGATGGCGAGGGTGATGAGGAGGAAGCGCAGGGTCCAGTCGCCGGTGGCGTGGGTGATTTTCTCGATGGGATTGGCGCCGAGATTTCCTTGAAACGCAGCAAGCCCGAGCAGCGCGAGAGGCACAAGACAAGCGAGAAATACGAAGGGCTTGATGAGTTTCGGTCGCATTCAGCTTAGAAATTCTTCTTCAAATCCATGCCGGTGTACATGCTGGCGACCTGGTCTCCGTAGCCGTTGAACATGAGCGTAGGTCGCTTGAAGAATTCGCCGATGCGACGCTCGTGCGACTGGCTCCAGCGCGGGTGGTCGACGTTGGGATTCACCGTGGAGTAGAAGCCGTATTCATTAGGGGCGGCGGCCATCCACGCGGAGGTAGGCTGCTTATCGACGAGGCGCATGTTCACGATCGCCTTGATGCCTTTGAATCCGTATTTCCAGGGGACGACGAGGCGGATGGGCGAGCCATCCTGATTGGGCAGCACGTCGCCATAAAGGCCGACGGCGAGAATGGTGAGCGGGTGCATCGCTTCGTCGAGCCTCAGGCCTTCGATGTAGGGCCAGCGAAGGACGTCGCGGCGTTGGCCAGGATACTGCCCAGGATCGTAGAGAGTGGTGAATTGCACGTACTTGGCCTTCGGCGTGGGCTGCACCTGGTTGAGGATGGTGGAAAGCGGGAAGCCGATCCAGGGAATCACCATCGACCAACCTTCCACGCAGCGCATGCGGTAGACACGCTCTTCAAGCGGATTCTGCAGGAGCTGATCGATTTCGAAAGTTTGCGGCTTGGCGCAGAGGCCTTCGACCTTCACCTTCCAGGGACGGGTTTTGAAATTCTTTGAGAGGTCGGCGGGCGGCTCCTTGTCGGTGGAGAACTCGTAGTAGTTGTTGTAGTGGGTGATGTCGCCGATAGGCGTGAGTTTTTCGCCGGTGGTGCTGAGGTTGCTCTGCTTGTAATTGAGTTTGGACGCGGCCTCTACCGTGGTTGATGGAGCGATGAGTTTGCGCGAGGCGAGCGCGACCCCGGCGGCGGCGGCTCCGGCGAGGAACATACGGCGGTCGAGATAGAGCTTTTTGTCGGTGACCTCAGACCATGGGATTTCGGGCTTTTTGATCAACATGTCCCCGCACCTCTACTACTGGTTGGATTCCCCATGTGGCAGAAGGTTACACGGTACTGCAATTCGGATGGCATTGAAAGAAGTACGCGGTGGGATGGGGGAGTGGATTTGGGGGGCAAAAATCCCGGGTTACAGAGTTGAAGGTGGAGGCGGAGGTGGGGGTTCGGGGCTGGGGGGTGGCGCGGGGGCGGAGTTGGCGGGGATGTCGTAGGTGTTGTTGGTCAGGTTGGATTCGGGGACGCTGCCGTCGTTGACGATGACCTGGGTGGGGAGGACGGTAGAGTTGATGCGGGCGCTGGCTTTTTCGCCGGCTTTTACGAGGACGCGCGCGCTGCGTTCGCCGCCGCGAACGACGATGCTGACGGGGACTTCGGCGGCGGCGGTGCCGGAGTTTTCGACCGTGATGGTGGTGAGGAATTGTCCGCCGAGAATCTGGCGCGGGTAGGCGCTAACGATTTTGAAATCGGGGAGGCCGCGGTCGCGGTAAACCCAGTCATCGAAGAACCACTCGAGGTCTTTCTTGGATTT
Source organism: Candidatus Korobacter sp. (assembly GCA_036501185.1). Taxonomy (GTDB): domain Bacteria; phylum Acidobacteriota; class Terriglobia; order Terriglobales; family Acidobacteriaceae; genus Korobacter. The sequence continues at coordinate 24,661 of DASYAU010000056.1, read as the reverse complement.
GGTCTCGACGAGTTTCTGGAAGTAAGAAGCGTCGTGGTCGTCAGCGGATTGGTAGCTGGTGATGGCCGCGGTGAGCGCATGGTCGCCGACGATGTCGCGGAGCATGGAGAAAACGAAAAGGGATTTGGCGCGGTAGAAGAGCTCGTCGTCGGTGTTGATGAGGGAGCGGAGTTTGACGTCGTCGCCGGTGGGCGTTTTGTCGGCGGCGGAAAGCGGGCCGGCGTATTGCTCAAGATATTTCAGGGCGCCGGCGCGGCCGGTTTCCTGCTCGACCGTGAGGAGCTGCAGGAAGTGGGCGAGACCGTAGTCGATCCACGGGCGGAAGGAACGCTTGGAGACTTGGGCGAGTTCATACGAAGCGGCGATATCGGTGGTGAGGCGGTTGCCCTGGCCTAGCGGGGCGAACATGAGTGCACCGGTTTCGTAGGGAGCGGCGGCGCGTCCGGTGAGTTCGACGAAGACGGCGTGCTCGTGGGGAGCGCCGAGCCATTGCGCGGCGAGCGGCGCGAGACGCTCGAATTCGGCGGCGTAATCCTGGGCGGCGGTGCCGTGTCCTTTGACGTGATAGACGGTTTCGGCTGGTCGTTCGAGGGGTTCCAGGGGGCCGATGACGAAGGCGGGAACTAAGAGCGGAGCGAGGGTGTAGTCGTAGGATTTACAAGTCGTGTCCGGCGGAGTTTTGTCGGACTTGGATTCAGCGCCGTTGGCGAGGATGACCTGGATGGCGGATTCTCTCGCGGCGATGCAGAGATTGATGTGCATCGATGCGCCCGTTTGCTTGCGGCGCCAGTCGGCGATGGTTTCGAAGACGGCGTTGCCGTCGCTGAGGCTCGCGGCGTCCGTGGAAACGGGGTACCAGGTGACGAAGCCGAGGCCGCGAACGCCAGTGAAGGTGGGGCTGACCTGGTCCCAATCGGAGCGGAGCGCGTCTTCAGTCGGGGTCCCAATGCGGGTGAGGCGCAGGCTGTCAGCGGGAATGGTGCCGCCGTATTCGAGGGCGATCGTGACCGACTGCTTGGGATCGAGCGGCTTGGGGAGGGTAATGGTGATTTCGCTGACCGCGCCGGTGTGATCGATATCGGTGGTGTAGGGCTGTGCGAGGTACTCGACGGGCTCGCTATTGATGGTGATAGTGCGCCACTTGAGGGTGGAGCTGATTTGCATGACCGCATATTTTTGCGGGGATTCGCTGTCGTTGCGGAGGGTGACGGAGCCGCGGACGTCGAACTCCATTTGCGAGGGCGTGACGGTGGCGGTGAGGTCGTAGTGGGTGAAGATGAGCGCGTCGCGATTGGCGGCGAAAGCGGAGAGACAGAAAAGCAGCGGGCAGACGAGCGATTGGACGAACGTTTTCAAGACTAGCGGCGGCCCTTCTTCTTGGACGGAGTGGCCCCGCCTTGGGCAGCAAGGGCGCGGCGCTGGCGGGAGACTTCGTACATGACGATGGCGCCGGCGACAGAAACGTTGAGCGACGCGACTTCACCGGCCATGGGGATGCGGACGAGCAGATCGCACTTTTTGCGGACGAGATCGTGGAGGCCTTTGCCTTCCGCACCGAGAACGAGCGCGAGGCTCATGTTGTAGTCGAGCTCGTCGTAATTTTGGGTGCCGCGCTCGTCGAGGCCGACGGTCCAGACATTGTACTTTTGCTTAAGGTCTTCGACGGAGCGGGAGATGTTGGTGACGCGGGCGATGGGAACGTATTCGGCCGCGCCGGCGCTGGCCTTCATCGCGGTGCCGGTGACGCCGACGGCACGGCGCTCGGGGATGACGACGCCGTCGACACCGGCACCGTCGGCAGTGCGGATGAGCGCGCCGAGGTTATGCGGGTCTTCAATGCCGTCGAGGACGACGATGAAGGCATGGTCGCCGCGCTTCTTCTCGATGAGGTCGTCGAGGTCGAGATATTCCTTCTTCGAGGTGACCGCGATGACACCCTGGTGCATGTTGGTGTTGGCGGTGCGATCGAGGTAATCGCGCGGGAGAAAACGGACGGTGATGCCGGATTCGCGGCAGTCGTCGACGATACGTTGCATGCGAGGATCCATGCGGTCCTTGGCAATGGCGACGTATTGGAAGCTGCGGCCCCGGGATTTCAGGGCTTCCGTGACGGGGTGGATGCCGTAGATGACGTCCATCGGATTAGTTTAGCTGATGGGGAGGGGTGGGCAGGTTTCAGGTGTCAGGTTTCGGGTTTCAGGAAAGCAAGAGGCGGTTAGCTGTTAGGCGCGAGATTGTTCGGTCTTAGGGTTTACGGATGTGACGTTGCACCCCCGCCCTATCGCCGCAAAAATCGTGCGTCGATAAGGACGGGGCACCCGAATCACGAAATAGCTAAAGCGTGTTCGATGGCGTGGGCTACGCGGAGCATGGTGGACTCGTCGAAATGTCTGGCGAGGACTTGGAGGCCGATGGGTAGGCCTTCTTTGCTGGTGCCGCAGGGGACACTGATGCCGGGGATGCCGACCAGATCGGCGGTTACGGTGAAGATATCGGCGAGGTACATGGCTAACGGGTCGTCGGCTTTTTCGCCTAACTTGAATGCGGGCGTGGGCGTGGTGGGCGTGACGATGGCGTCGCACTGCGCGAATGCCTGGTCGAAATCCTGCGCGAGAAGGGTGCGGACTTTCTGGGCTTTGAGGTAGTAGGCGTCGTAGTAGCCGGCGCTCAGGGCGTAGGTGCCGAGGATGATGCGTCGTTTTACTTCGGCGCCGAAGCCTTCGTCGCGGGATTTGCGGTACATGTCGGAAAGAGTGCGGGCTTCAGGGCTGCGATGCGAGTAGCGGACGCCGTCGTAACGCGCGAGGTTGGAGCTGGCTTCGGCGGTCGCGACCAGATAGTACGTGGGGATTGCGTACTTGGTGTGCGGGAGCGAGACGGGGACGATTTCCGCACCGGCTTTGGCGAGGTTCTGAATGGAGACTTCGACGGAGGACTTCACTTCGGGGTCGAGGCCTTCGCCGAAATATTCCTTGGGGACGCCGATTTTCATGCCGCGGACGGGCTTGCCGATGGCGTCGGAGTATTTGGCGACGGGGACTTCGGCGGAGGTGGAGTCCATAGGATCGCGGCCGGCGATGATTTCGAGCATGAGGGCGGCGTCTTTGACGTCCTTCGCGAAGGGGCCGATGTGGTCGAGCGAGGAGGCGAAGGCGATGAGGCCGTAACGCGAGACGCGGCCGTAGGTGGGCATTAAGCCGACTACGCCGCAGAAGCTGGCGGGCTGGCGGATGGAGCCACCGGTATCGGAGCCGAGCGAGGTGACGGCGGTGTTGGCGGCGACGACGGCGGCCGAGCCTCCGGAAGAACCGCCGGGGACGCGGGATTTGTCGCGGGGATTGCGGACGGGGCCGTAGGCGGAATTTTCGTTCGAAGAGCCCATGGCGAACTCGTCGCAATTGGTTTTACCGAGGATGACGGCGCCGGCGGCTTCGAGCTTCTGGACGACGGTGGCGTCGTATTGCGCGGTGAAGTGTTCGAGGATCTTGGAGCCGGCGGTGGTGCGGACGCCCTTGGTGGAGATGACGTCTTTGATGGCGACGGGGACGCCGGCGAGCGATGGGAGATCGTCACCTTTATCGGCGAGAGCATCGATTTTGGCGGCCTGCGCGAGTGCGCGATCGCGGGAGAGCGTGAGGTAGGCGTTGATGTCGCGGTCCTCGGCGTCGATCTTTTTGTAGAAAGATTCGGCGAGAGAGGTGGCGGTGAACTGGCGCTCCTGGATCGCGGTGCGAGCGGCGTCGATGGTGAGGATATTGATATCCATCTATCTTTCAATGACCTTGGGAACTTTGAAGTAGGTGCCGTCGGTGTCGGGCGCGTTGGCGAGCGCGGCGTCGTGAGGGAGCGAAGGGCGGAGCTCGTCGGCGCGGAGGGCGTAGCCGTAGCGCTCGGACTCGGATTTGCCTTCGCCACCGTAGCGGGCGGCGACTTGAGCCATGGGCGCGACGCTGGTGGTGTCGAGCTCGTTGAGGGTGTCGATGTAGTCGAGGATGGAGTTGAGGTCCTTGAGAAAGCGCTTCGACTCGGGCTTGGTGAGCTCGAGGTTGGCGAGGTCGGCAACGTACTTGACGTCTTTTTCGGTGACTTTCATTTTTTGTCCAATTCCGTGGGGAGGACGAAACGAAGGCGCTCCACGCGGCCGTTGGTAATCTCGCCGAGAGACCGGAGGTACTCGGACGTGAGGTTAAGGAGCTGGACGCGCCAAGCGGCGTCGGGCACCTGGATGACCAATTCACCAGCGGCGAATTGGAGGGCGCGGGTCTTGTCAGCGACGGCGGAACCGCAGGCGAGAGGCCACGCGAGTAAAGGGACGTCCTCGGTGGGGGCGCGACGAACGGCATCCACCAGAAGCTGTTGCAGGGGTTGGCGGATGTGGTCCATGCGGCACCGCTGGGGCGAAAGGAAATTGTAGCAGGGGGAAAGGCGAAGGTTTCAAGTGTCGGGTTTGATGTACCCGAGTCCGGCAGGAGGAGTCCAGAAAAACTTCAGATTTCGAAAATCGCGAACCTGGGGACATGGGAAACCAACGCATGAATCTGGAGTGACGCGAGAGTGGGAGAGAGTTACTGGAGTGGGGAAGAGTTACTAAGGTTATTTTGACGGCGAGTGGAGAGAGACGCGATGCTATTGAGCATGGGTGACGAATCTCTATCAGCGAATGGTATGCCAGCGGGGAGCGCTTTCAATCCTCGGACGGTGGCGCTGTTTATCGTGCTGGTGGTGATTGCGGCGATTTATCTGTTTTACTTGCCGTAACAGGTCAACCCAAGCAGTACTTCACGCCGGCGGGTCCCGAAAGTCAGAGCGGGAACTCGCGGCGGACGAACTCCATCGCATCTTCGCGCGACTGAAGGCGGGCTTCGAGTTGCGCATCTTCCACGGCTGACAGAATTTCCTTAAAAAGTGGACCGGGTCGGTATCCGGCAGTGATTAGGTCGTCTCCGGTGAGGAGCGGCGTGGGACGGATCTCGGCGACAGGAGTCTGCTCCATTTTCCCTTTCACGAAATCGTAGAGCGAAAGATCACCGTGGCTGGAGAGGCAGTCGAGGCGGTGCAGGGCCATGTGCTCGTCGAATTTTGGCTGGCGCATGAAGCGCTTGATCGTTGACTCGCGCATGCGAGTGACCTCGGACCACTTCATGTGATTGTCGACGAGGGCGGTGATCTGGTGGAGGTCGTCGTTGGAGAAGCGGAGGTCGCGGCCCAGTTGCTCGGTGATGCGGACGCCTACTTCGACGTGGTTGTCGAAACGGATGCGCTCAGGAGCGATGCGGAAGGTGGGTGGTTTGCCGACGTCGTGTAAGAGCGCGCCCCAGGCTAGCGTGGGCGAGACCTTCTCGGGAAGTTTTTCCAGCAAGAGCAAAGTGTGGACCCAGACATCGCCTTCGGGGTGGAATTGCGGCGGCTGTTGGACGCCTTTCATTTTCGCGACGTCTGGGAGGATCTCGGGGAGCAGAGCGGATTCGTCGAGCAATTCGAAGGCTCGGCGAGCATGGCCTTCAGTCAACATTTTCGTCAACTCATCGCGAACGCGCTCGTGGGAGACGGCGCGGATTTCGGGCGCGAGCTCGCGGATGGCGGCCATGGTCGCGGGGTCGATGGAGTAGTTGAAGCGCGCGGCGAAGCGGATGGCACGGAGCATGCGGAGTTTGTCTTCGGCGAAGCGGCGATGCGGTTCGCCAATGGTGCGGATGATGCCGGCTTCCAGATCCGCGCGACCGTTGACGTAGTCGAGCACCTCGTCGTTGAGAGGATCGAGGAGCATGCCATTGATGGTGAAGTCGCGGCGCTGCACGTCTTCGCGTGCGGTGCGTGTGAAGCGAACGGCGTCGGGGTGGCGGCCGTCGGAGTACAGGCCGTCGGACCGGAAGGTCGCGACTTCGATGCAGCCGTGATGCTGGCTGTGGGGACTTTCGGGAGCGTCGCAGGATTCGTTGTCGATGGGGACGAGGACTACGCCGAATTGCGCGCCTACGGCCCAGGTGCGCGGGAAGATTTTCATCACTTGTTCGGGGAGAGCGTCGGTGGCGACGTCGTAGTCGGCGGGAATGCGGTGCAGGAGGAGGTCGCGCACGCATCCGCCGACGAAGTAGGCCTGGTGGCCGTGCTCGCGGAGGATCTGGACGATGTGCGCGGCGGAGGAGCGGGACATTGGCTTTATTTTAGGTGAGAAGGTGATGATTAGCAGTTAGTGATTGCTGATAGGGGTGGGTGTCAGGTTTCAGGAAAAGAGACGGTAGTGACGGACGAGGCGGAAACACAAGGTCCTTTGAGAGCGAACGCGCAATGGGCTGCGCTTCTTCCGGATGACAAGTAGAAGAAAACTAATTGAGATCGCAGCCACCGCTGCCCATGCAGCAACTGCTGGCGCCGCAAGGGGTGCTGGGGGCGGCCGTCGATTTGCTATGGGCTGAAAATTTCGAGAGCTGTTGCTCGAGTTCATGAGCGTGGCACTTGGGACATTCGGGCTCGGCCGAGCCCATAACGATGGTTTCGAACTTGTGGCCGCAGCCGGCGCAGACGTACTCGAAGATTGGCATGAAGAAAAGCTCCGCGACGCAATTTACACTAACAACATGATAGCGATTTCTCGGGTGCGTGGGGAAGATGGCTGAATTCGTGCCGCATCCGTGGTTTAAGAACGGGCATGCCCAGACACTCGCCGGGAATTTTCAGCCGCGGAAAAACTTGTTGCCGCGCGGCGAAGTGCGGCTGTTCAACGTGGAGCAAGATGCGCAGATCCTCTGCCATTGTCACTGGCAGAAAGAAGATCGCGAACGACGGTTGACGCTAATCATCGTGCATGGCCTGGAGGGGTCAAGCGATTCACGCTATGTGATCGGCACGGGATCGAAGGCGTGGCAGCGCGGGATGAACGTGGTCCGGATGAACATGCGCAATTGCGGGGGGACGGAGCAGTTGACGCCCACTTTGTACCACTCGGGAATGTCGCAGGACGTGGGGGCGGTGGTGCGCACGCTGATAGAAGAAGATCGGCTACAGCAAATTGCAGTGGCGGGATTTTCGATGGGCGGGAACCTGGTGCTGAAGATCACAGGCGAGTGGGGGAAAGATGCGCCGCGCGAGGTGAAGTCGGCAATTGGGATCTCTCCGGCGATCGACCTGGCGGTATCGGCAGACACCTTGCACGCGAAACAGAACCGGCTGTATGAGTGGAAGTTCATGCGCGGGCTGAGGGCGCGAATTCGTCGAAAGGCGAAGCTGTTTCCGAATCGCTACGATTTGCGATATCTGCACGGGCTTCGGACGATACGCGAGTTCGACGACCAAATTACGGCGCGCTACTCGGGATTTACTGGAGCGGATGATTATTACGCGAGGGCGGCTTCTGCCAACGTGATCGACAAGATCGCGGTGCCGACGCTGGTGATCCACGCGGAGGACGATCCCTTTATCAAGCTGACGGCGGAGAGCCGAAAGAAATTGGAGAGCAATCCAAACGTCACGTTTATCGAGACCTCGCACGGTGGACATTGCGCCTTCATGGCTAAGCCCGATGGGGATGGCGGCGATGGGCGCTGGGCGGAGATGCGGCTGGTGATCTTCGCGGCGGAGCATGCAGATGGAATGTGAGTTCACAGTCGAGCTTGGGGCTGACGATCCTACTCTGGCGGTTCCCTGGCGCTCGCCGGATCGGACGGTGGAGTACGTGGACCTGCGAATCTTCCCCGAGGATATCGACCTGATTGGAGAGATAAAACGGTTTCCCGAGCTGCGGGACTTTTTGTTGGCGATGAACAGCGGCTCCTACGCGACCGCGAAATGCGACGTGTGGTTCGACGCCCTGATGGATGTGGACGACGAGCCGTACGGGGCGAAGGTAAAGTGCGCCAGCTACGTGGACATTTTCTTTGTGGCGCCTCCGCTGCAGTTTGGAGGATTCGACGCGCACGAGCCGGTGGTCCGAAAAATTGTGCAGCAGATTCGAGGTTCAGAGGAATTGCGGGCAAGAGCGGAGATCGTGGTGCGGCGTGTGTACTACGGTGAGACCGCGCAAGAGGCTGGGTTGTATTGGACGCTGTATCTCAGGGCCTATGGTGAGAACCAAGGTTCGGCGCGCGAAGTGTGGGGCAGGGCGATGAAGTTAGTGGCGGCAACATTAGGGACAAGCAGGGATCAGTAGGACGCATTCCCCAAAAAACTTAGATTGAGATCCAGCCGGCACGGATAAGGAACAGGCTTAGAGATCCGACGATGAGCCACAGAGTTATGCCGTGGATGAGCGGGCGTGCGCCTACGCGTTTTAAGGATGCGGGACTAAGGCTGGCGCCGATGAGAAAGAGAGTGGCGTCGAGGCCGAGCTTAGCGATGTAGTTGAGGTCGTGATAGGCACGGGCACCGCGGGTGAGATAGGTGTTGGCGACGGCGGCGAGGCAGAAGAAGAGGATGAACCACGGCCACTGGATTTTGACTTTCTTGTTTGCCGAGTGCGTTTGGCGGCGGACGACGGCGGAGGTAGCGAGGGTCATGGGGACGATCCAGAGGGCGCGAGCTAATTTGACGGTGGTGCCGATGGCGAGGGCGACGGCGCCGTATTTGGCGGCGGCGCCGACGACGGAGCTGGTGTCGTGGATTGCGAGGGCGGCCCAGAGTCCGAACTGATTTTGCGTTAGGTGGAGGTGTGCGCCGATGGTTGGGAAGGTGAGGAGAGCGACGGAGTTGAGGATAAAGATCGTGCCGAGGGAGACGGACATTTCGTCGGCAGTGGCGTTGGCCACAGGGCCGACGGCGGCGATAGCGCTGCCTCCGCAGATGGCGGTGCCGGTGGAGATGAGGAACGCGTGGCGCGGTTCGACGCGGAAGAGTTTGCCGAGCGCCCATCCGCAAAGCATGGCGAAGGTGATGCCCAGGGCGGTATAGATGAAGCCGCTGCGTCCGGCGCGGATGACCTGCTGCAAGTTCATGCCGAAGCCGAGCCCGACGACCGATGCCTGGAGTAGGTACTTCGTGAGCTTGCGGGAGTGGTCGAGGTAGGGATGGTTAGCGATGAAGGCGAAGATCAATCCACAAAGGAGAGCGATAGGAGGATTGGCCCACGGAGTTGCAGAGAAGATGAGTAAAAGAAAGAAGAGAGCTTTTGACATCGGATGCAAAGATTGTAGCGGAAGTGTTCAGGAGGCCGGCGATTTTGTCGTGTGACGATGTGGTGGCACAATGGAAAGCCTTGCGAGGTGGTGATGAAAACTTTTGTGTTGGCGATGCTGATCGGGTCCTCAGTGGTGGGCGTGGCGCAGTCGGCGGCGAATTCCTACAAGTTCGACGGCAAGCAATGGTGGCATTACGTGAATGTGCTGGCTGACGACAAGATGGATGGCCGGTTGACGGGCAGCGAAGGCGAGAAAGCGGCGAAGGCCTTCCTGGTGGAGCAGGCGAAGGCGGACGGACTGAAGCCGGCTGGCACCGATGGGTTTTATCAGCCGGTGGCGCTGCTCGAGAGCCGCGTGGATGAGTCGCACTCGTATTTCGAACTAGTGAATGATGGGAAGCCTGAGCGCTTGACCCTGGGTGATGACGTGATTCTCGGAGGGCGCACCGATGGCGGTGAAGTCGAGGCGGCTCTGGTGTTCGTGGGCTACGGGCTCAAAATTCCGGAAAAGAATTACGACGATCTCGCCGGACAGGACCTCAAGGGGAAAGTCGCGGTGATGTTCAGCGGATCTCCGGCGGAGATGCCGACGGAGTTGGCGTCGCACTATCAATCCGGCGCAGAGCGTTGGAAGGCGCTGAAGGCAGCAGGTGTGGTGGGTGTGATCGCGCTGCCCAACATGGCGTCGATGGACATTCCGTGGGCGCGAATCAAGGGGAACCGTTTGCAGCCGTCGATGCGGCTGGCGGATTTGAATGAGACCGAAGGCGAGAAGGTTGGGGCGTTCATGAATCCGGCTTCGGCGGAGAAGTTGTTCGCGGGATCCGGGCATACATTTGCGGAAATTGCGGCGCTCGGAGCCAAGCGGAGGGCATTGCCGCATTTCGCCCTCAAGGTTTCGCTGAAGGCAAACACTGCGATTGAGCGCAACAACGTCGAGTCGTCGAACGTAGTGGCGAAGCTGGAGGGGGCCGATCCGAACTTGAAGGACGAATATGTCGTGCTTTCGGCACACATTGATCATTTGGGTGAAGGCGAAGCGGTGAATGGCGACAAGATTTTCAATGGCGCCATGGACAACGGAGCGGGAAGTTCGATGCTGCTCGACCTGGCGCGGTCGCTGAAGGAGCATCCGGAGAAATTGAAGCGCTCGCTGCTGTTTGTGTGGGTGACGGGCGAAGAGAAAGGGCTGCTTGGGTCACGATATTTCGCGCTGCATCCGACGGTGCCGGCACAGGAGATGGTAGCGGACATTAATACTGATATGTTCCTGCCGATAATTCCGATGAAAGTCATCACGGCATACGGGCTGAAGGAATCGGACCTGGGCGACGATCTGGAAGCTGCCGCGAAGCAGTGGGGCATTCCGGTGCAGCCGGATCCGCAGCCATTGAGAAACATTTTTATTCGGAGCGATCAGTATAGCTTTGTGAGGGTGGGAGTGCCGGCGATCATGTTCGACATCGGCGCGGACAAAGACAGCGCGGACAGGAAGGTATTGGATCAATGGCTGAAGGAGCGGTATCACAATCTCACCGACGACACGAAACAACCGGTGAACCTGGAGACGGCGGCGAAGTATGAAGATGTGTTCCGCACTCTGACGGTGGATGTGGCAGACGGGAACAAGAAGCCAGAGTGGAAGGCAGACAGCTTCTTTAAGAGGTTTGCGGCCGGTGGGGGACAGTAGTCTCACTAAAGAAAGTGATGACGGAGAAAGCTCACAGTGTCGGTGACGTGTTCCTGCAAACACCGCGGCTTAAGTTGCGCGAATTTGTGCCTGCCGACCAAGCGGCGGTGCAGGTGTACGCGGGCGATCCGATGGTGACGCGGTGGACTAGTTGGGGTCCGAACACGCCGGAGATGACGGCATCGGTGCTGCAATTCTGGGGTGCGGAGAGGCGCCGCGAGCCGAGGGCAGAGTGGCCGATTGCGATCATCGATCGTAAAGACAGCACTTTGATCGGCGGTACCGGTTTGACGGTGAACTGGGAGCTTGGCGACGCCGAATTCGGTTATGTTCTACGGCGTTCAGCCTGGAATTGCGGATTCGCGACCGAGGCGGGAGCGGCAGTTATCGAATGGGGACTCGACCATCTTTGCTTAAACCGGATCGTAGCGCACTGTTCGCTGGAAAACGCGGCGTCGATGCGCGTGCTGGAGAAACTGGGATTCCAGAGACAAGGAGGCGCGAAGGAATTCCAGAAGAAGAACGGCGAAAAACTCTCGTTTCGCGTTTTCTCGCTCGATCAAGCCAAATAAGTTGCGGAAATTAAAACAGGCCTGCTGCCAAGGAGCGGTGACATTTCCTTGGCCTCAGGCCTGTTCGATCCTGAAGTGGATCGGAGGTGATACATCCATGCTACCCCCATTCGCAGGCATGTCAAGCGTGCGGAAGGACAGTATTTCGAATTGGTCTAAAGCGGTTTTTCGCGGTGCTTGGGAGGCTGCTTGGCGAGAACGTGATGTGACTGAAAACAATGGGAATGCGTGTTTGACGGTGAGGCCGCGTAAATAGTACCCTAATGTGTTTCAGTCCTCTAATTCTTCTTCTGTCAGTAGGACTCAATCAATACAGAATGGACCAGATTCTCAAACAGATAGGCGAACTTCTGCGCGGAGCGGTACCGACGGAGATTCTGCTGCTCACGCTGTACTTGCTGTATCACGTGCTGATCCATAAGCCGTTGCAGCGAGTGCTGGCCGAGCGCCATGCGCGCACGGCAGGAGCAGTGCAGAAGGCGCGGACGGATATTGCCGCAGCCGAGGCGCGGACTGCGGAATATGAGCAGAAGCTGCGCGAGGCGCGGGCAGCAATCTACAAGGCGCAGGAAGAGCGGCGCAAGGCTGCAGACCAGGCGCGGGCGCATGCGGTCGCGGATGCCCGCACAAAGGCGGAAGCGAAAGTCGCGGAAGCGCGTAAGGGAATAGCGGCCGAGTCGGAGGCGGTGCAGATTGGACTGCGTGCTGAAGCGGAGCGGCTTGCCACAGAGATCGTGAGCGCGTTGCTGCGTCCGGCGACTGGCTCTTCGGGGTCGGCATTTGGCGGCCAACTATGACGAAAGCTCTGCGGAATTTCTCGATCATTTTGGTAGCGATGTTCATGCTGGCCTTAATGCCGGTATGCGCGCAAGAGGCGCAGCAGCAAAAGCCGGAGAACGCTGCGCAAAGCACGGAGCAGCAGCAGCGTCCGGAGAACCCGAACGCGGCCGTCGGCGAGGAACTCGCTAAGGAATCGAAAGCAGCGGAAGGCCAAGCGGAGAAGGAAGACCAGACCACCGGGCTGAAGCACTCGACCATGGTGCAGAAGTTGGCGAAGTTGCTCGGCGTAAGCGTGGAGACGGCCTATTGGATCGCGATGTTCATCAACTTCGCGATCCTGTTCCTGGCGATTGGTGGCGCCCTGAAGTCGAAGCTGCCGGCGATGTTCAAGCAGCGGAATGAATCAATTCAGCGGGGCATTGCCGAGGCGCGCGCGGCAAGTGAAGATGCGAAGCGGCGGCTAGCCGATATCGAGACTCGGCTTTCGCGACTGGATTCCGAGGTAAACGATATTAAGGGGTCGTCGGAGAAAGAGTCGGCGGCGGAAGAGGCGCGGATCCGGGCCCAGGCTGAGACGGACGTGAAGCGCGTGCTGGAATCGGCGGAGAAAGAAATTGAAGCGGCGGGCAAGCAGGCACGGCGAGATTTAAAAGCCCTGGCGGCAGGACTCGCGGTGGATCTGGCCGAGCGCAAACTACAGATCGACCAGGAAACAGATGAAGCGCTGGTGCGGAACTTCGTAACGCAGCTCGGAAAGGACGGTCGGTAGATGGCGTCCGTAAGTATCCGGTATGCGAAGGCGCTGGCCGATGCAGTTTTCGAGTCGCGCACCGATGTGACGGTGGCGGAACATGACCTGAAGGCGCTTGTAAACCTGGTGGCGGAGAACGATACCCTGCGAAAGGTTTGGGAAAACCCGTCGATTGCCGCAGAACAGAAGCGGCATGTGCTGGACGGGATCGTAGGCCAGTTGGGGATCGTGAAGATCATCAGGAATTTCATGGCTGTTCTGATCGATCACCAGCGGGTGAGGCAGCTTCCGCAAATTGCACGCCAGTTTGAACTCGAGCTGAATACGCGACTCGGCTATACCGATGCGGAGGTGGCGAGCGTGCACGAGCTCGACGATCAGGACCGGGTCGCGATTGAACAGCAGATTGAGCGCGTTTCCGGGAAGAAAGTACGCGCGCGATACAAGACCAATAGAGAGCTGCTGGGAGGCGCGATCATCCGCATCGGCAGCACGGTATACGACGGCTCTATCAGGGGCCAGTTGGCAAAGATCAAGGAACAACTCAGCGCGAAGTAGCCGCGGAGCACTCCTCAAGAGATAAATATGGCGCAAATCAAAGCAGACGAAATTACAAAACTGATCCGCGAGCAAATTGAGAACTACGAATCGAAGATCGCGGTGGACGAAGTCGGCACGGTGATGTCGGTGGGTGACGGTATCGCCCGCGTGTACGGCATTGACAAGGTAATGGCGGGCGAGCTGCTTTCCTTTCCGCACGGCATTTCGGGAATCGCGATGAACCTGGAAGAAGACCAGGTGGGCGTGGTACTGCTGGGCGAAGCCTACGAGATCAAAGAGGGCGACGAGGTCAAGCGCACCCGGAAGATCATGAGCGTGCCGGTGGGCGAAGCGATGATCGGACGCGTGGTGAACGCGCTGGGCCAGCCGATTGACGACAAGGGGCCGATCCAGACTGACAAGTACAACCCTGTGGAGCGCATTGCGCCGGGCGTAATCGACCGGCAACCTGTGCGCGAGCCGATGGCGACGGGATTGAAGGCCATCGATGCGATGATCCCGATCGGCCGCGGACAGCGCGAGCTGATCATTGGCGACCGCCAGACCGGCAAGACCGCGGTGGCTCTGGACGCGATCATCAACAACAAGGGAAAGAACCTGATCTGCGTGTACGTGGCGATCGGCCAGAAGCGGTCGAGCGTGGCGCAGGTGGTGAAGACGTTGGAAGATGCAGGCGCGATGGAGTATACGATCGTGGTAGTTGCATCAGCCAGCGATCCGGCGCCGATGCAATATCTCGCGCCGTACTCGGGCACCGCCATTGCGGAATTCTTCCGCGATAGCGGGCGTCATGCCCTCTGCATCTATGACGATCTTTCGAAGCAGGCGGCGGCCTACCGCGAAATCTCGCTGCTGCTGCGGCGTCCGCCGGGACGCGAGGCGTATCCGGGCGACGTGTTCTATCTCCATAGCCGTTTGCTGGAGCGCTCGTCGAAGCTGAGCGATAAGCTGGGCGGCGGGTCGATCACCGCTCTGCCGATTATCGAAACGCAGGCAGGTGACGTTTCGGCGTACATTCCGACGAACGTGATTTCCATTACCGACGGCCAGATTTATTTGGAAACCGACTTGTTCAACTCCGGTATCCGGCCCGCGGTAAACGTGGGATTGTCGGTGAGCCGCGTGGGATTCTCGGCGGCGATCAAGGCGATGAAGCAGGTGGGTTCGAGCCTGAAGCTTGAACTGGCCCAGTACCGCGAGCTGGCGGCCTTCGCGCAGTTCGGAAGCGATCTCGACAAGGCGACGCAGGCGCAGCTCAATCGCGGCCAGCGGCTCGTCGAAGTGCTGAAGCAGAACCAGTTCGAACCGCTGCCGTTCTCGAAGCAGATCATGATCATTTACTCCGGCACGAACGGCTTGCTCGATGACATCGAGGTAAAAGAAGTGCGCGCATTCGAGAAGGCGCTGTATCAGTACGTGGAGACGGCCAATCCGCAACTTTTGCGCACGATCGAAGAGAAAAAGGCGTTGGACGACGCGATCAAAGCGGACATGAACAAGACGATCAAGGAAGCAAAAGAGCGCTTCCTGTCGGAGCGGAAAGCGGCAAAGGCCAAGGCATAAGCGATGGCAAGCATCCTGGACATCAAGCGACGAATCCGCAGCGTGAAGAACACGCGGCAGATTACGCGCGCCATGAAGATGGTGTCGGCGGCACGGTTGCGGCGGGCACAGGAACGCGCGCTGGCGGCACGGCCGTATGCACAGATGCTGACGAATGTGCTGTCGTCGCTTGTGAGCCGGGCGGAGACGATCAACCCGGAGACCGGCGGCCCGGTGCATCCGCTGCTGGCGCGGCGCGAAGAGAAAAACGTGCTCCTGCTCGTGGTGACCGGCGACCGAGGACTGGCGGGCGCGTTCAACGCGAACATCTTGAAGTCGGCGTTGAAGTTCCTGGGCACGATGGAAGGAAAGAATGTAGACATCGAATCCATCGGACGCAAAGGGCGCGACGCGATGCGGCGGCGCTATCCCGTGGGAAAAGCCAGCGCAGACAAGCGGGCGGGCCTCATCCAGGTGACTGCGGAGCACGTCGGCGTACTGAACAAGGTTACGTTTGAAGAAGTGCAGGACATTGCTGAGGCAGTGATTGAACGCTACGAGAAAGCCGAAGTCGATGCGGTGTATCTCATCTTCAACGAGTTCAAGTCGATGATCGCGCAGCGCCTGGTGGTGGAGCGGATTCTTCCGGTGAGGGAAATCGGCGAACAGGACATCGCCCAGGAAGAGAAGTTGAGCCCGGAAGAGCGCAAGCGTGCGATTGAAGCGGCGAAAGAAGCGGGCGTGGGTGTGCACGGACGCGATACCACGGAGATTGATAAGAAGGCAGCGCAGTTCGGGGCTTCGCAGGTGGATTATATCTACGAGCAGCCGCCGGAAGAGCTGTTCGCCGGCCTGCTGCCGAAGTATGTGACGGCGCAGATTTTTCGATCGATGCTGGAATCGGTGGCAGCGGAACATGCGGCGCGTATGACGGCAATGGATTCGGCAACGCGCAATGCCGGCGAGATGATCGATTCGTACACGCTGGCAATGAACCGCGCGCGGCAGGCTGCGATCACGAAGGAAATTATCGAGATTGTTAGCGGGGCAGCGGCGCTGTAAGAGTGATTAGTAGTTAGTGATTAGTGATTAGGAAATGCGGAGTGAAGTGGAAATTGGCTTCGAGCTCAACTGGGGCTTGCTAATTACTAACCACTAATCACTGACCGCCAAAAGGTTTGATATGGCACAGAACATTGGACGAGTAATTCAGATTTCGGGACCGGCGGTGGATGTGCAGTTCGAGGAGTCGCACCTCCCCCTGATCTATACCGCGGTGCGGGTAACGAGCGAAGGCTTCGATGTACCCACGCCGATCAATGTGGTTCTTGAGATCCAGCAGCACTTGGGCGAAGGCCGGGTGCGCTGCGTCGCGATGGAACCGACCGAAGGCATGGTACGCGGTATGCAGGCCATCGATACGGGTGGGCCGATCAGCGTTCCGGTCGGCCGTGGAACGTTGGGTCGTGTAATGAACGTGATCGGTGAGCCGGTCGATCAGCTTGGGCCTATCGTGACCGACAGGAAAGATCCGATTCATCGCCAGGCGCCGGCGTTTGACGAGCAGGCGACGACGGCTGAGATGTTCGAGACCGGCATCAAGGTGATCGACCTGATCCAGCCGTTCTTGAAGGGCGGCAAGATCGGGTTGTTCGGCGGTGCGGGCGTGGGCAAGACGGTCGTGATTCAAGAGCTCATCAATAACGTCGCGAAGCAGCACGGTGGATTCAGCGTGTTCGGCGGCGTTGGCGAGCGTACCCGCGAAGGCAACGACTTGTGGCTGGAGTTCTCGGAAGCGGGCGTGATTACGCCGGGCGATCCGAGCAAGTCGAAGGCGGCGCTGGTGTATGGGCAGATGACGGAGCCTCCTGGAGCGCGTTTGCGGGTGGCGCTGACGGCGCTGACGGTGGCGGAATACTTCCGCGACGTCGAGGGAACGGACACGCTGCTCTTCATTGACAACATTTTCCGCTTCACGCAGGCGGGATCGGAAGTTTCGACGCTGCTGGGCCGTATGCCGAGCGCGGTGGGATACCAGCCGAACCTGGCTTCGGAAATGGGCGAGCTGCAGGAGCGGATTACGTCGACAAAGAAGGGGTCGGTGACGTCGGTGCAAGCGATTTACGTGCCGGCTGACGACTTGACCGATCCGGCGCCGGCCACGACGTTTGCTCACCTTGACGCGACGACAGTACTTTCGCGTGCGTTGACGGAAATCGGAATTTATCCGGCGGTCGATCCGCTGGGTTCGACGTCGCGCATTCTGGATCCGCGCATTGTGGGCCAGGAACATTACGACGTGGCACAGGGCGTGAAGGGAATCTTGCAGAGCTACAAGGACCTGCAGGACATCATCGCGATTCTCGGCATCGACGAGTTGAGCGAAGACCAGAAGCTGACCGTATCGCGCGCACGCAAAATCCAGCGCTTCCTCTCGCAGCCGTTCCACGTGGCCGAGCAGTTCACCGGCTTCCAGGGACGCTACGTGAAGATTGCGGACACGGTGCGCAGCTTCAAAGAGATTCTCGATGGCAAGCACGACGACATCCCCGAGCAGGCGTTCTATATGAAGGGGACGATCGACGAAGTGCTGGAAGCGTCAGAGAAAATGAAGGCGCACGCATAGCTACCCCACGAAGCGCAAAGAGGCGCTTCGCGGGGACCCCGCCTTAATGACGTCAATCGGTCGAGAGGTTAGAAGACTGAAACGCTGAGGAACTTGTAGAGAATGGCAGAGACCTTCGAACTCGAAATTGTCACGCCAGACAAGATGGTGCTGAAGGACGTGGCCGAGCAGATGCAGATTCCGGGGAAGAACGGATACCTCGGGATCCTGCCTGGACATGCGCCGCTGATCACCGAACTTGCGATCGGCGAGATCAGCTATACCGCGCACGGTGCGACGAATTACCTGGCGGTCGCTTGGGGATTTGCCGAGGTACTGCCGAACAAGGTGACGATATTGGCGGAAAGCGCTGAGAAGCCGGAAGAGATTGACACGGGACGCGCGCAGGAGGCCAAGAAGCGTGCCGAGGAGCGGCTGCAACACGCCGGCGCGGAGCTGGATTATCAGCGGGCATTGAGTGCGGTGCGGCGGGCGGAAGTGCGTCTGCAGGTGGCCGGACATACAACCGCGAACACTGGCGGAAGTCACTAGGGCTGCTTCAAAGATATGGCCGCCCCGAGGCGGCCTTTCTTTTTGTAAAGTAAAGTGTGTAGAGAGCGCAGCTAGTTACGACTGTGCTACAAGAAGATTTCCCGAAAGTGCCGAGTTGAGATAGGATGGCGCTAATTTCGGCGAAGAACACATTGTTTTGAGGCGTCATGGCTTTGGAGCTGGAAGTCGCAGGACGATCCGACGTAGGGTGCGTCCGGATCAACAACGAAGACAACTTTGGCTACGACACTCGCTACGGCATATACGTGGTATGCGACGGCATGGGTGGGCAGGCAGCCGGCGAGGTTGCCAGCAAGGTCGCCGTGGACACGCTGCTGAAGTACTTTCGCGATCAGGCCAAGCTCGAGACTTCGGAACAAGTTGTGCTTTCCAATAACGGCCTCTCTACCCGGGCTAAGCTGCTAGGCGCGGCGATCCACAAAGCAAATAAAAGCATCTGCGAAGCCTCTGCCAGGAAAGAGGAGCGCACTGGCATGGGATCAACCGTGGCTGCGGTACTGGTGGAGGACGACTTCTTTGCCATTGGTCACGTAGGCGACACGCGGGTCTACATGGTGCGCGAAGGGCAGATGGAGCAGCTCACGAACGATCACTCGCTGGTAGCCGAGCACGTACGGCGTGGCCTGATGACGAAGGAGCAGGCGAACCGGTCCGAGGTGCAGAACGTGCTGTTGCAAGCGCTGGGATCGGAAGACGCGGAGCCGGACTTGACCGATATTGCCGCGGCCCATGACGACCGGTTGCTGTTGACCACCGACGGATTGACGAAGCACGTGAGTGAAGAGCAGATTTTGAAGATTCTGCTGGCCGCCGACAATCCGCAGGTGGCATGCGATGCGCTCATCGAAGCGGCGCGATTGCGGGGCGGCGAGGACAACATTACGTGCCTGGTGATGCACTTCGTGGATAAGACTTGGTACGAGCGGGCCATGTGGGGAGGCAGTCCGAAATGGCAAGACTCTTTCTGAAGCTCGACAACGTCGTGCTGCGAGAGTACGCCATTTCCGAGAAGGCCGTCACAATAGGGCGCCTTTCGGAAAACGCCATTCATGTAGACAATCTGTCCGTGTCGGGGCATCACGCTCGTATTGTGCCGGAAAACGGACAATTCATTCTCTACGACCAGAACAGCACCAACGGCACCTACGTGAACGGGCAGAAAGTGTCGCGAGCTACGCTGGTGAATGGCGATACGATTCACGTGGGCCGACATATCCTGGAATTCGAAAACGATCCGAACCTTCCGAAGCTGGAGCCGAAGCTCGGGACGCTGGTGGTGCTGAACGGTAAAACGGACGCTCCGGAGTACGTGCTCGACAAGCTGCAAACGATTATCGGCAAAGCTGAAAATGCCACCGTACATCTGCAACGCTGGTTCGCCCCGAAGATGGCCGCAGTGATCATGCGACGCGACGAGAAATACTTCATCTCGGACGCGGGCAGCGGTATTCCCGTACGCGTGAACACAGCGATGGTGCAACATGAGCGGGAATTGATGCCAGGAGACACGATTCTGGTTGATGAAGTTTCGATGATATTCAACTACCAGGGCTGAGCCAGCTTTCCTTCGATCCTCTTATAAAAATCAAAGGCAGATTCCGCGTCGGAATTCATCCGCCTCCGTCCTATCTGCTTCTCAGATAAGGACGGGGCACCCACTGCGTCTGGTAAACTCGTGAGTTTCCTTCGAGACGGGAAGGCAATTATGGAGATCCGCAAGGTGGGTGTGATTGGCGCCGGGACTATGGGCAACGGCATTGCGCACGTGTTCGCCAAGGCCGGGTACAAAGTGGTGCTTTGCGATGTGCAGCAGGCGTTTCTCGATCGCGGCGTGCAGATGATCAAGAAGAACCTGGAGCGTGAGGTCGCGAAAAATAAGCTGACCGCGGCGCAGTGCGAGGCGGCACTGGAGTGTATCCACCTGACGCTGGACCGGAAGCAACTCGCGGAATGCGATTTCGTGGTGGAAGCCGCTTCGGAAAAATTTGAGATTAAGTCGGAGCTGTTTCGAGAACTCGACGCGCTGTGTAAGCCCGAGGTGATCCTGGCGACAAATACGTCGTCGATTTCGATCACGAAGATTGCGGCAGTGACGAAGCGCGCCGACAAAGTCATTGGGATGCACTTCTTCAACCCCGTGCCGGTGATGAAGCTGGTGGAGGTGATCCGCGGGCTGGCGACGAGCGATGAAACCTACGCAACGGTAAAAGCGCTGTCTGAGAAGTTGGAGAAGACGCCGGTGGAAGTGAATGATGCTCCCGGATTTGTTTCGAACCGGGTGCTGATGCCGCTGCTCAACGAGGCCATGTATGCGGTGATGGAAGGCGTCGCGACGCCGGAAGCGGTGGACGAGGTATTCAAGCTCGGCATGGCGCATCCGATGGGCCCGCTGACGCTCGCAGACTTCATTGGGCTGGATGTGTGCCTCGACATCATGCGTGTGTTGCAGGCAGGGCTCGGCGATCCGAAGTATCGGCCGTGTCCGCTGCTGATCAAGATGGTGGATGCGGGCTGGCTCGGGCGGAAGAGCGGGAGAGGCTTCTACAGGTATTAGATGATCGTCTGGATCGTTGGCGTGCTGTTCGGGGTGATCGCGGCGGCGATCCATGTGTACGTGCCGGAGCAGGGGCTCACATTTCTGTGGGTGATGTTCTCGACGATGGTGCTGGGGTTGTGGCACCGCGAGCGGCCGTGGCGCTGGATTATTGCGGTAGTTCCGCTGGTGCCGATCGTGGACATTATTCGGAAGGTTCAGCACCCCGCAGAGGTCTCGCGGGCGGCGGTGATTGGAGCTCTGGCGGCGGGATTGGCGGCGATTCCGGGTGCGATTGGCGGCGCTTATATGCGGCTGTTCATCGAGAACGTCTTCGACAAAAAAAAGGAATGATCGAAAAAACTCATTCGAACGAATAGATCCAGATGCTCAAAGCGAGCGCAGTCAAACCGAACACTGCGAAAGCGAGCCCTACGCTTCTGGATTGTGAACTGTAAGCATCCCATTTGCGAGTCCACAATCTGTTCGGTCCGGACCACGCTACCCATCTCGCGTAAAGCGCCGGCTTAAAGGCGAGCAAAAGGCCCAACGCCACGAATGCGGCTGACGTGGCCGTCAACAAGAAGAAAGTGATTAGGCGGTGCATTTGTCTCGGCGCCCTTTATTGTAGCGTTCCGCTGCAGACGGCCACGGTTGGTGCCGTGTTTTCCTCATGTTAATGCTTTAGTTACTATTTTGAGTCAGCGAATCCGGCTATGCTGCGGGTATGGCGGTGTCGATCACGGTGTTAGCGAGTGGCAGCCGAGGCAACAGCACGGTTGTCACGAGTTCGCAAACGCGACTGCTGGTTGACGCCGGACTCTCGTGCAAGGAAACGCTGCTTCGTTTAGCGAAGGCCGAATGCGATGCGTGCGCGCTGGACGCGATCCTGATCACGCACGAGCATAGCGACCACATTGCCGGGCTCAATGTGCTGGCCAAGAAACTGCGAATCCCGGTATTCATCACGGCATCTACATTACGTGCGTACCTGAAGTCCGCTCACGACAGCCAGGGGAACAAAGTGAACCTGGAACGCGTAGAGAACTTTGAGTCCGGACGCAGTTTCCAGATCGGCGATATTGCGATCATGCCGTTCACGATTCCGCACGATGCAGCCGACCCGGTGGGATTCACGTTCCGGGCGGAGGGAATCAAGGCGGCGATTGCTACCGATTTGGGCTATATGCCGGTAAGCGTGAAAGACCATATCCGTGGTTGCCAAATGCTGGTGGTCGAGTCTAATCACGATGTAGAGATGCTGCGCGTTGGGCCGTATCCATGGTCCGTCAAGCAACGTGTCCTTTCACGGCTGGGGCACTTGTCCAATGACGCGCTCGCGGATTTTATTGTGAACGACTATGATGGAGCAGCAGAGTACCTGATCCTGGCGCATCTTTCTGAGCAGAACAACCACCCTGAGGTTGCCCGCACGGCAGCGGAACGCGCACTGGACAGGCATGGCAATCTTTTTGGAAATAAATTGATGCTGGCCCGCCAGGACCAGCCCTTGCAGACGGTAACTCTCTAGCGAATGAGTCAATGCACCGATCGGGTCGTCGGCAATATTCTTGCCGGATGGCGATATGACATTTCCGGGCTAGCTCCCGAAATGCGCGAGGACTACGAGCGCCATTTCGCGGAGTGCGACTACTGCCGTTCGCGGCAGCGGCTGCACCGTGGAATCGATATTGGACTGATGGTGCTTGCAACGGCGTCTGGATTTGTGTTCGTGCTGGCGTTCGCGGTGATCCGCCACTTTGTTCCTAGGCACGCGTTCATCCTGGAACTGGCGGCCCTGGCCGGCGTGATGCTGTCTGCGCTGGTATGGCTCTTGGTGGCGATTGCGACTCCGGCACCAGTGGTGCTGGTGGGCGCGGCACGAACCGGCGCACAGCGGTTGCACGACCGGCTGCCGGAGAACATTCGCGAGAAACTACCCGAAGAACTTCGGACCAAGATTATTGGGGAGCAGTCGTAGGGTCACCTACGGCAGGATCACGCCGCCGATGAGCTCGCGGATTTTCTGCACGCGGTGTTCGAGACACCATTTTTCCAACTGATCGACGAGGCGTTCGCTGGCGCACGGATCCCAGAAGTTGGCGGTGCCGACTTCGATGGCGCTCGCGCCCGCGAGCAGGAACTCAATGATGTCTTCGGCGGTGCTGATGCCGCCAATCCCAATCACAGGAATCGAGACGCTCCTCACCGCTTCGTAAACCATGCGAAGCGCGATGGGCTTGATGGCGGGGCCGGAGAGGCCGGCGGTGACATTGGAGATCCGCGGCTTGCGAGTCTCGGGATCGATGGCCATGCCAACGAAGGTGTTGACGAGCGACAGGGCGTCAGCACCGGCGTCGGCCGCGGCTTTCGCCACTTGCGGGATGCTGGTGACGTTAGGCGAGAGTTTGACGATCAATGGACGCTGGGCGACTCGCTTCGCTCGGTAGACAACTTCCGCGAGCAGGTCAGGATCGCTGCCGAACGTAATGCCGCCGTGCTTGGTGTTGGGGCAGGAGACGTTGAGCTCGTAGGCGGTGATACCCGGGCCGTCGTTGAGGATGCGGATGGTCTCTTCGTAGTCTTCGCCGCAGTAGCCGAAAACGTTGCAGATGACGGGAGCGTCCTTGAGCTTGCGGAGGAGCGGGAGTTTTTCCTCGATGAACGCGCGGGCACCGATATTTTGCAGTCCAATGGCGTTGAGCATGCCAGCGGCGGTCTCCCAGAGGCGCGGCGGCGGGTTGCCGGGCATCGGTTCCTTGGAGAGGCCTTTGGCCACGAAGGCGCCGAGCTTGTCGATGGTGACGATGTCTTCGAACTCGATGCCGTAGCCGAAGGTGCCGCTGGCGGCGATGACCGGGTTCTTCAGGGTGATGCCGCAGAAGCTCACGCTCATGTCAAACAGGAGCGGGTCGTCCTGTTCGGCGGGCTTGGCGGGTAAGGAGAGGTTGGGTTTCATCGAGCTGCCTTCATTTTACGATGGCTGGCCTAACCGCGTACGTCACGGCGGCGCGGCAGAGGTTTTGATACCCTGATTACGTATGCTTGACTTGGGATTCGTACGTGACAACCTGCCCCTTGTGGAAGAGAAGCTGCGCCAGCGCGGGATGGACCCGGCGGCGATTCTGAAGGACTTTCCGCAGATCGACGCTCAGCGGCGCGCCGCGATTACCGAAGCCGAGACGCTGAAAGCGCAACGCAATAAGGCGAGCGAGCAGATCGCGCAGCTCAAGAAGAACAAGCAGGACGCTACCGCGCTGATCGAAGAAACGAAGGTGGCGCGCGAGAAGATTAGCGAGCTGGAGAAGAATGCCGAGGTCGCTGAGACCGCGATGCGCGAGATCCTACTGAGCATCCCGAACCTGCCGCACGAGAGCGTTCCGGTGGGCAAGAGCGAGCACGACAACGTCGAGGTGAGGAAGTGGGGCACGCCACCGAAGTTCGACTTCACGCCGAAGCCGCACTGGGAGCTGGGTGAGCAGTTGGGCGTGCTCGATTTGGAGCGAGCGTCGAAGATAACGGGTGCGCGGTTCGCGGTTTACTGGGACATGGGCGCGAAGCTGGAGCGGGCCCTGATGAACTTCATGCTTGACCTGCATACCAAGCAGCACGGGTACACGGAAGTGCTGCCGCCGTTCATGGTGAATGCGGAGTCAATGTACGGTACGGGGCAGTTGCCGAAGTTCGAAGCGGACTTGTTCAAGGTGCCGCACGGAGAACGGAACCTGTACCTGATCCCGACAGCGGAAGTGCCCGTGACGAATTTGTATCGCGATGAGACGGTGGACGGCGGACAGTTGCCGATATCGTTAACCGCCTATACGCCCTGCTTCCGCAGCGAGGCGGGATCCTACGGAAAAGATGTGCGTGGGATCATCCGGCAACACCAGTTCCAAAAAGTCGAGCTGGTGAAATTTTCGCGACCGGAAGATTCGTATGATCAAC